>SHXM01000116.1 GCA_009693325.1 Rhodoferax sp.
GGTCTTCTGGGCGCGGCAGGTTGTCGCGGGCAAAGGTGATGATCACCACCAACAGCGACACGGCGAACACCGGCCCGGCAAAGTTGTGTGCATTCTTAAGGGCAAAGCTGAGCCAGCCAAACAGGGTGGCACCAATCACCGGCAAGATGAAAAACTTGCCAAAAGCCATCACCAGCCCCGAGATGGCCAAAATACAAAAAGTGATGGCGTTGGCCCAGTGGGCGGAGCGCTCAAAGGGGGTGAAGCGCTCAATTTTGCGGCCAGTCTCGGCGCCATGCAAGAGCATGCTGCCCTTGCGCCAGTAATAAATTCCGATAGCACCGAGCGCAATCAAGATGAGCGCACCACCGTAAGGGATGACCCAGTTGTTGCGTACTTGACGCCAGGCCTCCCCTGCGCTGGTCAGGCGCGAGCCTGGGTACTGGACAAAGGGTTGGATCAAGTTGCCGGCCTCGGGGGTCGGCAGGCTGCTGTAGCCCGTAGCGCCAGCACCAACCTGACGCCACATGGGCGCATTGTTTCCGGGCTGCACCTTGTCGCGCTCACCATTGTTTTGCTTGTCGTAGCCGGGTTCGGCACTCGCGTCTGGCTTGACATCCATGATGTTCTGGCTTTTCACACCCAGGGCATTTGCCGTTGCCGGCGCTGGCGCCGCTAACACCGGGTCGGCCGGCTTGGTCTGGGCCCAGGTCGCGCCAGCCAGCAGCAGGCCCAGCGCAAGAGACAGGACTTTGTTCATTGGGCCCTCCCCTCAGTTGACGCGGCTGTAATCATTTTGACCATACTGGGCGCGCGCCTTGAGATGCGCCTCCCAGCTGGCTTTGTCCCCCTGCTTCCAACCGCCCACCGCATAGGCCTTGCCGGTTCCCGTCACAGGCGAGGTGTCCTGCGCTGGAGTACCCAGGGTTTGTGCTTTGTCGCCACAGGCCAGCAGCAAGACAGTGGCAAGAATCGTCCAGACAAGCTTCATGATTTCACCCCAGGGGCGGCCGGTTGACCGGCCTGCTTGGAACCATAAGCCGTACCCCAGCCCCATACTTCAGCCCCCTTGCCCCGCTTGAGCACCCGGTTGCGCAGGATGTCGGCAATCACATCGCCATCACCAGCTATCAGGGCCTTGGTAGCGCACATTTCGGCACAAACCGGCAACTTGCCCTCAGCCAGTCGGTTGCGGCCGTATTTTTCGAACTCGGCCTGGCTGCCATTGGCCTCGGGGCCACCAGCGCAAAAGGTGCATTTGTCCATCTTGCCGCGCACGCCAAAAGTGCCTTGCGACGGAAACTGCGGCGCGCCAAACGGGCATGCGTAGGAGCAGTAGCCGCAGCCGATGCAGACGTCTTTGTCGTGTAGCACCACGCCCTCGTCGGTGCGGTAAAAGCAATTGACCGGGCACACCGCCATGCAGGGCGCATCGCTGCAGTGCATGCAGGCCACCGAGATCGAGCGCTCACCGGGCACGCCGTCGTTCAGGGTGACAACCCGGCGGCGGTTGACGCCCCAGGGAACCTCATGCTCGTTTTTGCAAGCGGTGACGCAACCGTTGCACTCGATGCAGCGCTCAGAGTCGCAGATGAATTTCATTCTTGCCATGGTGTTCTCCAATCAGTTCGGTCGCGCAGGGGCTCAGGCTTTCTCGACATTGCAAACCGTGGTCTTGGTTTCCTGCATCATGGTTACGCTGTCGTACCCATAGGTGGTGGCAGTGTTGATCGCCTCGCCGCGCACGATGGGCGCAGCACCATTGGGGTAGTAGGCCAGCATGTCAGCGCCCTGCCAGCGCCCCGAAAAGTGAAACGGCATGAACACGGTGTCGGGCCCGACCCGCTCGGTGACCATGGCCTGCACATTCAAGCGGGCCCCGGTGGGCGTGGAGACCCAGGCTCGCTCGCCGTTGCGGATGCCCTTGGCTGCCGCCACCTTCGGGTTGATTTCGACAAACATCTCCTGTTGCAACTCAGCCAGCCACGGGTTGGAGCGGGTCTCTTCGCCACCGCCCTCGTACTCGACCAGGCGGCCCGAGGTCATGACCAGCGGGAACTTCTCGTGCACCTTGTCGGCGATGTTTTTGTCCTGAATGGTCTTGAACAACGTGGGCAGGCGCCAGAAAGCTTTTTTGTCGTCGTGCGTGGGGTACTTGGCCTGCAGGTCGGCCCGGTTGCCGTACAGCGGCTCGCGGTGTTGTGGAATGGCGTCGGGAAAGTTCCAGACCACGGCGCGCGCCTTGGCATTGCCAAACGGGTGGCAGCCGTGGCCCTGCATGAAGACGCGGATCATGCCGCCCGAGGAGTCGGTCTTCCAGTTCTTGCCCTCGGCGGCTGTTTTCTCGGCCTCGGTGAGTTCATCCCACCAGCCCAGTTTTTTAAGCAGCACATGGTCAAGCTCGGGGTAGCCGGTGGTGATGTCGGCGCCCAGCGAATGCGAGCCGTCTTCGGCCAGCAGGCTCTTGCCCCCGCGCTCCACGCCAAAGTTGGCGCGGAAGTTGCCACCCCCCTCCATCACGTGCTTGGAGGTGTCGTAGAGGTTGGGCGAACCCGGATGCTTCAAGGACGCATTGCCCCAGCAGGGCCAGGGCAGACCGAAGTAGTCTCCCGTGAAGTCGTAGCCGGTTTCTTTGTCGGTGCCGGCTTTGGCCTTGAGGGTCTTGACGTCGAACAGGTGCATGTTGCGCATGTGCGCCTTCAGGCGCTCCGGGCTTTGGCCGGTGTAACCGATGGTCCAGACGGATTTGTTGATTTCGCGCAGGATGTCCTCGGGTACCGGCTCGTCCATGCCCTTGACCTGTTGCATTTTGAAGTTTTTGGACAACTCTTTGCCAAAACCCAGGCGGTCGGCGAACTGCTGCATGATCATGTGGTCGCTGCGGCTCTCCCACAGCGGCTCGATGACTTTTTCGCGCCACTGGATCGATCGGTTGGACGCGGTGCAAGAGCCGCTGGTCTCGAACTGGGTGGCAGCCGGCAGCAGGTAGACCGCGCGGTTGGGGTTGAGGTCTTCGGCCTTGCCGGGCATGGCGGCCATGGCGGCGGTGGCCGAGGGATACGGGTCTACCACCACGAGCAAATCGAGCTTGTCTATGGCTCGCTTCATCTCCAGGCCGCGGCTTTGCGAATTGGGCGCATGGCCCCAGAAGAACACCCCCCGCAGGTTGGACTCTTGGTCGATCAACTCGTTTTTCTCCAGCACACCATCAATCCAACGGGACACTGTCATACCGGGCTTGCTCATCATGGCCGGGCTTGCAAATTGTTTTTTGATCCACTCGAAATCAACACCCCAGGCCTTGGCGAAGTGCTTCCACGAGCCCTCAACAATGCCGTAGTAACCGGGCAGCGAGTCAGGGTTGGGGCCGACGTCGGTGGCGCCCTGCACGTTGTCGTGGCCGCGGAAGATGTTGGTGCCACCGCCCGACTTGCCCACATTGCCCAGCGCGAGCTGCAGGATGCAGGAGGCGCGCACCATGGCGTTGCCGGTGGTGTGCTGGGTCTGGCCCATGCACCAGACGATGGTGCCAGGCCGGCTCTCGTGGAGCATGGTGGCAACCTTGATCATTTGCGCTTCGCCCACGCCACAGGCTTCTTCAACCTTGTCTGGTGTCCATTTGGCGAGCACATCTTCGCGGACCTTGTCCATGCCATAGACCCGGTCGTTGATGTATTTTTTGTCTTCCCAGCCGTTTTTGAAAATATGGTGCAACAGGCCGAACAGGAAGGGAATGTCGGAGCCCGAGCGGATGCGCACAAACTCATCGGCCCTGGCCGCTGTGCGCGTGAACCGCGGGTCTACCACAATCATTTTGGTGCCGGTTTCCTTGGCATGCAACATGTGCAGCAAGCTGACCGGGTGTGCCTCTGCGGCGTTCGAGCCGATGTACAGGGCGACCTTGCTGTTTTGCATGTCGTTGTACGAATTGGTCATGGCACCATAGCCCCAGGTGTTGGCCACACCGGCCACCGTGGTGGAGTGGCAAATACGGGCCTGGTGGTCGCAGTTGTTGCTGCCCCAGAAGCTGACAAACTTGCGCAGCAGGTAGGCTTGCTCGTTGTTGTGCTTGCTCGAGCCCACCCAGTAAATCGAATCTGGCCCGCTGGTCTTGCG
This sequence comes from Rhodoferax sp., assembly GCA_009693325.1. GTDB lineage: Bacteria > Pseudomonadota > Gammaproteobacteria > Burkholderiales > Burkholderiaceae_C > Rhodoferax. The sequence goes on from SHXM01000116.1 coordinate 4,096, forward strand.
CAGCTCCATCAGTTTGGCGCTGATCTCGGTCAGCGCGGTATCCCAGCTGATGCGCTCATACTTGCCGTTGACCAGTTTCATCGGGTAACGCAGGCGGAACTCGCCATGGCCGTGCTCGCGCAGCGCGGCGCCCTTGGCGCAGTGAGCGCCCAGGTTGATCGGGGAATCAAACACCGGCTCCTGGCGCACCCAGACACCGTTTTCCACCACGGCATCCACCGCGCAACCGACCGAGCAGTGGGTGCAGATCGTGCGTTTGACCTCGATTTTTCCGTCCCCCAGGGCCACGGCAGCGCCGGCCGCCTGAGATTTTTTGACCAGCGTGAGGCCGGTGGCGGCGATGCCTACGCCCACCCCTAGCCCGGAGCGGCGCAAAAACATGCGCCGGTCCATGGTGGGCAGGGCCTGCGACAGGCCGCGACGCAGGCTGTGCACAAAGGGTGAACGGGCCGGGCTGTCGGCGGTGGCAATTTTTTTGGTCAGCAACATGGGGTTCTCCAAAAAACGCTCAGACCCGGGTGGTCCGGTAATAGTGTTTGACATGCTCACTAAGCGAGTAGCCGCCGCCTTTTTCAGGGGCAGGTTTGAGTGGCGCCGCCAGCGCAGCCACATCAGGCTTCTTGAGCAGCGTGGCTGACGCGGCAAGGGCACCAGCGGCCGAGGCTGTCAAGAAAAATCCACGCCGCGAGGCCTTGGTTTGGGTAGGGGTCATGTCTGTCTCCAAAAAATACCAAATGACTGTAAACCACGTCGGCTCGTCCGAATGTAGCCCAAGCCAAAGCCCACTGTGGGCCAACTTACGCAAACCAAGGGTAAGTACTTAGACCCTAGGCAAGCGGAACAAGCCGTGGCGAGCAGGCCATTCAAGCCAACATATCAAAACCCTGGGCCTCGATGTCCATAAAACTGCGGGTGAGTCCGGCCAGGGCAGCATAAAAACACGCTTTGTGGTGTTGCTCAATGTCGGCGCACATTCGGGCCACCCAGGGCTGCAGGTGCTGGCTGAAAAACTCGCGCTGACGAGTCAGGTTGGCCACTGCCACATCGTCGCCCGCAATCAGGTAGCGCATCACCTCGCACAGGCAAGCCACATGGTCTTCGGTCTCGGACATGGCATCGTCCCGCGCCAGGCCCAGTGCAGCCAGGTCGGTACGCAGGCGCGCCAGCGGCTTTTCGTTCAAAAAACCACTCAAGAAATGCGAGCCGTACAAATACACCTCAGGCTTGCCGATGCCGCCAAACAGGGCCTCGTACTCTTGCGCAATGAGCGTCCCGTCCAGGCTGCGCGCCAGCCCGACAAGCACTCGCCAGGGCTCCTCTAACAACGCACCAGCTGCCGGCGCTTCGGTGGCAGCCACGCGCAGTTTGGCGATCAGCTCGGGCGAAGGGGGGGCGTAGTACAGAAGGGCCAACACGCCATAAAGCTCGGCCCGGGCGGTCTCTTCGTCCAGCGCGCTGCTGGTGGGTGGGGCGGGGTGCGGCGTCATGCTCACAGGTCGGTGATGCGGGCTTCATTGCTCGCCGAATGGATATCAATGACCCGGCAGTCGCCGCACATCTTGAGCCGCTCCAGCGCTGCGCCCTGAAACATGCTGTGGCCAGCGAGCTTGCCGAGCATGGCCTCAATGGCCTTGATGGTGCCAAAGGGCTTGCTGCAGCGCACGCAGGCATAGGGCTTGGCTTCATTGAGCAGCACCGGCTCGTTGCGCTGCGGCGCCAGGTTGAGCTGCGGCAGCAGGGCCAGCGATTTTTCCGGGCAGGTGCTGACGCACAGGCCGCATTGCACACAGTTTTTCTCAATAAAGCGCAGTTGCGGCGCCAGCGGGTTGTCTTGCAGGGCACTGGCCGGACAGGCGCTGACGCAGCTCAGGCACAGGGTGCAGCTGTCTTTATTGATGGCCAAGGCGCCCAGCGGCGAGCCGGCACCCGGCAGTGAAATCACGCCCGAGCGGGTGGGGGCCTGGGCCATCAGGTGGTCCAGCGCCAAAGCCAGGGTGGCCCGCTTGTCGGCCTGCACGGCAAAGCTGGCGCTGCGCGCGACGCTCTGGGCCGGCGGCGCTTGCAGGTCGCGGTCCAGCGCAGCCAGGTCCCGCGCATCGCGGGCTTGCAGCAAGAGGATGTGCTGGCCAGCAAAACCGAGCCCGCTCAAAATGGCCTGCGCCACGGCGATTTGCTCTTGCAGCGCCTGCCGGTACTGGGGAGCCTCTTCGTCGGTCAGCAATACCCACACCTGCGAGGCGCCGTAGGCGATGGCAGTCAGCCACAGTTCCAGACCAGTGGAGGCGGTATGCCACAGCGCCATCGGCAGCACCCGGGCCGGCACACCACGCGTGCCGTCTCGCCGGTTGCGCTCAATCTGCGCAGCGCGGCCTAGTTCCCCGAGCAGCCGCGCCCCGCCCTGCTGGCTGTGCAACAACACGGCTGCGTTTTTGCCACCGCTACGGGCATAGGTGGCGAGCAGGGTTTTGAGCCTGACGCCCTGCTCGCTGGCACGGGGGTAGCCAAAGCTCAGTGCGCCGCTGGGGCACACCGTGCTGCAGGCACCGCAGCCCACACACAGTTGCGGGTTGACCTTGATTTGCTGGCGGCTGCGATCGCTGCTGATGGCCAAGGCCGAACAGACCTGAATGCAGGCCTGGCAGCCAACTTTTTCATTCCGGCTGTGAGCGCACAGGCGGGCCTGGTAGCCAAAAAATTTGGGCTTTTCGAACTCGCCCACCAGGCTGCGCATTTGCAGCAGCGGCCCCGGGCTGCGGCCGTCCCAGCGCAAATAGCTCTGCGGCAGGGCATGATGGCTGAAAGCTGGCGTAGCTCTAAGGTCCAGCACCAGATCAAAGCTGTCGGTCTGACTGCTGGCTGCGCGGTCAAAATCAATTGCTCCTGCCACCTGGCAAACCTTGACACAGGCCCGGTGCGACTGGCAGGCCGCCAGGTCAATTTGGTAGTCGAGCCCGATGGCGTCTTCCGGGCAAGCGCTGATGCAGGCATTGCAGCGGGTGCACAAATCCAGATCGATCGGGTTGTTGCGCAGCCAACTCAGCTCAAAGGCGCCGAGCCAGCCGGTCAGACCCTGAATTTGACCGCCCAGCACCGGGTAGCGCCGCTCCTGCTGCGCGCCAGCTGTGTCGCCACCCTGGGTGAAAAGGGTGATGTCAAGCTCGGGGCCGATCAGCTCGGCGGCCTGCTCAGCCGCACCGAGCTCGCCGATGATCAGCAAACGGCCGGCGCTCTGGTAGCTGACTGTGGCCACCGGCTCGGGCTCGCTCAAGTGGGCCAGGGCCAGCAACGCTGCGATCTTGGGGCCGGCGTCTTTGGCGTCGCGGCTCCAGCCGCCGGTCTCGCGGATGTTGACAAAGCGGATCGGCGCCTGCGCACCGGGCGTCTGGCTGGCCAACTCGGTGAACAGGCGCGACTCCTGGGTGCAGGCCACCACCAGGTCCTCGCCCGTGCCCAGCGCCTGAACAAAGGCCGCGGCCTCGCGCCGACACAGGCTGGAATGCAGGGTCAGGGTTTCATTGAGCGCTGCCCCCAGGCTCGCCTTGTCCAGCGGCATGGTTTGGTTGCAGTCGCAAATCAGTGTGGTCATGGTCGGGCTCGGGTGGCTGAGGCGGGTCTGCCGCACTCGGGTTAGCGTTTGCAGCCGGCGCGGCCTCATTGTCGTCGTCAAACAACTTCAGAAACTGGGCACTGGCCATTTGGCGCAGCATGGACGCCGGCAACGGGTCCGGCAGGGAGTAGTCGTCAATATAAATATCGAGCCGGTCCATGACATTGAAGTGCGGGTCAGCAAACAGCTTTTTCATGGCCGCATTGCGCACCTCTGGCGCCACCCCACGCGACATAAAAGGCCGGAAATCAGACTCGGTGCTCAGCCGGGCCGCGTCTTCCAGGCTAGGCAACTCGGCGGCAGGCGCGGGCACGGCTGGGTCGGGGGCCGCTGACGCAGACCCGGCTTGCTTTGTCGCTTGGCTGGCTTCTTGTTTGTCATCTTGTTTGTCGTTCTGGTGCGCTGCGGCTGCAGGCGGCGCAAGGGCTGTGGGCTCCTCGAGCGGCAGGCCAGTTCGCTGTGCCTGCTTGCGCTGCGACCAGCGACCCAAAAAACCGTCAACCATGGCCGCCGCCACGGGCTTTGTCGGTGCTGATCGAGGCCGGGTTGCCAAAGCGGTCGCTCAAGGAGCGAAAGCTCTCGGGCCGCTTGCGCCGCTTGGGCTCGGCCACATGATGCTCGGCCACAAAGGCACTCAGCCAGTCCACCACGCCGGCCGGCGCCGGCAGCTGCTCTACGGTTTCCTGAGCATCGAGCCAGCGCCCGGCATCGTGGTAGCTCAGGCTAACCGCCGCCGGGCGGGCAGCAGGGCCGCCGTCAGCCTCTTCGCCCTCGTGCATACGCCACAGCACAAACCAGCCCGGCGCATCGGTGCTGGTGTTGAGGTAGTAGCCCTCGGCGTCATCCTGAAACAATTCCACGGTAAACCCCGGGTGCAGCCAGCGTTCTTCGTTCTCGTTTTGGTACAGCAAGCGCGGCAGCTGCCCAAAGCCGTCTTCTTGCGGCACCACATCGGCCAGCACCCAGCGCCAAGACTGCCAGCGGCTCATCGGCCCGTCAATGCGCTCCCGGCGCATCACCACAGCAACGGTGATGGCGGGACGGGGGCTGGACATGGCTAGCACTGTAACGGATTGGTAAAGAGCCTCCTTTAGTCGAGTCTGCTGGTTCAGGGGCTTGGGCTTGCGGGTTCAGGGTCTTTGGTTTGTGGGATCAGGGGCGTTGGCTTGGGGGATCAGGGCGGCGGGGCATTCGTCTCCGCGGCTGTCCCCCGCCCTGCGGGCTCCTCCTTGATGCCGCTGCGCCGAACGCCCCACCGCCCTGACCTGGCACGGTGGTTGGTGCACAGTGGTCTAGTGCGGCAATGCTGATGCACCAATCGTCTTCGCAGCTTCAGAGGCCGACTGAGTGTCGCAGCGAGGTCAAGGAAGGAGCCCGCAGGGCGGAGGGACACGAGCGGCGGCACTCAGTCGGCCTCTGAAGCCAGCCAACCACGGCCCCCTGAACTCGGTCACAGTTCAAACTCACCATTCGCAGCCAAAGTTCAAACCGGCCCCGCCAGCGCCATGTGCCGCCCAAAGTGCTCGCGCAGGTAGTCTTCGCCGTGCTCCAACACGAAGTAGCGAAAGGCTTCGGCCGCCGGCGACAGCAGTTTGGCCAGGGT
>SHXM01000117.1 GCA_009693325.1 Rhodoferax sp.
GTCAGTGACACCTTGGCAGGTAGTGGGTTGGCAGTGCGGGATGGGGGCTGGCGCGGTACTCTTGACGTGGCTGCTCAATGACAGTGCAAGCGCCGTTTGGTCGGTCGCTTACGGAGTGCTGGTGGTGGTGCTGCCATCCCTGTTTTTTGCGCGCGGGTTGTCAAGGCAATTCCTGTCTCGCAACCTGCTGACAGCGGGCCTCGGGTTTTTTTTGTGGGAAATCGTAAAGATTTCTTTGAGTATCGGGCTGCTGTTTGCAGCACCGAAGTTGGTTGACCAACTCGATTGGTTGTTTTTGTTATTGGGTTTATTTGTGACGATGAAAGTGTATTGGCTGGCGTTAGTTTTGCGGCCACAACCAAAATCCGGACCGGGCCTTGATCCGAAAACCGTGCTGGTTGGCAAAATGAAGCCTAAATTAAAGAGCGAATAATGTCCGCAGACGCAAAAATACCCTCCTCCAGTGACTACATCGTCCACCATTTAACGCACTGGCAAAACAAAACCCAGACCGAGATCGTTGACTTCACAGTCGTCAATATCGATTCTCTTGTCTTCTCAATTCTGCTGGGCATTGTGGGCAGCTTTTTTCTTTGGCGTGCGGCGCGCCACGCCACATCAGGCGTGCCTGGCCGGTTCCAGGCGGCGGTCGAAATCCTCTTTGAAATGGTAGACACCCAAGCCAAATCAATTGTTCACAACGCGAGCAGTCGCAAGCTTGTGGCACCGCTTGCCTTGGCAGTTTTTACCTGGATATTTCTGCTCAACGCAATGGATTTGTTGCCGCTTGACCTGCTGCCCGAAATCTGGAGTGCGATTTACGGCGCCGCGGGGCATGATCCAAGCCACGCCTACCTGCGCGTGGTGCCAACCGCCGATTTGTCCATGACCATGGGCATGTCGATTTCTGTGCTGCTGCTTTGTCTCTATTACAACTTGCGGATCAAAGGTGTCGGGGGTTGGGCCCACGAGCTGGTCTGCGCTCCATTTGGAACCAGCAAAAACCCGCTTTTCGCCTTGATTCTCGGTTGCGCAAACTTGGCCATGCAGTTGATGGAATTTGTAGCCAAAACCGTGTCGCATGGCATGCGACTATTTGGCAATATGTATGCTGGTGAGCTCGTATTTATGTTGATCGCTCTGCTCGGCGGTGCTTGGGCGTTCTCCTTCCAACCTGGCGATTTAATGCTGCTGTTGCTGCATGTGGTGGCCGGTTGGGCCTGGTCAGTTTTTCACATCCTGATCATTGTGTTACAGGCCTTTGTATTCATGATGTTGACTCTGGTCTACATCGGTCAGGCGCACGACGCGCATTGATCGGATTGCAAAAGTCGGAACGTTTGAGATTCGAGGGTTTGGGTTCAGTGTGTCGGTTTCGAGTTTGGTTTTAGTTTTAGTTTTAGTTTTTTAAGGAGTCATCATGGAAGTCATTGGTTTTGTTGCTCTCGCTGCGGGTCTGATCATTGGTTTGGGGGCGCTGGGCGCTTGTATCGGCATCGGCATCATGGGCAGCAAGTTCCTCGAGGCGGCAGCCCGCCAGCCGGAGTTGATGGGTGAATTGCAGACCAAGATGTTTCTGCTGGTCGGTTTGATCGACGCGGCGTTCATCATCGGCACGGGCATTGCACTGTGGTTCACCACGGCCAACCCGTTTCTCGCTCAAATCGCCCGCCTTGCCAAGTAAGCTGTGCTAGATGACCTCGCTGAGGGAGAACTACTGTGAGCATTAATGCAACCTTGCTGGCGTCAATGATCGTCTTCGCATTGCTGGTGCTGTTCACGATGAAATTTGTCTGGCCGCCAATCACCACGGCGCTTGACGAACGTGTCAGGAAAATCGCCGATGGCCTGGCGGCTGCAGACAAGGCGAAAGCGGAGCTGTCGTCCGCGAATAAGCGGGTAGAGGCAGAACTGGCGAGTTCTCGTACGGAAACCGCCGCCCGCCTGGCGGATGCCGAGCGCCGCGGCCAGATCATCATCGAAGACGCCAAACTGAAGGCCGCCGAGGAGGCCAGCAAAATTATTGCGGCTGCCAAGGCTGAGGCCGAACAGCAAACCATCAAGGCTCGCGAAACTCTGCGCGAGCAGGTGGCGGCGCTGGCCGTGAAAGGCGCCGAGCAGATTTTGCGCAAAGAGGTCAATGCGGGCGTCCATGCTGATCTGCTAGGTCGCTTGAAGACCGAATTGTGAGAGAGGTCGACCATGGCTGAACTAGCAACCATTGCCCGACCCTACGCCGATGCCCTGTTCAAGGCTTTGGTGGAGGAGTTGGACGCGGCAACGGTTTGGGTCGAGGAGTTGAACCTGATTGGGCAAAACGCCCAGTTGCAACAATTCGCTCTCAACCCCAATGTCACGAATGCGCAGGTCTTTGATCTCATCGCTGGTGTTTCAAGGGTGTCTTTGCCAGAGAAGGCGAAGAACTTTTTGCGTACCGTGATTGATAACGGGCGCCTCAACGCGCTGCCCGAAATCGCCAACCAGTTTCGGGCCCTCAAGACGGCGCAGAGCGGTTCTTCGGACGCAGTGGTGTTTAGCGCCTTTGGCATTGAGGCAGCGGCGCTGGCTGATCTGGGCGTCGTCTTGCAAAAGCGATTTGGCCGCAAGCTCAATCTGGCAGTCGAATTGCAGCCCGAGTTGATTGGCGGCGTTCGTGTGGTGGTAGGCGACGAGGTCCTTGACTGTTCGGTCAAAGCCCGTCTGGAACAAATGAAAGTGGCACTCACAGCATGAGGCCGCAAGCCCCTGTTGTTGGCCCAATTTAAGAAAGAAGGAAAGAGTCATGCAACTCAATCCCGCAGAAATCTCTGAACTGATCAAAACCCGCATCGAAGGCCTTTCCGCCAGCACCGATGTCCGCAACCAGGGAACAGTAGTCTCGGTGACCGATGGCATTTGCCGTATTCACGGTTTGTCCGACGTGATGCAAGGCGAGATGCTTGAGTTTCCCGCCGCCAGCGATGGCCAGCCCATTTTTGGCCTGGCCTTGAACCTTGAGCGCGATTCGGTCGGCGCTGTGGTGTTGGGTGCTTATGAGCATATCTCGGAAGGCGACACCGTCAAATGCACCGGACGTATTCTTGAGGTGCCGGTGGGCCCCGAACTCAAAGGTCGGGTGGTCAACGCTTTGGGCCAGCCGATTGATGGCAAAGGCCCAGTCAATGCCAAGATGACCGACGTGATCGAAAAAGTCGCACCCGGGGTGATTGCCCGCGAGTCTGTCAGCCAGCCGATGCAAACCGGCCTCAAGTCGATCGATTCGATGGTGCCGGTCGGTCGAGGTCAGCGTGAACTCATCATTGGTGACCGCCAGACCGGCAAGACAGCCGTGGCCATCGATGCCATCATCAACCAAAAGGGTCAGAACATGACCTGCGTTTATGTGGCGATTGGCCAAAAAGCCTCCAGCGTCAAAAACGTGGTCCGTTCTCTCGAGCAGGCCGGTGCCATGGCTTACACCATTGTGGTGGCTGCCACTGCCTCTGAATCGGCGGCCATGCAGTATGTCAGCGCCTACTCTGGCTGCACCATGGGCGAGTATTTTCGCGACCGTGGCGAAGACGCGCTGATCGTGTACGACGACCTGTCCAAACAGGCCGTGGCTTACCGCCAGGTCTCCTTGCTGCTGCGCCGCCCGCCCGGTCGCGAAGCTTACCCCGGCGATGTGTTCTACCTGCACAGCCGCCTGCTTGAGCGGGCCGCCCGCGTGAATGCCGACTACGTGGAAGCCTTTACCAAAGGCGAGGTCAAAGGAAAGACCGGCTCGCTCACCGCACTGCCCATCATTGAAACCCAGGCCGGCGATGTCTCGGCCTTTGTGCCGACCAACGTGATCTCCATCACCGACGGTCAGATTTTCTTGGAGACCTCGCTCTTCAACGCCGGCATTCGACCCGCCATCAACGCAGGTATTTCCGTCTCGCGGGTGGGTGGCGCAGCGCAAACCAAGCTCATCAAGAGCCTCTCTGGCGGTATCCGCACCGATTTGGCCCAGTACCGTGAATTGGCGGCTTTCGCCCAGTTTGCCTCTGATCTTGACGAAGCCACCCGCAAGCAACTCGATCGCGGCGCCCGTGTGACAGAGCTGCTCAAGCAGGCGCAGTACAGCCCGCTGCCGGTGTCGCTGATGGGTGCAACACTGTTCGCTGTGAACAAAGGCTTCTTGGACGACATCCCTGTGGCCAAGGTGCTGGCATTTGAGCAGGGCTTGCATGGCTATCTGAAAGACAAGCATGCCGCGCTGCTGGCCAAGCTGGAGGCCAGCAAGGCCATGGACAAGGATGCCGAGGCCGAATTGAACACCGCCGTTGCTGCCTTCAAAAAGTCTTTCGCCTGAGAGTCACCTGAAGTAACAGCGAAGGAGGCTTTCAATGGCAACAGGCAAGGAAATACGCGGCAAGATCAAAAACTTCGAAAGTACGAAGAAGATCACCAAGGCCATGGAGATGATATCGGTCTCCAAGATGCGTAAAGCGCAGGAAAGGATGCGGGCTGCCAGGCCCTACGCAGAGAAGGTCCGCAATATTGCGGCCAACCTCGGCAAAGCCAACCCCGAATACGTGCACCCGTTCATGAAGCCCAACACGTCTCGCGCAGCGGGAATGATTGTGGTGACGACCGACAAAGGTCTTTGTGGCGGCCTCAATACCAACGTGCTCAGAAGCGTCACCCACAAACTCCGCGAATTGCAAACTGCTGGCATGGCGGTGCAGGCGGTGGCGATCGGTAACAAGGGCTTTGGCTTTTTGAACCGCATAGGTGCCAAGGTGGTCTCGCACGTGACCCAACTTGGCGACCGCCCGCATTTAGAGCGGCTTATCGGCCCGGTCAAGGTGTTGCTCGATGCCTATGCGGCCGGCGAAGTCAATGCGGTTTACTTGTCTTACACGCGCTTCATCAACACCATGCGTCAAGAGGTTGTGCTTGAGCAGCTGCTGCCGCTGTCGGTTGCTCAGATGCAGTCTGATGCGCGGTCCAGCGACGGCGCCAGTGGTGCCAAACATAGCTGGGACTACATCTACGAGCCCGATGCACAGGCGGTGATTGACAATCTCCTGGTGCGTTATGTCGAGGCACTGGTCTACCAGGCGGTTGCCGAGAATATGGCCTCCGAGCACGCGGCCCGCATGGTCGCCATGAAGGCGGCTACCGACAACGCAGGCAATGTGATCGGCGAGTTGAAGCTGATCTACAACAAAACCCGTCAAGCGGCGATTACCAAGGAACTGTCCGAAATCGTCTCAGGAGCTGCTGCGATCGGGGCCTAGCCCCAGCACTCAGGCAGTTGGCAAAATTTAAATTTAATGGAGCGAAAAAATGGCTCAAGCCCGAGGAAAAATTGTTCAGTGTATTGGTGCGGTGGTGGACGTGGAGTTCCCAAGGGACCAGATGCCCAATATCTATGATGCACTCAAGCTCGACGGCACCGCACTGACCCTGGAAGTTCAGCAGCAACTCGGCGATGGCATCGTGCGAACCATTGCGCTGGGGTCCTCCGACGGGTTGCGCCGTGGTCTGATGGTCAGCAACACCGCCGCCCCCATCATGGTGCCGGTGGGTACGGCCACCTTGGGCCGAATCATGGACGTGCTCGGTGCGCCAATCGACGAGCGGGGACCGGTCAATGCTGCCAAGTACATGTCCATACACCGCAAGGCCCCGGCCTATGACGAGCTCAGCCCTTCCCAGGAGCTGCTGGAAACCGGCATCAAGGTGATTGATCTGGTGTGCCCGTTTGCCAAGGGCGGCAAGGTTGGCCTGTTTGGCGGCGCCGGTGTGGGCAAAACTGTGAACATGATGGAGCTGATCAACAACATTGCCAAGGCCCACTCCGGCCTGTCGGTGTTTGCCGGCGTGGGTGAACGTACCCGCGAAGGAAATGATTTCTACCACGAGATGGCAGACTCCGGTGTGGTCAACCTAGAAAAGCTCGAAGAGTCCAAGGTGGCCATGGTCTACGGTCAGATGAATGAGCCCCCGGGTAACCGTCTGCGCGTGGCCCTGACCGGCCTGACCATTGCAGAGTCCTTCCGCGATGAAGGCCGTGATGTGCTGTTCTTTGTCGACAACATTTACCGTTATACGCTGGCCGGCACTGAAGTGTCGGCGCTCTTGGGGCGCATGCCTTCGGCCGTGGGCTACCAGCCCACCCTGGCCGAAGAAATGGGCCGCCTGCAAGAGCGCATCACTTCCACCAAGGTGGGCTCTATCACCTCTATCCAAGCGGTTTATGTGCCGGCCGACGACTTGACCGACCCCTCCCCTGCCACCACCTTTGCCCACCTGGACTCCACCGTGGTGCTGAGCCGGGACATTGCCTCGCTGGGCATTTACCCGGCGGTCGATCCACTTGATTCCACCAGCCGCCAGCTCGATCCGAACGTGGTGGGGGAAGACCACTACAACACCGCGCGTGCGGTTCAAGGCACCTTGCAGCGCTACAAAGAATTGCGCGACATCATCGCCATTCTGGGCATGGACGAGCTGGCTCCCGAAGACAAGCTCACAGTGGCTCGGGCCCGCAAGATCCAGCGTTTTCTGAGCCAACCCTTCGCGGTGGCCGAGGTGTTCACCGGATCACCTGGCAAATATGTCAGTCTGGCCGAAACCATTCGGGGTTTCAAGATGATTGTGGCGGGCGAGTGCGATCACCTGCCCGAGCAGGCCTTCTACATGGTTGGCAACATCGATGAAGCCTTCGAGAAGGCCAAGAAGGTTTAATCCCCCTAACCGACCAAAAGAGAAGCCATGAACACCATTCACGTCGACGTGGTTAGTGCCGAAGAGTCGATTTTTTCGGGCGAAGCGCGCTTTGTTGCGCTGCCTGGGGAGTCGGGCGAGCTGGGCATCTACCCGCGCCACACGCCATTGATATCGCGCATCAAGGCAGGTTCGGTGCGCATTGACATGGCCGACGGCAGCCAAGAGTTTGTGTTCGTCGCTGGCGGCATTCTTGAGGTGCAACCCAACTGCGTCACGGTGCTGTCTGACACCGCTATTCGCGGCAAAGACCTCGATGACGAAAAAGCCAATGCTGCCAAATTGGCGGCCCAAGAGGCTCTCAAAAACGCCAAAAGCGATCTCGATCTGGCCAAGGCAAGTTCTGAGCTTGCCGTGATGGCAGCGCAGATTGCAGCCCTGCGCAGATACCGCAACAAAAAATAGGGCCAACAGTTCGGCTGGGCCAGGCTGGCGAAGCCCTTGAGCATCGACCAATACGCCGCCCCATGGTGGCTACCCGGTGGACAACTGCAAACCCTGTGGCCGGCCCGGCTGTCGCGACGCTGGACTGGGGAGGCGGTGCGATACCGTCGTGAGCGCTGGCTCGCTCCCGACGCCGATTTTGTCGATGCCGACTGGCTGGATGCTCCTGCTGGGGCTACGCTTTTGGTGCTCTTTCATGGTCTTGAGGGATCTTCGCGCAGCCACTATGCCGAAGCCTTCGCCGCCTACGCACGCCAGCAGGAGCACAGCTATGTGGTGCCGCATTTTCGGGGCTGCAGCGGTGAGCTCAATCGTGGCCCACGGGCTTACCACTCGGGTGATTTTGAAGAAATCGGCTGGATTTTGAGCCGTCTTCGGGAGCGCCACAAGGGCCCCATTCTGGCCATTGGTATCTCGCTGGGCGGTAACGCCTTGCTGCGCTGGGCCGAAGAAATGGGTGGACAAGCGAGCCGCTTTGTCAGCGCCGTGGCAAGCGTGTCGGCGCCGCTCGACCTTGCTGCCAGTGGCCGAGCCATTGGGCGTGGATTTAATCGGCAGGCCTACACGCGCATGTTTCTCGCCAGCATGAAACCCAAGGCACTGGAAAAACTCGCCCAGTACCCAGGCTTGTTTGACCTAAGGGCGATGCAAGCCGCGCGTGACCTCTACGACTTTGACAATGTCTTTACAGCGCCCCTGCACGGCTTTCGAAACACCGAGGACTACTGGGAGCGCGCCTCTGCCCTGCCGCAGTTGCGCAGCATTCGCCTGCCAACCCTGCTGGTCAATGCCCGCAATGACCCTTTCGTTCCGGCGGCGATATTGCCGGATCAGCAGCGTGTCGGCGAATACATTAGCCTGTGGCAACCAGACCAGGGCGGGCATGTGGGTTTTGCAAGGGGCGCGCCACCGGGTGAGTTAAGTTGTCTGCCAGAAGCGGTCGGGGCCTGGCTGCTGGCCCAGCGCTAAGCCGTGCGCAGTTCTATTGCAAGGAGTTGGAGAGCGCTGCTATGGACGATATTGTTAAGCAAGCCTTGGCCAAGTGGCCCGCCGTGCCGCATTGCTATGGCTGGCTCGGGCTTGACGCGCGGGGCCACTGGTATATGCGAGACGATCGGGTGCAAGCGCTGGGTGCCTTTGCGGGCGGCGGCTGGCAGCGCAAAGGATCACAGCTCAAGCATGAAAAGCTGTTGGAGTTCATCGGCCGCAACTACGAGCCTGACGGCGCCGGGCAGTGGTTTTTCCAAAATGGCCCGCAACGTGTCTATGTCGAACTCGAAATTACCCCCTTGATCTGGCGCCTTGAGGCTGACTTCACTGTTCATGACCATAGAGGGCAGGCGGCCCAGGTGCAACGCTGCTTGCTCGATGACAGTGGCCGCCTGTACCTCGCCACTGAGCAGGGGCTTGGCCTGGTTCACAGCCTGGACATGGGAGTGGCCGCAGATGCTGTTGAGTCTGGCCTATGGGCCACGGAGGATGTGCTGGCCAAAGACCTGCCCGGCCAGTTTCATTTTGTGCTCAGTCCGCAAGGCCTGCAGCAAAAAAATAGCCGGGCATTGCCCGGCCATGTGTCATCAAACTCGCAGGCCTAGCAGGCCCTGGTTTATTTTGTGGCTGGGGCGACTGCCAAAGCCTTGGGCTCTTCGAGCTTGCCGCCAGCCGCGTTGCTCATATAGACCACGGCCCGGCCAATTTCAAGATTTTCCAGATCCCCGCCGCCCTGTGCGCCCATCGCGCCCTTCCCCTTGAGGGCTGATGTCAGCAGCGCTTCGTAACCCGTCTTGATGCGTGGTGCCCAAGCGGCTGGGTCGCCGAACTTAGGCGCACCAGCCGCGCCAGCTGCATGGCAGGCCGTGCACTGACCTTTGTAGACCTCTTCGCCGCTCTTGAGTGGCCGGTTGGCATCGCGGATCTCGACCACGCCGACCTTCTGGATACGAGCTGCCAGCGCTTTTTCGGGGTTGGCAGCACCCTCTGCGGGCTTTTTGTCAGCGGTGACAAAGTACACCAAGGCAATGATCGCAAAAACCGGGACGACAAAGGAATACAAGACAGCCAGCAAAAGTTGCTTTGGCGTCTTGACTGGCCCAGTGT
>SHXM01000118.1 GCA_009693325.1 Rhodoferax sp.
TCCTTGGCCTACAAACTGCTGGCGATGATACCCGGCTGGTTCATAATCTGAGCATGCGCCGCACTCTAGATGACCGATGGTGGCCTCGACTGGCCGGGTTCTTGACCGCCGCGTTGGCTGCGGGCAGCGCGGTTTACTGGCTGCTCCAAATCAGCGCGTTGGCGCCCGTACAGGGCCGGTTCCCGTTGCCAGTGCCAAGCTTGCCGGCACCGGACGCCATCGCGATCGCACGGGTTTTAGGGGGTGGCAAGAGCCCTGCTTCGGCATCGGCTTCAGTGCCGCCTGATGCGACTGCCGCTCGCTTCAAGCTCAGCGGGGTGGTGGCCTCAAAGCAGGACCAAGGCCTGGCCTTGATCGCCATAGACGGAAAACCAGCGCGGCCGATCAAAGTCGGCGGCGAGGTGGGCGAGGCACTGCTGCTGCAGACGGTTTCAAGGTCAGGCGCCACCTTGGCGCCACGGCTGGATGGCCCGGCCACCGTCACCCTGGAGTTGCCCAAGCCGGCTGTGCCTTGATCATGCGCCAAGCGCTTGTCGCATGGCGTTAATGACGCCTTTGTAATCTGACGCCCCAAAAATCGCGCTGCCCGCCACAAACGTGTCGGCGCCGGCGTCCGCTACCCGGCGGATGTTGTCAACCTTGATGCCACCATCGACCTCCAGGCGAATGTCTTTGCCGCTGGCCGTGATGCGCCGGCGTGCGTCTTCGATCTTGCGCAGGGCTGAGTCAATGAAACTTTGTCCGCCAAAACCGGGGTTGACGCTCATGATCAGCACCAGATCAATGTCCTCGATCACCCAGTCGAGCACCTCGAGCGACTGCGCCGGGTTGAACACCAGACCCGCCTGGCAGCCCCGAGCCTTGATGGCTTGAACGCTGCGATGCACATGGCCGCTGGCGTCGGGGTGAAAGCTGATCAGGTCTGCGCCAGCCTCAGCAAAGGCGGCGGCCAATGCGTCGACTGGCTGCACCATCAGGTGCACGTCAATCGGCACTGCCAGGCCCTGGGCGGTCTTGGCATGGGGTTTGAGGGCGCTGCAAATCATGGGCCCAAAAGTGAGGTTTGGCACGTAGTGGTTGTCCATCACATCAAAATGAATCCAGTCGCTGCCCGCGGCGATCACCTCGCGAACCTCCTGCCCGAGGCGGGCAAAGTCGGCAGAAAGAATCGAGGGCGCAATGCGGTAGGTCATGGCAGCAGGGTCATCAATGACGGTTTGGATGGAGCTGTTATTTTCGCAGGTAGCATTGGGCCATGTCCAAGTACCAATTCAAGGTTGAAGTCGCCTCCCGGTTTTTGCCCGAGCAATCCATGCCCGAGCAGGGGATGTATATGTTTGCCTACACGGTGAGCATCGCCAATGTTGGCGAGGTGCCGGCGCAACTGGTGTCGCGCACCTGGAACGTGAACGACGCCAACGGTCACACCGAGCGGGTGAGGGGCCTGGGCGTGGTGGGGCAGCAACCGCTGCTCAAACCCGGCGAGGTGTTTGAATACACCAGCGGCTCCCGGCTGCGCACGCCCACCGGCACCATGCACGGCAGCTTTTTCTGTGTTGCCGAAGACGGAGAAAAGTTTGACACCGACATCCCCATGTTTGTGCTTGACGCCCTGAGTGCCGGAGGCAGCGGGCGAACGCTGCACTGAGTTTGGGCGAATTCGACCTGATTGCACGTTATTTCCAACGCCCGGCGCGGCGGGCTGTGCTGGGCGTTGGTGACGACTGCGCGCTGCTGCAGCCGCGCCCTGGAATGCAGTTGGCGGTCTCCAGCGACATGCTGGTGGAGGGACGGCATTTTTTCAGCACGGTTGAGCCCAGCGCCCTGGGGCACAAGGCGCTGGCGGTTAACCTGAGTGACCTGGCTGCCTGTGGCGCTGCGCCGCTGGCTTTCACACTGGCCTTGGCGCTGCCCAGCGTGGATGAGGTCTGGCTTGGCGCCTTCTCCCGCGGCCTGCTGGCGCTGGCCGACGAACATGGCTGCGAACTCGTTGGCGGCGACACCACGCGGGGGCCCCTCAACATTTGCATCACGGTTTTTGGCGAGGTGCCGCTGCAGGATGGATGCTCGCAAGCGCTGCTGCGCTCGGGCGCGCGTGCGGGCGACGATCTGTATGTCAGCGGCACGTTCGGAGACGCGGCATTGGCGCTAGATGTACTCCGCGGCCGCCTTGGCGTGCCCGCTGCCGTGTTGGCGGCCGCGCGTCTTCGCCTGGAGCGCCCCAGCCCCCGGGTGGCCCTGGGCCAGGCCCTGCGCGGCATCGCCAGCGCAGCCATTGATGTCAGTGACGGCCTGCTCGGCGACCTGGGTCACATCCTCAAACAGTCTGGCGTCGGTGCCACGGTGGCGGCCGATACGGCTGCCGGCCTGGTTGCGGCGCGGGCTTTTTATGCCTGCGCTGCCAGCCCACCTGACCCGCCGCCGAGCCAAGACGATTGGCGCCGCTGGGCGCTTGCCGGGGGCGATGACTACGAGCTGCTCTTTGCAGCGCCACTGTCCAAACGTGGCGAGGTGGCGGCGGCGGGCCAGGCCAGCGGCACGACAGTCACCCGCATTGGCCAGGTCGACGCCCAGCCCGGTCTGCGCCTGATCGATGGCCAGGGGCAGCCACTGGCCAACAACCATGTGTCGTTCGACCACTTTGGGCTCTGAACTGCCGTTTTTTGCGTCTGTAGCTTCGGCCCGCGCTGCCAGCATCGGCGTCTTGCCGCAACCGATAAGACGATCAGGCGCCTCTGGAGGTGGCATACAGGACAATCCGCCCATGAAGGATGAAGCAGCTCCCCACCAGCGCCGCGTGCGCTACGCCGGCACGCACCCGCGCAGCTTTGCCGAGAAATACAAGGAGCTTGACCCGCTCGGCCACGCCGGGGCTATTGACCGGGTGATGGCGCGCGGGCAAACGCCGGCTGGCATGCACCGGCCGATTTGCGTGGATGAGATTTTGGCCATACTGTCGCCCCAACCGGGCGAGGTGGGCCTGGATGCGACGCTGGGCTACGGCGGCCATGCCCGGGCCCTGTTGGCGCGCCTGGCTCCGGGCGGGCGACTGTTTGGCGTGGACATCGACCCGGCCGAATTTGCCCGCACCGAAACTCGCTTGCGTGGCCTGGGTTTTGGTGCCTCGGTGCTGGTGCTGCACCGGATCAATTTTGACCAGGTCTGCGCACTGCTGCCCGAGGCTGGTGGCGGCTTTGATCTGGTGTTGGCAGACCTGGGGGTATCGTCGATGCAAATTGACAACCCGGCGCGCGGCTTTAGCTTCAAAACAGAAGGGCCACTGGATCTGCGTTTGGACCCCAGCTGCGGTCAGTCGGCGTCCGGGTTGCTGCAGTCGGTCACGCGCCAAGGCCTGCGCGAACTTTTGACGGACAACGCCGACGAGCCCTTTGCCCTGCCTTTGGCAGCGGCACTCCAGGGGCAGTACCTTCAATCAACCACTGAGCTGGCTGATTTGGTGCGCCAGACCCTGCAAGCCGAGTTGCCCAAGCGCATGCCTGAGGCCGAGCGAAAGCTTGAAACCACCAAGTCTTTACAGCGCACCTTCCAGGCCTTGCGCATTGCGGTGAATGACGAGTTTGGTGTGCTGGATCGTTTTTTGGCGCAACTGCCGGGCTGCCTGAAGCCGGGCGCTCGGGTGGCGATTCTGAGCTTTCATTCGGGTGAAGACCGGCGCGTGAAAAAGGCCTTCCAGGCCGGCGAGCGCAGCGGCTTCTATGCCCGCGTGGCGCCCGATGCGATCCGGCCATCGGCCCAGGAGCGGCGTGCCAACCCTCGCTGCAGCTCGACCAAACTGCGCTGGGCGGTGGCTGCCGGTTCGACATAATTTAGCCATGTCTGAGCCAGCACCCGAGATCACCGATTTTGCTGCGCACCTGGCCGGTGTGCCAAAGCGCCTGCCGCGCCGCGCGACGGCCGGCTTTCTGCTAGCCCATCCGGCACATTTTTTTGCTTTGGGCTTTGGTTCAGGCCTCAGCCCGGTGGCGCCAGGCACTGCCGGCACCCTGTGGGCTTGGGTGGCCTTTGTGGCCTTGCAGCCCTGGATGAATGACGCCTACTGGGCGCTGCTGATCGCCACCACACTGGTGCTTGGCACCTGGGCCAGCACCATCACCGCCCGGGACATGGGAGTGCTCGATCCCAGCGTGATCGTGGTCGATGAGGTCGTCGCTTTTTGGTTGGTGCTGTGGCTGGTGACGCCAGCCGGCCTGCTTGAGCAAGCCCTTGCGTTTGCCCTGTTCAGGTACTTCGACGCTGCCAAGCCCGGGCCGGTGGGCTGGGCCGATGCACTGTGCCACCGGCTGGACGCGGCGCGCGATCCGCAGGCCTGGCGCAAGGCCGGCCTGGGCATCATGCTTGACGATCTGGTGGCGGCCGGCTGCACCCTGCTGGTCATTGCCGCCTGGCGGTTCTGGCAATGACAGCAAACCTTAGCGATGCAGCACCGGCAAGCGAGGTTTTGTGCGCTCTGGTGGCCGCGGCTTTGCTCAAGAAAGGGTTCAAGCTGGTCACCGCCGAGAGCTGCACCGGCGGCATGATAGCCGCGGCCTGCACCGACCTGGCTGGCTCGAGCGCCTGGTTTGAGCGGGGCTTTGTCACCTATTCGAATGATGCCAAGACCGAGCTGCTTGGCGTGGCAGAGCGGGTGCTGCGGCGCGCTGGCGCGGTTTGCGGCCCAGTGGCGCAAGCCATGGCCGAGGGCGCGCTGGCGCATTCCCGCGCCCAGGTGGCCGTGGCCGTCACAGGCGTGGCTGGCCCCACCGGCGGCAGCCCTGCAAAGCCGGTGGGCACGGTCTGGTTCGGCTTTGCCTTGCCCGGGCAGGTCGTCGCAGAAAAATGCCATTTTGAGGGCGACCGCGCTGCCGTACGGCAGGCCACTGTGCACCACGCACTCAGCCGCCTGCTGGCCCTGCTCAGCCAAGCTTGAGCCAAGGCATGGTGCGCCCGGCCCGAGCCGGGTTGGCCTGCAGTCCAGCTACGATGTTGCCCTGCACAGTCCAAGGAAATCCATGAACGACCACAACGCCACCACCATGCTGCAACTGCGCTCGCTGATCAAGCGCAATGCCGAATTGATTTTGTCGCTCGATGAAGTCCCCATGCCCGAGCCCGGCCCGCAAGACGTGTTGGTACAGATGCAGGCCGCGCCACTGAACCCCTCGGACCTGGGCTTGCTGTTTGGCGCCGCAGACCTGTCGACCCTGAGCGCCTCGGGCAGCTCGCAGCGCCCGGTCATTCGCGCCACCGTGCCTGAAAAACTGATGCCTGGCATGGCTGCACGGCTCGAGCTCTCGATGCCTGTGGGCAACGAGGGCGCCGGCTTGGTGGTCAAAGCGGGGGCATCGGCCGAGGCGCAGGCCTTGCTGGGCAAAACCGTGGCCTTGCTGGGTGGCGGCATGTACAGCCAGTACCGCAGCATAGGGGCCGGGCAATGCCTGGTTTTGCCGGCTGGCAGCCGCGCAGCCGACGGGGCCTCGTGCTTTGTCAACCCCCTGACCGCACTGGGCATGGTTCAGACCATGCGTCTGGAGGGGCACAGCGCGCTGGTGCACACGGTGGGCGCCTCCAACCTGGGACAGATGCTCAACCGGATCTGCCTCAAAGACGGCATTGCGCTGGTGAACATTGTGCGAACGGCCGAGCAGGAGGCCTTGCTGCGTGGCCAGGGCGCGACCTGGGTGTGTAATTCGAGCCTGCCCGGTTTCATGTCCGAGCTCACTGCCGCACTGGTGGCCACTGGCGCCACGCTCGCCTTTGATGCTATTGGTGGCGGCAAACTGGCCGGGCAGCTACTCAGCTGCATGGAGGCCGCCGCCAGCCGCAATGCCACGGGCTACAGCCGTTACGGTTCCAACACCTTCAAGCAGGTGTATATCTACGGTGGGCTCGACCGCAGCCCCACCGAGGTGACTCGCAACTTTGGCATGACCTGGGGCATGGGCGGTTGGCTGCTGTTTCCTTTTCTGCAAAAAATCGGTGAAGTCGCTGCACAGCGCCTGCGTGAGCGGGTGCTGGCTGAGCTCAAAACCACTTTCGCCAGCAATTACACCCAAGAGGTCTCCATGGCGCAGGCCCTCACCTTGGATGCCATCGCCGTTTACGGTAAACAGGCTACTGGCGCCAAGTACCTGCTCAACCCGAGCCAGCCCGCCTGAGGCCTGGCCGCCAGGGCCGTCTGCCTCAGAGCTTGCTGCGCACAGGACAGCCCCCAAACAAAAGAGCGCCCGCCTTGCAACGCCGCGGCCCGCCTGGCGCGAAGGCCTTCACTGAGCGCGAGGCTGCCGGTGACAAGTTTGTTCCGGCATGGGTGCTGCACCAGTCTGGTTGAGCAGCCAATGTAGGCTGGGCCCTTGTCTCTTTTATCGCAGTGAATTTGGCCAAAACCGGCAAGATACGCCGTGTTCTGTGCCAACCGCATGCCAGCAGGCGCTGCCGGTTTGGGCATGGTTTTCGCCAAACACACAGGGGCCTGTTTGTGGAACTAACTCATGAAATTGCAATTCTGGAACTGTCTCAGTGAGTTTTTTGCGTTGTGCGGCCGGATCAGGTACCGGCACGGCATCCAGCAGGGCACGCGTGTACGGGTGGCTTGGTTTGCCAAACACCTGGTCGATCGAGCCTAGCTCGACGATCGCGCCGCCAAACATCACTGCCACCCGGTGCGCCAATTGCCGAACCAGCGCCAGGTCATGTGCAATGAACAAATAAGACACGCCCAGTTGGTCTTGCAAAGACTTGAGCAGGCAAACAATCTGTGCCTGAGTTCGAACATCCAGCGCCGATACCGGTTCGTCGCACACCACGAAGTCTGGATTGACTGCCAGGGCCCGGGCGATCACGATGCGTTGTCGTTGCCCCCCTGAAAACTCATGCGGATAGCGGTGCACCATGGCGGGCTCCAGCCCCCCCAAGGTCATCAGCTCCGCCACCCGGGCGATCACCGATTCGGGCGGTACACAACGGTGTACCCGCAGCGGCTCAGCCAGTGTCTGGGCGACCGTCATTCGCGGGTGCAGGCTGCTGTAGGGGTTTTGCAGCACGAACTGCATGTGGCGGCGCATTTTGCGCAACGCATCACGTGGAAGCTGGCCCAATTCACGGCCCAACAATTCCACCGAGCCGCCGGTGCTGGCCTGCAACTGCAGAACGGCTCGCCCGGTCGTGGTCTTGCCAGAGCCCGACTCGCCCACCAGGGCCAGAGTTTGCGCGCGGCCAATGTCGAAGGACAAGCGATCCACGGCCAACACAGGCGCCTTGCCCGGTCGCGCCGGGAACGTCACCGACAGGTCGCGCACGCGCAGCAGGGGCAGGGTTTGCTGGACGTTCTCGGTCATGCCAGACCCCCAGCCGCGTCGAGCCGCGGTACTGCCGCAAGCAGAGCTTGTGTATACGCCTGCTGGGGGTTGGCAAACAGGGCGTCGACCGAGCCGGTCTCGACGATCTTGCCATCCAGCATCACATGCACACGGTCCACCATGCCGGCGATCACGCCAAAGTCATGCGTGATCAACATCAGCGCCATTCCCAGTTCCCGACGCAGGCGCAGCAACAGCCGCAGAATCTGCGCCTGCACCGTCACATCCAGCGCCGTGGTCGGTTCATCGGCAATCAGCAGGTCAGGCTGGCAAGACACGGCAATGGCGATCAAGACACGCTGTCGCATGCCCCCAGAAAACTGGTGTGGATAGTCATCCGCTCGACGCGCTGCGTCACGAATGCCGACCAGATCCAGCAGTTCAACCGACCGCTTTCTGGCCTGGCTGGCAGATGCCCCGGTGTGCCGGCGCACGATGTCTTCAATCTGCGCGCCCACCGTCAGCACCGGGTTCAGCGAAGACATGGGGTCCTGAAACACCATGGCAATGCGTCGCCCCCGGATATCCTGCATCACCCGCGCATTGACCTGCAGAAGGTCCTGGCCCTTGAACAGCACCGTGCCGCCCCAGGCGACCGACGAACCCTCTGGTGCCAGGCGCATCAGCGCCCGTGCCGTCACGCTCTTGCCGCAGCCCGACTCACCCACAAACCCCACGGACTCCCCGGCACCGATGTCGAACGAAATGCCCTTGACAACCTGTGAAGCCACATCGCCACGGTTGAACTGGGCCGTGAGCCCTCGAACCTGTAAAAGCGCAGCGGGAGCACTCATCACCTGCTTGCGACGTCCAGCCGTTCGCGCAACCCGTTCGCCAGAACGATGAAGGTCAGTGTGGCAAAGACAATCGCCGCCGCCGGGCCGATCACGGCCAGCGGGGCCAGTTCCATGAATTGCCGCGCCTCTGACAGCATGGCGCCCCAATTGGGGTCTGGTGGGGGCGGCCCCAGGCCCAGGAAAGACAGCGCCGTGACGGTAAAAATGGTTTGCGCCAGGGTCAGACTTGTTTCTACCAAAACCGGCGAAACAATCAGCGGCAGCACATGACGCGTGGCAATGTTGAACTCACTCACACCTACACTCCGGGCCGCCTCCACATGGTCCCAGCGCTTGACGCTCAGCACCGGGCCACGCACCACCCTGGCCAGGCGCGGCGTGTACACAATGGCGATGGTCAGAATCAGGTTAGGCACGCTGGGCCCAAGCGCGGCGACGACCGCAATGGCCAGCAAAAACACGGGGAAAGCAAATACAACATCCAGAATGCGCATCACCACCTGATCAGCCAGGCCACCCACATAACCGCAAAAAAGACCCAGCGCCAAGCCGCCGCAAACCGCGAGTGTTACCGCCACAAAGGTGATCAGCAAGGTGGTGCGACCACCAACAATCAGCCGGCTGAGCAGGTCACGGCCGATGGAGTCGGTCCCCAGCCAGTGCTCTGCCGTTGGACCGGCCAAGGAGTCAGCCCCTGTCGCAGAAGGGTTGTAGGGTGCGATCAGCGTGCCAAAGAGTGTGATGGCAACCAGGCTGGCAAGCATCAGCAAGCCGATCGACATCATGGCGTTGCCGCCCCCCAGTCGCTGCCGCTCAGTCATAGCTCACCCGTGCATCTACCCTGGCGTAAGCCACGTCCACCAAGACATTCACGAGCAGCACAATGGTTGCTGCCACCAGAACAATCGCCTGCACCACCGGGTAGTTGCGACTACTCACCGAATCAAACAGGTACTGCCCCATGCCGGGGATGGTAAAAATGGTTTCGATCAGAATGCTGCCGCCCAGGAGTGAAGCCAATTGCAGGCCGGTGACAGTAATCACCGGCGTGAGGGCATTGCGCACCAGGTACTGCCACAAGATGGTGTGCGGACGCAAACCCTTGGCGCGGGCGACCATCACAAAATCCTGGCTGGAGACCTC
>SHXM01000119.1 GCA_009693325.1 Rhodoferax sp.
CTGATATCCGACGGCCTGGCGCGGGTGCATGGCCCCTATGACCTGATCATTTGCAACCCGCCCTATGTCAATGCATGCAGCATGGCGGCCTTGCCGGCCGAGTTCAAGGCCGAACCCGCGCTGGCGCTGGATGGCAATCAGGCCGGCGGCGTGGATGGCATGGATTTCATCCGCGCCTTGTTGACCCAGGCCCCGGCCCAGCTGACACCGCAGGGCGTGCTGGTGCTGGAGATCGGCAACGAGCGCGCCCACTTTGAAGCCGCCTTCCCCCGGCTGGAGCCCATCTGGCTGGCCACCAGCGCCGGCGAGGACCAGGTGCTGCTGCTGACGCGGGAAGCGCTGCTCAGGCCGCTTGCAGGTACTGCTCGAACCGGGTCTTGATATCGCCCATGGCCTGGCGGCTGAGGCGGTTGCCGTGTTGGCTGACCACCTGCGCGGCGGCCTGGTTGGCGAGCCAGGCGGCTTGGGTCTGGCTGTGGCCGTGGGTGACCGCGTACAAAAAGGCACCGGCAAACATGTCGCCCGCACCATTGGTGTCGACAGCCGTGACTTTGGCGGCCGGCACCGACGTCTGCCCGTCCGCCTGCAATACGATGCAACCCAGCGGGCCGCGGGTCAGGCAAACGGTGCGGGCCAGCGGGCCAATCTGGCGGCAGATCGCGGCCAGGTCTTGCGTGCCGCACCAGACCTGCGCTTCTTCTTCGTTACAGAACAGGTAGCTCAGGCCGTCGCCGACGATGGCATCAAGCCCGGGTCGGCAAAAGTTGATCATCGACACGTCGCTCAGGGTGCTGGCCAAGGCGACACCTGCCGCTTTGGCGATGGCCCGTCCTTGCAAGGCGGCGTCCAGACCCGAGGGCGAAGCAGCCAGGTAGCCTTCCATGTAGTAAACCTGAGAGCGGGCAATATCGGCCTCCTGCAGGGCAGTGTGGTCTAGCTCGGCCGTGGCACCCAAAAAAGTGCTCATGCTGCGCTCAGCGTCAGGTGTGACCATCACCGTGCAGCTGCCGGTCTGGCCTGCGGGCTGCTGGGTGTGGCTGAGGTTGGTGGCCACGCCGTGCGACAGCAGGTCTTGCGTGTAAAAAGCACCCAATTCGTCGTCAGCCACCCGGCAGGAATAAAACGCCTGCCCGCCCAACTGCGACAGCGCCACCACGGTATTGCCCGCCGAACCGCCACCGCTGCGGCGGGCCTTGGCGCCACCGAGATACTTCAACAACTCGTTGCGCCGCGCGGCGTCAATCAGCGTCATGTGCCGCTTGTCCACCCCCATGGTTTGGAGCTGCTGGTCAGAGACTTCGTATTCAGAGTCGACCAGGGCGTTGCCGATGGCGTAGAGGTGGTAGCGTGTCATGGGTGTTGGGTAGCGAGTTTGAGGTCAATCGCATCAGGCGATGCGGCTCTTTCAGTGTAGCCTTGGCGCCAAGCCGTCACTTCAGCGGGTGCTCAAAAAAAAATCCGCTTGAAGCGGACCTTTTCAGGACGATCCCGGCGGGGCTTAGCCCATGTGCAAGCCACCGTTGACCGAGAAGTCAGCGCCGGTGGCATAGCCGCCTTCATCGGACGCCAGCCAGGCGATGATGGAGGCGATCTCGCTGGGTTCGCCCAGGCGCTTCACTGGCACGGTAGCCACTATTTTTTCGAGAACCTCAGAGCGGATGGCCTTGACCATGTCGGTGCCGATATAGCCCGGGCTCACGGTGTTGACGGTCACGCCCTTGGTGGCAAGTTCTTGCGCCAGCGCCATCGAAAAGCCGTGCATGCCGGCCTTGGCAGCCGAGTAGTTGGTCTGGCCGGCCTGACCCTTTGCGCCATTGACCGACGAGATATTGATGATGCGACCCCAACCTTTTTCCACCATGTCGCCCACCACCTGCTTGGTGACATTGAACATGGAGTTGAGATTGGTTTCTATCACGGCGTCCCAGTCTTCGCGGGTCATCTTCATGAACATGCGGTCTTTGGTGATGCCGGCGTTGTTGACCAGCACGTCGACGCTGCCGTGCTCGGCCTTGGTCTTGGTGAAGGCCTCGACCGTGGAGTCCCAGTTGCCCACATTGCCAACTGAAGCATAAAAGCCAAAGCCCAGTTCGGCCTGCTCGGCGATCCACTTGGCATGGTTGCGTGTGGGGCCGCAGCCGGCGATGACCTTGTAGCCCTCTTTGTGCAGGCGCTGACAGATGGCGGTTCCAATGCCGCCCATGCCTCCGGTCACATAAGCCAATTTTTGATTCATGGTGTTGTCTCTCGCGTTGATTGAAGGAATTGAAACGATTGCTTTGCCCGGAGCATCAGCGCTCGATGGTGAGGGCCACGCCCATGCCGCCGCCTATGCACAGGCTGGCAATGCCCTTCTTGGCATTGCGCCGCTGCATTTCATGCAACAGTGTGACGAGAATACGGCAGCCAGAGGCCCCAATGGGGTGACCAATGGCAATCGCTCCGCCATTGACATTGACCTTGCTGGTGTCCCAGCCCATTTGCTGGTTGACGGCGCAAGCCTGGGCGGCAAAGGCTTCGTTGATTTCCAGAAGATCAAGATCGGCCGCGCTCCAGCCGGCGCGGGCCAGGGCTTTTTGCGAGGCTGGCACCGGGCCCATGCCCATCATGGCCGGATCCAGCCCGCTGGTGGCAAAGCTGGCGATGCGGCCCAGTGGCGTGAGGCCCAGGGCGGCGGCTTTTTTAGCAGTCATCACCATCACTGCGGCGGCACCATCATTCAGGCCTGAGGCATTACCGGCGGTGACGCCACCGGCCTTGTCAAAGGCGGGCCGCAACCCGGCCAACGCTTCGGCGTTGGTCTTACGGTTCAGGTATTCGTCGGCCGAAAAAACCAGCGGGTCGCCTTTTTTCTGGGCCATGCTGAAGGGCACGATCTCATCGGTGAACCTGCCACCGTCTTGGGCAGCGGCGGCTTTTTGCTGGCTGGCCAGGGCCAGTGCGTCCTGCATGTCGCGTGTAATGCCATGGGCCTTGGCCACGTTTTCAGCGGTGATGCCCATGTGGTACTGGTTGTAGACATCCCACAGGCCGTCGACGATCATGCTGTCGACCATTTTCCAGTCGCCCATGCGCTGGCCGTCACGGCTGCCCAACAGCACATGGGGGCTGGCGCTCATGTTCTCCTGGCCACCGGCAATCACGATTTCGCTGTCGCCCCAGGCCACCGCCTGCGCCGCCAGCATCACGGCTTTGAGGCCCGAGCCGCAAACGGCATTGATGGTGAGCGCGGGCGACTCCTTGGCGATACCGCTCTTGAGCAAGGCCTGACGCGCCGGGTTCTGGCCGGCACCGGCCGTCAGCACCTGGCCCATGATGACCTCACCCACCTGGTCCGGCGCCAGGCCGGTACGCGCCAGCAGAGCCTTGATGACGGCCGCACCCAACTCCGGGGCCGGCGTCTTGGCCAAGGCACCACCAAATTTGCCAACCGCCGTGCGGGCAGCCGAAACGATCACGATGTCTTGCACTTTTTTTCTCCTGAATAAATGAATGAACCAATCAAGCTTTGGCCTTGACGTAGCGGCCGGGGGCTGGTTCGATAGCTTTGTATTTGCCTTTTCCGTAGACCTTGGGGGCTGCAATCTGCTTGCCGGCGTGGCTTTGCAGCCAGCTGGCCCAGTCGGTCCACCAGCTGCCGGCCTGCTCGGTGGCGCCAGCCTGCCAGTCGGCTTGCGTGGCGGGAAACTTGCCGTCTTCACGCACCCAATGGCTGCGCTTCTTGGCCGCGGGCGGATTGATCACGCCGGCAATATGGCCCGAGGCACCCATGACAAAGCGCTTTTGGCCTGGCAGGTGCTGGGTTGAGGCATAGGCGCCACCAATCGGCACGATGTGGTCTTCGCGTGAGCCGTAGATGTAGACCGGCAGTTTGAGTTTGCGAAAATCAATTTTTTGGCCGCATACCGTGGCCTTGCCCGGCTGGCACAGTTTGTTCTCCAGGTAGGTGTTGCGCAGGTACCAGGCGTAAAACGGCCCGGGCAGGTTGGTGGAGTCGCTGTTCCAGTACAGCAGGTCAAAGGGCGGCGGGGTTTCGCCTTTGAGGTAGTTGCCCACCACGTAGTTCCAGACCAGGTCGTTCGGGCGCAGAAAGCTGAAGGTGGAGGCCAGCTCCTGGCCCTTGAGCAGGCCGCCTTGGCCCAGCTCCTGCTCCCGGTATTTGACAAAGGCCTCGTCAATGAACACATCCAGAACGCCGGTGTCGGTGAAATCCAGCAGGGATGTGAGGAAGGTGGCACTCGCCACCGGCTTTTCGCCGCTTGCCGCCAGCACTGCCAGTGCCGTGCCTAGGATGGTGCCGCCAACGCAAAAGCCCAGTGCATTGATGCTCTTGGCGCCGGTGATCTCCTGCGTCACCGTGATCGCTTTGATCGCGGCGTCTTCCACGTAGTTGTCCCAGGTTTTTTTGGCCAGGCTGGCATCGGGGTTGCGCCAGCTGACAACAAAGGTGCGGTGGCCCTGCGCCACGGCGTAGCGGATCAGCGAGTTTTCGGGCTGCAGGTCCAGGATGTAGAACTTGTTGATGCAGGGTGGCACCAATAAAAACGGCTTCTCATAGACCCGCGCGGTCAACGGTTTGTACTCGATGAGCTGAAACAACTCGTTCTCGAACACCACCGCGCCCTCGGTGGTGGCCACGTTTTTGCCCACCTCAAACAGGCTCTCATCAGTCATCGACACATGGCCCTGCTGCATATCATGCAGCATGTTCTGCACACCCTTGGCAATGCTCTGGCCTTTGGTTTCAATGGCTTTTTGTTGGGCGTCGGCATTGAAGGCCAAAAAATTGCTGGGCGCGCTGGCCGCCAGCCACTGCTCTACGGCAAAGCGGATGCGGGCGCGGGTCTTGGCGTCGGCCTCTACCGCGTCGGCCAGCCCCATCAAGGTGCGGGCATTGAGCAGGTAAGCCGATGCCGAGAAGGCCGCCAGCGGGTTGTCGCTCCAGGCCTGAGATGCAAAACGTTTGTCTTTGGGCTGGGCGGTGCCACTCAGGCTGGCAGCCCACAGGGCGGCGGCGTCTTGCTGGTATCGCTGCTGCAGGGCCTGAATTTTGTCTTGCTCAAATTGAAACGGCGCGGCCTTCGGGTCCGACGCATTGGCATTCAGATCACTGAGGTCGTTGGCCTGCAAAGACTGCAGACTTTTAGCCCAGTTGTGTGCCAGGGCTTCTTGGAATTGCTGGACTGATTGAGCCCATAATGCCTGCGGTGTTTGCGCCACGCGCTGTCTCCTGTTTGATCTCTATTGGTAGAAACCCGAGTATCGCAGGCGAATACCTTCAAGAAACTGACAATTTTTCACATCCTGCAACATTTCCTCGCCATGTACATTGTTCCAATCGCCTGGCTTTATGTGGCTGTCATGATGGCGATTGCCGAAGCCACCAGCAGCACCGGCACCCTGCTGGGCGCGCTGATCACCTTTGTGCTGTATGGCCTGGGGCCGATTGCCTTGGTGCTTTATGTGATGGGTACGCCTGCGCGCCGGCGTGCCATCAAGGCTCGGGAGGCCAGCGAGCAAACCGCCAACCTGGCCTCAGGCGAGCCAGATGCAGGCAGCCATGCGGCCACTGACCCGGTCACGCCGGTGCGAGAAAAACCGTGAGCTTTGGCTGACCGTACACCAGGGCGGACTGCCGTCGTTGCCGTAGACCCGCGCAACGCCCAGGGCGCTCAGGCGTTGGCGGGCCAGGCCTGGCAGGTCTGCCAGCCATTTGCCCGGGGCCTTGGGCAAAAACAATCTGGCGCTGGTTGGGTCATGCGCGACAAACAACTGACGCACCTCCTCACCCACCTCAAAGGCCGATGGTCCGATGCAAGGCCCCAGCCAAACTATCAAATCGGCAGCTTTTGCCGGGCCAGTGGCCAAGCTGTCAGACCCAAAGGCCTGGCAGCTGGCCTCCAGCACACCCAGTCCCCGGTCGCCGGCCAGGCCGCGCCAACCGGCATGGACCGCTGCAACCCGGGTGCCTAGCCGGTCCGTCATTAGCAGGGGCAGGCAGTCGGCCACCATCACGGTGCAGGCTAGGCCGGGCTGCTGTGTCATGGCGGCGTCGGCCACCTGCTCGTCGGCGCTGGCGCCATCGAGCATGAGCAGTCGGCTGCCGTGGACCTGGGTTAAAAAAACTGGCCGCACCCCCAGGGCCTGCGCCAGCGCAGCGCGATTGGCGGCTACCGAGGCCGGTGCGTCGCCCACATGGGCACCCAAATTCAAGGCGTCATAGGCGCCAGTTGAGCTGCCGCCGTGGCGGCTGGTGCACAGGGCGCGCACCCTGGGTGGCGCTGGCCATTGGGCTTGCAGCCATTCCTGGTTCAAGGCTGGTAGTCCGGGCAGTTGGCGGGCTGGGCCTTGTCAAACGCCGGTAGCGCCATGCAGGCGTCAAAGGCAGCCATGGTGCGAGGCAGAGCGTCAAAATTGACATCAAAGCGCCTGCCGTTGAAGATTTGTGGCACCAGACAGCAATCGGCCAGGGTTGGCGTGCTGCCGCAACAGTAGGTGCTGTCAGGCCCCTGGGCGAGTTGGCGCTCAAAGCTCTCGAGTCCCTGGCGCACCCAATGCCGGTACCAGGTGTTTTTGCGCTCTTCATCCAGCGCCAGTGTTTTGCCCAGGTATTGCAGCACCCGCAGGTTGTTGAGCGGATGGATTTCGCAGGCGATCGACTGGGCCAGGGCGCGCACGCGGGCCCGGCCAGCGGCATCGGTCGGCAGCAAGGGGGGCGAGGGGCGGGTTTCGTCCAGGTACTCGATGATGGTCATGGATTGGGACAGGCGCAAGCCGTCGATCTCGAGCATGGGCACCAGCCTGTCAGGCACCAGTGCCGCGTAGGCCTCCTTGCGCTGCTCGCCCCGCGCCAGGTGCACGGGAAGGTAGTCATAAGACAGCCCTTTGATTTCCAGTGCGATACGCACCCGGAACGAGGCCGATGATCGAAAATAATTGTGCAGCTTCATGGGTCTAGGATAACGCCTGGATAGCGTTTTGGGTCGTGCCCATCCCGTCCGAGCCGGCGTTTTCTACTTTGCTTGCAGCCCGCGTAGCCGTCAGAAGGCGCTGCGGCATGGCGGGCATCGCCAGGCTTAGGCGAGCGGGCAGCGGCAGGCGCTAGACTAAGCCCCTTTTGAGAACTGCCCGGAGCCCATTGATGATTCTTGCAGCATCCGACAGCCGCGCTGCGCCCGGCCAAACGGCCGCTTTTGGCGGAGCAGCAGAACGTAGCCTGCGCGCGCCTTTGAGCCATGCTGGCGGCCTGAAAGCGCAGAAAACCCCCAAAGGACCTGTATGAGTTTTGTATTCCAGCCAGCCCCGCCGGTCAGCCTGCCGGTGCTTGGTACCGAGGCGCGGTTTGCGGTGCACCGGATCTATTGCGTGGGCCGCAATTACGAGGAACATGCCAAAGAAATGGGCTTCACTGGGCGCGAGCCGCCCTTCTTTTTTCTCAAGCCTGCGGACGCTGTTCTGCTCGCCATGCCCGGCGAAACCACTCCTTTGCCCTACCCCAGCCTGACGGCGAATTTGCACCATGAGATTGAGCTGGTGGTGGCCATCGGCCGGGGCGGCAAAAACATCAAGGCCGCCGAGGCCCAGCAACATATTTTTGGCTACGCGGTAGGACTGGACATGACCCGGCGCGACCTGCAAAACGACATGAAAAAACAGGGCCGGCCCTGGTGCATCGGCAAGGCCTTTGACCACTCGGCACCGATCGGGCCCATCACCCCGGCGGCCCAGGCCGGCGATGTGACTGCGGCCGAAATCGCGCTGCAGGTGAACGGCAAGGACCGCCAGCGCAGCCAGGTGAGCAAGCTGATCTGGAACATTGCCGAAACCATCGAGCATCTGTCGGCTGCGTGGGAATTGCAAGCCGGTGACCTGATCTACACCGGCACCCCCGAGGGCGTGGCCGCCGTGGTGGCGGGTGACACCCTGCACGGCACGGTGAGCGGCCTGAGCCCCATCACCCTGCAGGTGCGTTGACCGTGCCAGCGGCGGCGCCCCAGGCCAAGCGCCTGTTTGTTTGCCGGGCCAGTGGCTTGACAGCGCCCATGGTGGCCGGCAGTTCGTGCAAGCTTGCATGATGCGCCGTCGCAGGCTGATTCAATCGGTGGCCGCGGTGGCCCTGGCGGCGCCTGGCCTGGCGATTCGGGCCCAGCAAACCGTCACCCTGAAGTTCCACACCTTCATGGCCCCTCAGTCGAATGTTTGGCTCAACATGCACAAACCCTGGATGAACCGGGTCGCGCTGGAATCCGGCGGTCGTATCAAGTTTGAGGGCTACCCGGCCATGCAACTAGGCGGCTCGCCAGCGCAACTCTATGAGCAGGTCAAGGATGGCGTGGCCGACATCGTCTGGACGCTTCCGGGCTATACCGCCGGGCGGTTCCCCCGTGTGGAGGTGTTTGAGCTGCCCTTCATGATGCGCAATGCCGAACTCGCCTCGCGCGCCTATTGGGACTATGTGCAAACCCAGGCCGGAGATGAGTTCAAAGACACCCAGGTGCTGGCCCTGCATGTGCATGGCCCGGGCGTGTTTCACACTAAAGAGCGGCAAATCAAAACCGCCTCCGACCTCAAGGGCCTCAAATTACGCGGGCCAACCCGGCAAATCACCAAAATGCTGGGCTACCTGGGCGCCACACCAGTGGGCATGCCGCTGCCAGGCATAGCCGACGCCCTCTCCAAGGGCACCATCGATGGCGCGGTGATTCCGTGGGAGGTGGTGCCATCGGTCAAGGTGCAGGAGTTAACCCGCTTTCACAGCGAGTTCGCACCCTCTGAAGGCGCGCTTTACACGGCCACCTTTGTCATGGCCATGAACCGTGCCAAATACCAGTCATTGCCGCCGGATTTGAAGAAAATCATCGATAAAAATTCAGGCCAGGACACCTCGGCCTGGCTGGGCCGGGTGCAGCAGGAGGGCGACAGCGCCGGCCGGCAGTTGGCCCTGGAGCGAAAAAACAGCGTGTACATCATTCCTGCAACGGACACCCAGGAGTTCCGCCGAAAAGCCGGTCTGCTCGAAGTGGAGTGGATGGAGGACATGAACAAGCGGGGCTATGACGGCCGCCAATTGCTCACCACCGCACGTGCGCTGATCGACAAACACAGCCGGGCCGACGACCCAGGCGCTAAGTCGCCGCCCAAAAAGGTGTGATACAGCATGCAGCGCGCACCCATCAAACATTGCAAAAACTGCGGTAGCGCCGTGGAGTACCGATTGCCGGATGACGGCGATACCAAGCAGCGTGCGGTGTGCCCGGCCTGCGGCACGGTGCACTACGAGAACCCGCTCAA
>SHXM01000120.1 GCA_009693325.1 Rhodoferax sp.
CCTTGCGGTTCTCGGTGTTGGCGATGCCGCGCGCATGCAGGTATTTCAAAAACCGCGCCTGGTAAATCGCCATCAGCGGCCCCAGACCCATGGACACGGTGGGGAACTGCCAAAACTCGGGCATCAACTTGGGGTGCGGGTAGCTCGACAAGCCCTTGCCACCCACCTCCTGGCGGAAATTGAGCAGCTGCTCCTCGCTCAGGCGGCCTTCGAGGTAGGCGCGGGCATAGACACCGGGCGACACGTGGCCCTGGATGTAGAGGCAGTCACCGCCGTGTTCTTTACCAGGCACAGCGCTCTCGGCATGCCAGAAGTGATTAAAGCCGGCGCCAAACATATGGGCCAGCGAGGCAAAGGAGCCGATGTGGCCGCCCAGGTCCCCACCGTCGACCGGATGATGCCGGTTGGCCTTGACCACCATGGCCATGGCGTTCCAGCGCATGTAGGCACGCAGCCGCTCTTCGATCTCGATGTTGCCGGGGCAACGCTCCTCCTGGACAGTCTCGATGGTGTTGACATAGCCGGTGTTGGCTGAGAACGGCATGTCGATGCTGTTTTGCCGGGCATGCTCCAGCAGTTGCTCCAGCAGAAAGTGCGCCCGTTCCGGGCCCTCGCTCTCAATGACGGCGGACAAGGCGTCCATCCATTCACGGGTTTCCTGGTGGTCGGAGTCACCGCTGGCATTGCCGAACATGTGCTTTGGAACTGCTGACATGACTGTCTCCTTTAGCTTGTGCTGTACTGGCCGGGGCTGGGGCCGGGGTCTTTAGAGCTCTTTCCGAATTCTCCCACACAACCCTAATAATTTCAAATAATGCTCATTGATTCTGCATTATGAAAATTTGACGGCGCTGCAGGTTTGACCTTAGCAGAACCAGAAAGCCCTGCCCTACACTCGCCACATGCCGACCCCGCCCTTGCGGCTCGCCGCAGACCCGTTGAAAACAATGCCGCTGGCCAAGTTTCAGCGCTGGTGGCGACGTCTCACGCCGCAAAGGCAAGACCGTTTCGCAGTGCTCGCACCCCTGGCCGCAGTGCTGTTGTTCCTGGCGGCCATCGCCGCTGCCTTCAGTTACCTGCGACTCGAAGAAATCGAGCGGGAACAAGAAACCGTGCGTCGGGACATCGAATACACCCAGCAGCGCCTGCGCCTGAGATTGCTCGAACGGCAAGAGCAATTGATGCACCTGGGCCGCGAAATCTCGAACCGCCAACTCGATGCCGAAGACTTCACCGGCCGTGCTGAAGCCATGTTAAGCCAATACCCGGACATCCTAGGCATGAGCTGGGTCGACGAGCGCCGCCGGGTCACTGCCAGTGTGGGCACGGCCAGCCTGTCAGCAACCCAGCTGCGCGCCATCGGCAGCACATTGGGGGCGCCGGAGGGGGAAGACAGTTTCAACAAGGCGCGCGGCCAAGAGCAGCCTATTTATGCCCAAATCGGCGAGACCTTTGAAAACCCGGCCGTGCTGCAACTCCACGTACCACTGCGCGACCGAGCCCGGTTTTTGGGCGTTGTGTTTGTCGATTACTCGGTCGATGGCCTGTTTCGCTACGGCGTGCCCAGTGAGGTATCGGCAAGGTATGCCATCTCCCTGCATGACGCCAGGGGCAAGTTCCTGGCCGGCGCGCGGCCAACGGCGCGCGGTCCGGCCACCGGCCTCATGCCATGGGCCAGTCCAGCGAACGCTTACGAGGTACCAGTGTCGCCGGTTGGCAATGGGCTGATGGTACGGGGCCAGGCCTACCGCACCTCGCTTGGGCTGATTGACAGTGCGCTGTTTTGGCTGGTTGCGGCGCTCAGCGCCATGACTGCCTGGATGCTGATCGCCAACTGGCGGCATAGCCGGCGCCGGCTGCAGGCCCAGCAGGCCCTGTTGTCTGAAACCAGCTTTCGCCGGGCCATGGAAAACTCCATGCTCACTGGCATGCGAGCGCTCGATTTGCAGGGCCGCATCACCTATGTGAACGCGGCCTTTTGCCAGATGACCGGTTGGAGCGAGCCTGAACTGGTGGGGCGAACTGCACCGTTCCCCTATTGGCCAGATGCCGACACCGAACACTTAAGCCTGCGGCTGCGCGAAGAAATGGCCGGCAAAAACACCCCGGGCGGCATTCAGATGCGGGTCAAGCGGCGCGACGCCACGCTGTTTGATGCACGCATGTATGTCTCGCCGCTTATCGATGCCAAAGGCATACAGACCGGGTGGATGACCTCCATGACCGACATCACAGAGCCCAACCGCATCCGCGAACAATTGTCTGCCTCGCACCAACGCTTCACCACAGTGCTTGAGGCGCTGGACGCATCGATCTCCGTGGCGCCACTGGGCGGCGATGAGCTGCTCTTTGCCAACAAGCTGTATCGACTGTGGTTTGGTAATCCCGCAGGCGGCCATCTGCGCCTGGTGGCCCAGGCGGGCGTGCCCATGATGCCCCAGCCGCAGGAGTCTTTAGGCGATGTGGATGTCTTCGCCGGCTTGCCCACCAACCTGCTGCCCGAGAGCGAGGTTGAGAGCGCCGAGGTGTACATCGAAACTCTGGACAAGTGGCTGGAGGTGCGCACCCGCTACCTGAGTTGGGTCGATGGTAGCTTGGCGCAAATGGTGATTGCTACCGACATCACAAGCCGCCGAGTCGCCGAGGAGCAGGCGGCAGTGCAAAACGAGCGCGCCCAGAATGCCAGCCGCTTGATCACCATGGGCGAAATGGCCTCGAGTGTGGCTCACGAACTTAACCAGCCCCTGACTGCCATCAACAACTACTGCAACGGCATGGTCTCGCGCATCAAGGCTCAGCAGATTAACGAGAAAGAACTACTCGGTGCGCTGGAGAAAACCGCCAAACAGGCACAGCGGGCCGGTCAAATCATTCAACGCATACGATCCTTCGTGAAACGTAGCGAACCCAATCGCACGCTCTCCGAAGTGGCGGTGATGGTCGACGAGGCCTTGGAGCTCGCCGAAATCGAACTGCGCCGGCGCAATGTGCGCTTGAGTCATTATTTGGCACCGCACATGCCAGACTTGTTGGTGGACCCGATATTGATCGAGCAGGTTTTACTGAACCTGCTGAAGAATGCCGCCGAAGCGGTAGAGGCGGCACAACGCCCGGTGGCGCAGCGTCATGTCAGGCTCAGGGTGGCGCCCAGGCGCCTGAACGATCGCACTGTGATCGAGTTCAGCGTGACTGATTCTGGGCGCGGACTGCCGCCGGAAGTATCAGCACGGCTGTACGAGGCTTTTTATTCAACCAAGGCCGACGGCATGGGTATTGGTCTGAGCCTTTGCCGCTCGATTGTGGAATCTCACCTGGGCCGTATGACCGCCGAGAACCTCTACAATGGAGAAGACGCAAGTGGCTGTGTGTTTTCGTTCTGGCTACCCTGCGTTGAAACGGCAACCAAAACCAATACCGAACCCCAACTGATCACCAAAGACACGCGCTGACAACATGAGCTTGATACCCAAAAAAGGCACTGTTTATGTCGTCGACGACGACGAGGCGGTGCGTGACTCACTGCAGTGGCTGCTTGAGGGCAAAGACTACTGGGTGCGCTGCTTCGATTCTGCCGAGTCCTTCCTGAGCCGCTACGACCCACGCGAGTTGGCATGCCTGATTATTGACATCCGGATGGATGGTATGACCGGCCTGGAGTTGCAAAGCCGTCTCAACGAACTGGGCTCGCCGCTGCCACTGGTCTTCATCACCGGCCACGGCGACGTACCCATGGCGGTGGACTCGATGAAAAAAGGTGCCACCGACTTCATTCAAAAGCCGTTTAAAGAAGACCAACTGCTAACTTTGGTCGAGCGCATGCTGGACCAGGCAAAAAGTGCATTCGACCAGTCCGAGATAGCGGCCAGCCGCGAAGCGCTCATGGCGCGTCTGACCATGCGCGAGGCGCAGGTGCTTGAGCGCATCGTTGCCGGGCGGCTGAACAAACAGATTGCCAACGACCTGGGCATCAGCATCAAAACGGTAGAGGCACACCGGGCCAACATCATGGAAAAACTCAGCGCCAACACCGTGGCCGATCTTCTCAAAATCGCCTTGGGACAGTCACCAGCCAAATCCTGACCCTTTCGGTTTAACAATCAACGCCCGCCTGGCCTGCATCGGCGGGCGTTCTCACGTACACAACAGCAACCATGATCACATCGCCTCGAGGTCAACTCATTGATGGCAATGCCCTCTCCAGCCGCCTGCGGGCCGAGGTGGCGGCACGGGCCCAGGCGCTGAAGGCGCGCGGCCTGACCCCCGGCCTGGCAGTTATCTTGGTAGGCGATGATCCGGCCAGCGCCGTCTATGTGCGCAACAAGGTCAAAGCCTGCGCTGATACGGGGGTTCATTCGATCTTTGAAAAATACGATTCTTCCCTGACTGAAACCGCCCTGCTTGCGCGCATCAGCGCCCTGAACCTCGACCCCAAGGTGCACGGTATTCTGGTGCAAATGCCCCTGCCCAAGCAAATCAACCCGCACCGGGTGATTGAGGCCATCGCCGCGAGCAAGGATGTCGACGGCTATGCCACGCTGAGCGCCGGTGAGCTGATGACCGGTCAGGCCGGCTTTCGGCCCTGCACGCCCTTTGGCTGCATGAAGCTCATTGAGAGCACGGGCATCGATTTGCGCGGAAAACACGCTGTTGTCATCGGGCGCAGCAACACCGTGGGCAAGCCCATGGCAATGCTCTTGCTTCAAGCCAACGCCACGGTCACCCTGTGCCACAGCGCCAGCGCTGACATTGGCCACCACACCCGCCAGGCCGATGTTGTCGTGGCCGCGGTTGGAAAACCCAATGTGCTGACCGCCGACATGGTCAAGCCCGGCGCCCTTGTGATTGATGTGGGCATGAACCGCAACCAGGCCGGCAAGCTGTGTGGCGATGTCGACTTTGCGGCGGTTCGCGAGATTGCCTCGTACATCACGCCTGTGCCCGGCGGGGTCGGACCGATGACCATCACCATGCTGCTGGTCAACACCCTTGAAGCCGCCGAGCGCGGCGCCATTTGAAACACCATGAACAACCCCCTGCTTTCAAACGCCGAGCTGCCACTGTTTGACCAGATCGGCCCCGCGCATGTCGCTCCCGCCATAGACGAGTTGCTCTGCCTGGCAAGTAACGCCCTGGAAACCGTGGCCGCGCCAGAATTTCCGGCCCGCTGGGGAGAGATAGCCGGCGTTTTGGATGTTGCCACCGAACGCCTGGGCCGCGCCTGGGGTGCGGTCAGCCACCTCAATGCGGTGGCCGATACCCCAGCCCTGCGCGCCGCTTACAACCAGGTGCTGCCTCGGGTCACCGATTTTTTTACCCGACTGGGTGCCGACGAACGCCTTTATGCCAAGTACAAAGCGATCGACCCGGCCAGCCTTGATACAGAGCAGCGCCAGGCGCATCGCAATGCGGTTCGAAATTTTGTGCTCGGCGGCGCCGAACTTCAGGGGCCGGCGCGCCAACGCTTTGCTGACATCCAGGAGCGGCAAGCGGCCCTGAGCCAGCAGTTCAGCGAGAACGCGCTGGATGCCACTGACGCCTTCGCCTATTTTGCGACGCTCGCCGAAATCGACGGTCTACCAGATGATGTGCGCCAAGCAGCCCGCGCAGCCGCCCAGGCCGATGGCCGTGAAGGCTATAAACTGACCCTGAAGATGCCCTGCTACCTGCCGGTGATGCAGTTTGCCCACAGCAGCAGTCTGCGCCAGCAGCTCTACCGGGCCTATGTCACGCGGGCCTCCGACCAGGCCGACGAGGCCACCCGCAAGTTTGACAACACCCCACTCATGGGCGAAACACTGGCGCTTCGCCAGGAAGAGGCCCACCTGCTCGGATTTGATAATTTCGCCCAGCTGTCGGTGGCGCCCAAAATGGCCGATTCACCCGAACAGGTGATCCGGTTTTTGCGCGATCTGTCCCAGCGGGCCCGACCCTTCGCAGAGCAAGACCTGAGCGACCTGCGCGAATTTGCAGCCGCCAAACTCGGCCTTGCCGACCCACAGGCCTGGGACTGGCCCTATGTCAGCGAGAAGCTCAAAGAGGCCCGCTACGCTTTCAGCGAGCAGGAGGTCAAACCCTATTTCACTGCCCCCAAGGTGCTCGCCGGCCTGTTTAAGATCATAGAAACCTTGTTTGATGTCAGCATCGGCCCAGATACAGCGCCGCTTTGGCATGTGGACGTGGGCTTTTACCGCATCGAACGCGCCGGCCAGTTGCTTGGCCACTTCTACCTCGACCCAGGCGCCCGCGCTGGCAAACGCGGCGGCGCCTGGATGGACGACGCGCGCGCGCGCTGGCTGCGCCCAGACACCCAGCAACTGCAAACCCCGGTGGCGCACCTGGTCTGCAACTTTGCCGGCGGCGTGGACGGTAAGCCGCCGCTGCTCACCCATGACGATGTGACAACCCTGTTTCATGAGTTCGGACACGGCCTGCACCACCTGCTGACCCAGGTCAACGAGCGCGATGTCTCGGGCATCAGCGGCGTGGAATGGGATGCGGTGGAACTGCCCAGCCAGTTCATGGAGAATTTTTGCTGGGAGTGGGATGTGCTGCGCCACATGACGGCTCATGCAGACACCGGTGAACCTCTGCCGCGGGCCCTGTTTGACAAGATGCTGGCCGCCAAAAACTTCCATAGCGGTATGCAAACCCTGCGCCAGATCGAGTTCTCGCTGTTTGACATGCTGCTTCACTCGGAACACGACCCGGGCCAGGATCTGTTGGCGCTGCAGCAGCGGGTGCGCACGGAGGTCGCGGTGCTGCAGCCGCCGGCCTGGAGCCGCAGCGCCCACACCTTCAGCCACATCTTTTCTGGCGGTTATGCTGCCGGCTATTACAGCTACAAGTGGGCCGAGGTACTGAGTGCCGACGCCTATGCCGCGTTTGAGGAAAGCGCCGCTGCCGACGGCCTGCCCAACCGCGCCACCGGACAGCGCTACCTGCAAACCATTTTGCAGGTGGGCGGCAGCCGTCCGGCCATGGAGTCGTTCAAGGCCTTTCGCGGCCGCGAGCCCCAACTCGACGCCCTGTTGCGCCACCAAGGCATGGACGCAGCCCGATAAGGTAATACCCCGACCCAGAGAAATCTCTGGGTCGGGGTACGAGCCCACGTCACGGTGTCGGGCTGTAGACCGGGTCCGAAAAACTCAGGGTACGCACTCCGGCCGAGCAGCCAAGCAGACACAGCTGGGCCTTTTGGTGGGCAAACACCCCCACCGTCACCACACCTGGCCACTGACTCACCTGGGACTCAAAAGCCAGCGGGTCGAGAATGTTGAGGCCTGTTACGTCCATGATGATTTGCCCGTTGTCGGTGCGCAGGGGCTGCTCGCCGCTCAAGCGCACCTGTGCATGCCCGCCAAGCCGGGCGAATTGCTGGGCGATGCGCCGAGCTGCCATCGGAATCACCTCGACTGGCAGGGCAAAGCGGCCCAGGTTGCGCACCAGCTTGGATTCATCGGCAATACAGACAAAGCGACGCGACTGCGCAGCAACAATTTTTTCCCGGGTGAGGGCCGCGCCCCCACCCTTGATCATGTAGCCGCGTTCGTCGATCTCGTCGGCGCCGTCAATGTAGACAGCCAGCTCATCCACCTCGTTGCAATCAAACACCGCAATGCCCAACGCCTTCAAGCGCTCGGTGCTGGCCAGCGAGCTCGACACCGCCCCCTTGATCTCGCCGCGCATGCTGGCCAAGGCCTCGATAAATTTATTCACGGTTGAGCCGGTGCCCACACCGATGATCTCGCCAGGCTGCACATAAGCCAAAGCGGCCACGCCAACCAGGGTCTTGAGCTGGTCTTGCGACAGGACGGGTGGGATGCGGGTTGCTGGGTTTTTCATCTGGGAGAATCGGCCTGCTTGCCAAGTTGATGCTGAGCACTAGCCCGGAATTATCCAATGTCTCTCCTGCCCTATGCCCTGACCCGACCCTTTTTATTCAAGCTCGACCCCGAAGCCGCGCACGACCTCACGCTCGACGCGCTGGCCCGCACCCAGGGCACGCCATTGCAGTGGGCCTATTGCAATGCCCGGGTGCAAGACCCGATTGAGCTGGCCGGATTGCGCTTTCCCAACCGGGTCGGCTTGGCTGCAGGACTGGACAAAAATGCCCGCTGCATCGACGCGCTGGGCGCCATGGGCTTTGGTTTTGTCGAAGTTGGCACGGTCACGCCGCTGCCACAGGAGGGAAACCCCAGGCCGCGCATGTTTCGTCTACCCCAAGCCCAGGCACTGATCAATCGGCTTGGTTTCAACAACCAGGGGTTGGCCAGCTTTGTGGCCAATATCAGGCAATCGGCACACCATCGGCAGGGTGGCCTGGCCCTTGGGACCGGCCCGGCCATGCTGCTGGGGCTCAATATCGGAAAAAATGCCAGCACCCCGATCGAGCGGGCCGCCGATGATTACTTGCTGGGTCTGGCAGGCGTCTACCCGTTTGCAGATTACATCACCGTCAACATATCCAGCCCCAACACCGCCAACCTGAGGGCACTACAAACCGACGCGGCGCTGGACGATCTGCTGGGCAGGCTGGCACAGCAGCGGGAGACGCTGGCACAGCAGCATGGCAAGCGCCGGCCGC
Source organism: Rhodoferax sp. (assembly GCA_009693325.1). Classification (GTDB taxonomy): domain Bacteria; phylum Pseudomonadota; class Gammaproteobacteria; order Burkholderiales; family Burkholderiaceae_C; genus Rhodoferax. The sequence continues at coordinate 8,585 of SHXM01000120.1, forward strand.
TATTCGTCAAAATCGCGCCCGACCTGGATGCTGGGCAGGTGCAGGCCATCGCCGCAGCGTTGCGCAAACATGGCATGGACGGCGTGATTGCAACCAATACGACACTGGCGCGCGAAGCTGTGCAAGGCCTGCCGCATGCCGAGCAAAGCGGCGGCCTGTCCGGGGCGCCGCTGCTGGCGGCCAGCAACCGCGTGATAAGCAAGTTTCGCGCAGCGCTCGGGCCAGACTTTCCCATTATTGGCGTGGGTGGCATCCTGAGTGCAGCTGACGCGGTGGGCAAAATCCAGGCCGGAGCCAACCTGGTGCAAATCTACACCGGCTTGATCTACCGGGGCCCAGAACTGGTGAGCGAGTCGGCCGAGCTGATCAAAAAAACCTGCCGCACCGCTTGAACCGAGATTGTTCATGAGGGTTTGGCGTGCAGGCGGATGCAGTGAAGAGGCAGTTTTGTCCTGACTGAGGCGTCCATAGCTTGGGCTATGGACAACGAAGAAGAGCGGATGTGACCGTCAATGCGCCGCCTGCATCCAACCAGCACCGCAGGTGCGCCTAATGGACAATCTCGGTTGAAGTGTGAGCCGGCATCGCCGCTAAGGAAGGAGCTCCACCACATGCTGGGCAATTGCCAACGCGCTGGTCAGGCCGGGTGACTCGATGCC
>SHXM01000121.1 GCA_009693325.1 Rhodoferax sp.
GTTCTACTTCTTTTTTTGAGCCCAATAAGACGCTCACTCGCTCGTGCAGTTTGCCCGGCTCGATGTCCAGGATGCGCTGCTGTCCGTTGCTGGCGGCCCCGCCTGCCTGTTCGATCAGCCAGCTCATGGGGTTGGCCTCGTACATGAGGCGTAGCTTGCCGGGCTTGTTGGGCTCGCGTTGGTCCCAGGGGTATAGAAAAACGCCGCCTCGGGTGAGGATGCGGTGCACATCGGCCACCATGCTGGCAATCCAGCGCATGTTGAAGTCTTTGCCACGCGGACCCTCGGTGCCCGCCAGGCATTCGTCGATGTAGCGGCGCACCGGTGGCGCCCAGTGGCGCATATTGCTCATGTTGATGGCGAATTCTTGGGTCTCTTCGGGGACGCGCACCTGCTCCTGCGTGAGCATGAACGAGCCCTGCTCGCGGTCCAGCGTGAACATGGCCACACCGGCGCCCACGGTCAGCACCAGGGTGGTTTGCGGGCCGTAGACGCAGTAGCCGGCGGCCACTTGGCGCGAGCCAGCCTGAAGAAAATCTTGTTCGGCAACCGCGTGTCCTTCGGGCTTGACCAGCACGCTAAAGATGGTGCCTATGCTGACATTGACATCAATGTTGCTGGAGCCGTCCAGCGGATCAAACAGCAGCAGGTATTCGCCCTGGGGATAGCGGTTCGGCACCACATAGATGCTGTCCATCTCTTCACTGGCCATAGCCGCCAAATGGCCGCCCCATTCATTGGCCTCAATCAGAACGTCGTTGGCAATGATGTCGAGTTTTTTTTGGATCTCGCCTTGCACGTTTTCGATGCCGGCGCTGCCCAGCACGCTACCCAAGGCCCCCTTGTTGACGGCTTGGCTGATGCCTTTGCAGGCCCGCGCTACCACCTCGAGCAGCAAACGCAGCTGGGACGGGATCAGCCCGCCTACACGTTGCTGCTCAACCAGATAGCGGGTGAGGGAGATTTTGCTTGTCATGGCTCAGTCTTCCAGGGCCCGGCTGACCACCTCACGCACGTCGTTGCTGAGGTCGGTCTTGCTGGCCACCCGGGCGATGGCCTCGCGCGCCGCACTGCGGTAGGGCTCGGCGAGCTTTCTCCAGCGGTCCAGGCCACGCGCGAGCCGCGCAGCCACCTGGGGGTTGAAGCTGTCGAGTTCGAGCACGCGTTCGCTCCAAAAAACATAGCCGGCGGCGTCGCTGCGGTGAAAAGCGCCAGGGTTGGCGCTGCAGTAGCTGAAGATCAGGCTGCGCGCCCGGTTGGGGTTGTGCAGGTTGAAGTCTGGGTGGCTGAGCAGTTGGCGTACCGCGGGCAGCACCTGGCCGCCGCGGTCGCAGGTGCTGCCTTGTATTGCAAACCATTTGTCGAGCACCAGTTCCTCTCGCAGAAAGAGCGCATGAAAACGCGCCAGTGCCGGGGCGGCGAGCTCATGGCCGCTGTTGACCAGCGCAGCCAGTGCGCCAAAGCGGTCGGTCATGTTGTCGGCATCTTTGAAGCGCTGGTAGGCTTTGCCTGGCCACAGGCTGTCGCCAGTTTCACGCGCGGCCAGGCAAAGCTGGCTGAGCGCCAGGCCGGCCAGGGCGCGGCGGCCGGCCGAGGCTGAGTCTGGTCTGTAGCCGCCGTTGTTTTGGTGGGCCTCAAAGGCCCAGTGCCAATCAGCTTGCAAGCCGATGGCAAGCTGCAGGCGCATCGCCTCGCGCACGGCATGGATGCGTTGCGGGTCTACGCTGTCGAGCTGCTCGGCGATATAGGTTTCAGATGGAAGAGTCAGCGCGAGCTCTTTGAAGGCGGCGTCTAGGTGCTCAGTGCGCAGCAGTGCGCGCAGGGCGGCCAAATAGGCCTGGGGCAGTGGGCTGGGTGCACTGCTTGCCGGCTTTTGTGTGATGGATTCGATGGCGATTCTCAGCGCCAACCGCTGGCCCGCCTCCCAGCGGTTGAAGGGGTCAGGGTCTGAGGCAAGCAGTGTGAGCAACTGCTCATCTGAGTAGTCGAATTGCAGCAGCACCGGGGCGCTAAAGCCGCGCAGGATAGACGGCACAGGCTCTTCTGGAACCTGCAAGAAGGTGATGGACTGCGCCGCTTCGGTCAGCACCAGCAGATGCTTGTCGGTGACGGTTTCTGCACCTGGCAGGCGCAGCGGCAGCGCGGCGCCGCTGATGCCAACCAGCCCCAGGCTTACCGGGATGACGCTGGGTGCTTTGTCAGATTGCCCTGGGGTGGCCGGGCAGCTTTGGTTGAAGCTCAGGGTGTAGGTCTGGGCCTGGGCATCGTAATGTCCAACGGCCTGTAGGCGTGGTGTGCCGGCTTGGCTGTACCAGCGTTTGAACTGAGGCAGCAGCCGTGCCAGATCAGACTCTGGGTTGGCATCGGCGATGGCCTGGGCAAAGTCATCGCAGGTTACGGCCTGGCCATCGTGGCGCGCGAAGTACAGGCTCAGGCCCCGGGCAAAGCCGGCGCGTCCAACCAGGGTTTGCATCATGCGCACCACTTCGGCACCTTTTTCGTAAATGGTGACTGTGTAGAAGTTGTTGATCTCGATGTAGCTGTCAGGGCGCACGGGGTGCGCCATGGGACCGGCGTCTTCGGGGAACTGGGCGGTGCGCAGCACCCGAACGTCTTCAATGCGTTTGACCGCCCGGGCTGAGGCGGTGGTGCACAAATCTTGGGAAAACTCCTGATCCCGGAACACCGTCAGGCCCTCCTTGAGGCTGAGTTGAAACCAGTCTTGGCAGGTGACTCGGTTGCCTGTCCAGTTGTGGAAATACTCGTGCCCCACCACGCTTTCGATATTGGCGTAGTCGGCGTCTGTGGCGGTGGCAGGGTTGGCCAGCACATATTTGGTGTTGAAAATGTTCAGGCCCTTGTTCTCCATGGCGCCCATGTTGAAGTCGCTGGTGGCCACGATCATGAAGCGCTCCAGGTCCAGCGGCAGGCCGAAGCGGGCTTCGTCCCAGGCCACCGAGGCCATCAGCGACTGCATGGCATGCTCGGTTTTGTCCATGTCGCCAGCCCTGACATAGACCTGCAGCACATGTTCCTTGCCGGCGCGCGACAAGATGCGTTGCTCGCGGCACACCAGCTGGCCTGCCACCAGCGCAAACAGGTAGCAGGGTTTTTTGTGCGGGTCGACCCAGGTGGCAAAGTGGCGGCCCTCGTTGCCAGGCCCCTCAAGCGGGCCCTGCGCCACAAGGTTGCCGTTGGACAGAAGCACAGGGTACTTTTGCCGGTCAGCCCGCAGGGTAACGGTGTAGCTGGCCATCACGTCCGGGCGGTCCGGAAAATAGGTAATGCGCCGAAAACCCTCGGCCTCACACTGGGTAAAAAACGAGCCTTGACTCAAATACAGACCGGTCAGGCCAGTGTTTTTTGTGGGTGCGCAGGTGGTAAATATTTCCAGCTCAAAGCTGCCCTCGGCGGGCAGGCCGTCCAGCACCAGTTGCTGGTTCTCGATCTTGAAGGCGGTGCCCTGGCCGTTGATAAGCACGCGGGCCAGGTTGAGGTCTTCGCCGTCGAGTTTGAGCGGCTGGGCCGGCACATCGGGGTTGCGGCGCAGCACCATTTTGTTGAGCACCCGGGTTTTGGCGGGGTCCAGATCAAAACTCAGGTCGACCGTGTCCACCCAGTAGGGCGGGGCGGTGTAATCGGTGCGGCGGATCACTGCGGCCGGGCTGGCGCCATCACGAAGTTGCAACATACAAGGTCTCCAAAAAGCCTGAATTCATCAGGTCAAGGTAATGGTTCGCGCTGGCGATAACGTGCGGGCCAGCCAGTTCCTCAGCGCGGTGCGAAGTGCACAGGGCCACGGCGCGCATGCCGGCGCGGCGCGCGGCCTCGATGCCAAAGGGCGCGTCTTCAAACACGATACAGGCCTCGGGACTGATGCCCATTCGCTTGGCCGCTTCCAAAAATATAGCCGGCTCGGGTTTGCCGGGCAGCCCCTCGTCGCCGCCTACCACCGCGTGCGGTGCCTGTGGCAGCTGCAGGTGGTCAAAGGCAAAGGCAATGTTGTGGCGGTCTCCGGCGGTGCCCACGCCCACCTTGAGGCCGCGCGTACGCACATGGCCGGCAAATTCGGTAAACCCAGTCACCTCGCGAAACACCGGGCCGAAAGCCTCTCGGTACAGCGCCTCTTTTTGCTCGGCGAGTTCGCGGTTGCGTTCTGGCGCAAGCTCGGTCTGGAACAGCTCATTCATGCATTCCACCACAGTGCGCCCGGTGGTGCGGCGCATCAGCTCACCCACCTCGATGTCCAGCCCATGGTGGGCCGCAAAGACCACCCAGCTTTGCTTATGATGGCCCATCGAGTCGATCATGGTGCCGTCCATGTCGAAGATCAGCGCCTGCACTGGGGCTTTGGGGTGTTGCCAGCGGCTCATCAGACGCCCTGCTTGAGAGAGGCCTGAATGAAGGGGTCGAGGTCGCCATCCAGCACCTTTTGCGTGGCCGAGGTCTCGTAGTTGGTGCGCAGGTCCTTGATGCGGCTTTGGTCCAGTACATAAGACCGGATCTGGTGGCCCCAGCCGACATCGGTCTTGGTGTCTTCGAGCTTTTGCTGCTCTTCCATGCGTTTGCGCATTTCAAAGTCATAGAGGCGGCTGCGCAGGCGCTTCCAGGCCACGTCGCGGTTGCCGTGCTGGCTGCGGCCGTCCTGGCACTGCACCACGATGCCGGTGGGGATGTGCGTGAGGCGCACCGCCGAGTCGGTCTTGTTGATGTGCTGGCCGCCCGCGCCGCTGGCGCGGAAGGTGTCGGTGCGTACATCGGCCGGGTTGATGTCGATCTCGATCGAGTCATCCACCTCGGGGTACACAAACACCGAGGCAAACGAGGTGTGGCGCCCGCCTGAGGAGTCAAACGGCGACTTGCGCACCAGCCGGTGCACGCCGGTTTCGGTGCGCAGCAGACCAAAGGCGTACTCGCCCTCGACCTTGATGGTGGCGCCCTTGATGCCGGCGGTGTCACCGGCGGACTCGTCCTCGATGGTGGCCTTGAAGCCCTTGCGCTCGGCGTATTTCAGGTACTGACGCAGCAGCATGCTGGCCCAGTCGCAGGCTTCGGTGCCGCCAGCGCCGGCCTGAATGTCCAAAAAGGCATTGAGCGGGTCTGCCGGGTTGTTGAACATGCGGCGGAATTCCAGCCCCTCGATGGTCAGCGCGAGCTTGGCGGTTTCTTCTTCGATGGTCAGCAGGCCGGCCTCGTCGCCATCCTCCTTGGACATGTCGTAGAGCTCGCTGTTGTCGCCCAGTTCCCGGGTCAGGTCATTGAGGGTGAGCACAATGCCGTCTAGCGATTTCTTCTCGCGGCCGAGTTCCTGGGCTCGTTTGGGGTCGTTCCAGACTGTGGGGTCTTCCAGTGAGGCGTTGACTGTCCTCAGGCGTTCGGCTTTGGCATCGTAGTCAAAGGTACCCCCTGAGCGCGGCAGTGCGTGCGCTCAGATCTGCCAGTTGGGTGCCAATGAGGTTGATGTGTTCTGCTTCCATGATGGGGATCCTGATCGTTGCGGGTGGTTGTTGAGACGCATTTTCTCATGCCGCGCCGGCCGCCGATCCGCTGCGGTCCGGCCTTAGGCGATAAAGCCCTCGATCAGCGCGGCGAGTTGCTCAGGCTGGTCGTGGTGCATCATGTGACCGGCGTCCTGGATGCGAGCAATCTTGACCTGCGGCAGCACGGACAGACGCCGATGGTGCTCCGCCAGGGTGAGGCGGCCTTTCCACCACTCGGTAAGTTGGTTGTGGTCAGCCTCAACTGCCAGCGTGGGCATGCTGATTAGGGCGTAAATAGCCATCACTTCGTCAAGCCGATACAGGTTGGCGTTGGCGAGTTTGTGGGCAGCTTCGCCCAAAATCTGCCACTCTCCGCGGCTGTTTTGTCGTGCCCAGTGCTGTGCCAGCCATGCGGCCTTGTCGGGTGAGAGGCGCGGGTTGGTCTTGGTAAGGCGGCGTGCCACGCCGGCGCTGTCAGGGTAGGGCCTGAGGGCTTTTTCGCCACGGTGCAGCTGCTTGAGCTCGTCCATCCAGCGCGCGTAGCGGCCAGCGGCCTGGTCAGGGGTGGTGGCCGGCATGCCAAAGCCCTCCAAGTTGACCAACCGGCGCACCCGCTCGGGACGGATGCCAGCGTACAGCATCACGACACTGCCCCCCATGCTGTGGCCCACCAGATTGACAGCTCGGCCCGGGGCATAGTGGTCGAGCAAAAAATCAAGGTCGGCCAAGTAGTCGGCCTGCCAAAAGTTGTCGGCCCCGCCACTGTCGGTCAGGCCATAGCCGCGCCAGTCGGGCGCAATCACATAGTGGTCTTGGCTGAAGGCGTCCACCATGAACTGGTAGCTCGCCGCTACGTCCATCCAGCCATGCACCATCACCAGCGGTATTTTGTCGGCCGCAGGCTCACCCCAAACGCGCACGTGGTACTGCAACTGGCGAATCGGGACGAATTCAGTGCGGGAATAGCGTTTGACTTGGTACATTTGGCACATCATACGGAGAGTGTTCGTGAGCGTCAGTCAAAAAAGGGACAAGCCGGTGCGCAGGCCCCCACCCGCCAAGAGCCCCAATGCCTATCCTGTGCTGCACAGCCGCTTTGGCTGGCAGGTGCCCGAGCGCTTCAATATGGCGCAGGTTTGCAGCGCACGCTGGGCGGCCGCACCCGGTGCATCAAAAAGAATAGCTATCCAGTCAATGGACACGTGGGGCTCAGCCACTTTTTATACCTATGCCGAGCTGCAGGTGCAGGCCAATCGGCTGTCACAGGTGCTGGCCGCGCTGGGTGTTGTGCGGGGCGACCGGGTGGCGATCGTGATGCCGCAGCGCTTTGAAACGGCGGTGGCCTACATGGCGGTGCTGCAGATGGGGGCGGTGGCCATGCCGCTGTCCATGCTGTTCGGCCCGGACGCGCTCGACTTCCGGCTGCAGGACAGCGAGGCGGTGCTGGCGATTTGTGACGAGAGTTCTATTGACAACCTGTTGTCGGTGCGGGGCCACTGCCCGCAACTGCGCCGGGTGCTGGGGGTCGGCACGGCGGCGGCCCAGGCTGATCTGGATTACGCCCTGGCCCTGGCCGGAGCGCCGGACCACTTTGCGGCGGTCAACACCCGGGCCGACGAGGCGGCGGTGCTGATCTACACCAGCGGCACCACCGGCAACCCCAAGGGCGCACTTATTCCGCACCGCGCGCTGATCGGCAACCTCAGCGGCTTTGTCTGCAGCCAGAACTGGTTTGGTTTTGACGGCGTCGCCAATGCCCACAGCGCTGCGGTGTTCTGGAGCCCGGCAGACTGGGCCTGGACCGGCGGCCTGATGGATGCGCTGCTGCCCACGCTGTACTTTGGCCGCCCGATCGTGGCTTACAGCGGCCGCTTCAGCCCGCAGGCCGCTTTTGAGCTGATGCAACGCTTTGGCGTGACCCACACTTTTTTGTTCCCGACCGCGCTCAAGGCCATGATGAAGGCCTATCCCGGCGAACCGGGCCGCAGCGTGCGGGCGCAGTTTGGGCTGCAACTGCAGGCCATCATGAGCGCCGGTGAGTCGGTGGGGGATGCAGTGTTCGACTACTGCCAGGCGCAACTGGGCGTCACCGTGAACGAAATGTTCGGCCAGACCGAAATCAACTACATCGTGGGGAATTGTGCCCCTACGCTTGTCGCTGCGCGTACTGCGCTGCCCCCCGAGGGGGCGCAACCCGCCTTGGGGCGGCCCGGCGGCGGGTTGGGGCCCCCGGCTGGCATCGGCTGGCCGGCCAAGCCGGGCAGCATGGGGCGGGCTTATCCGGGCCATCGGGTGGCGGTAATTGATGAGGCTGGGCAGGAGTGCCCTGTGGGTGTGGTGGGCGATGTGGCCTTGCATCGCTTGGACGTGCACGGCGACCCGGACCCGATTTTCTTCTTGGGCTACTGGAAAAACGAGGCCGCGACCCGAGCCAAGTTCAGCGGCGACTGGTGCCGCACCGGCGACCTGGCCAACTGCGATGCCGAGGGCTACCTGTGGTACGAGGGCCGGGCTGACGACGTGTTCAAGGCCGCTGGCTATCGGATCGGCCCGGGCGAGATTGAGAACTGCCTGGTCAAGCACCCGGCCGTGCTCAATGCCGCTGTGGTACCCAAGCCCGACCGCGAGCGTGGCGCGCTGGTCAAGGCCTATGTGGTGCTCAGCCCAGAGCACCTCGCCAAGCGACCAGCTCAGGCTCAGGCCAGGAGTCAGTTCGAATCTGCCCTGGTGGCGGATTTGCAGGCCCATGTACGTGGCAAGCTAGCGCCCTACGAATACCCCAAGGAAATCGAATTTATTGACGCCCTGCCGATGACCACCTCCGGCAAGGTGCAGCGACGTGTGCTGCGCCTGCAAGAAGAATTCCGCGCCCGCGAGCCGGGCGCATTCACTTAAAAACCTAACCAAGCCCGATGAACCTTAAAAAAATCAAACTCGGCCAAAGCGCCCTTGCAGTAAGCCCGATTTGCCTCGGGACCATGACCTTTGGTGAGCAGGTAGACGAGGCAGAGGCACATCGCATCATGGCGCACAGCTTGGAGCGGGGCGTCGATTTTCTCGACACCGCCGAGATGTACTCGGTGCCGACCCGGGCCGAAACCTACGGCGCCACCGAGACCATCATCGGCAACTACTTTTCCCGCAACCCGGGCGTGCGTCGGCGTTGGACCTTGGCCTCCAAGGTGGCGGGCCCGTCGCGCGGCATGGACTGGGTGCGTGGCGGCAGCGCGAATGTCACGGCGGCCGACATCGTGAGCGCCTGCGAGGACAGCCTGCGCCGGCTGCAAACCGACGTGATCGACCTCTATCAGATTCACTGGCCGGTGCGCCATGTGCCAGCCTTTGGCAACCCGTATTTCGATCCGGCCAAGGTGCGCACTGACCTCTCCAGCACGCGCGAGCAGCTCGAAGGCCTGGCTCAGCTGGTCCGGGCCGGCAAGGTGCGCGAGATCGGCCTCTCCAACGAAACCCCCTATGGCGTCATGGAGTTCACACGCGTAGCGGCCGAGCAGGGTCTGCCACGTATCGTCTCGGTGCAAAACCCCTACTGCCTGATCAACCGCGTGGTCGATAACGGGCTTGACGAGGTGCTGTACCGACAGCAGGTCGGCCTGCTGGCCTATTCGCCTTTGGGCTTTGGGCAGTTGACAGGCAAATACGACGCGTCTGGCTACCTTGGCGCAGCAGCGCCGCGCGGGCGCAT
>SHXM01000122.1 GCA_009693325.1 Rhodoferax sp.
CTAGGGGGAATCATAATCCACAGGTCCGCGGTTCGAATCCGTGAAGCGCCACCAGTTTCATGAAGCACTTAGCCCGTTGATTTTCTGCTTCACCGCGCTAGAGCCGCACCAGCACCCCTTAGCTATGCCCAAAAAAGTCTTCATTAAAACCTTCGGCTGCCAGATGAACGCCTACGACTCTGGCAAGATGGTCGATGTGTTGCAAGCGGCCCAGGGCTATGAGCCTACCGATGACGTCAACGCCGCCGACCTGATTTTGTTCAACACCTGCTCGGTGCGGGAGAAGGCGCAGGAGAAGGTTTTTTCTGACCTGGGCCGGGTCAGGCACCTCAAAAAGAAAGGTGTGTTGATCGGTGTGGGCGGTTGCGTGGCCAGCCAAGAGGGCGCGGCCATCATTGAGCGGGCGCCCTATGTGGATGTTGTTTTTGGTCCACAAACCCTGCACCGCTTACCGCAACTTCTGGCTGAACGCCAGCGGCTGAACCGAGCGCAGGTGGACATCAGTTTTCCTGAGATCGAAAAATTCGACCACCTGCCGCCGGCCCGCGTAGAAGGCGCCACCGCTTTTGTCAGCATCATGGAGGGCTGCTCCAAGTACTGCAGTTACTGCGTGGTGCCCTATACCCGGGGCGAAGAGGTGTCGCGCCCGTTTGAAGACGTTCTGATCGAGGTGGCCGGGTTGGCCGACCAGGGGGTGAAGGAGGTCACGCTGCTGGGGCAAAACGTCAACGCTTATCGCACCAGCATGGGAAGCACAGCCCAGACCGCTGACTTTGCCACCCTGCTGGAGTACGTGGCCGACATCCCCGGCATCGAGCGCATCCGCTACACCACCAGTCACCCCAATGAGTTCACGCCGGCACTGATTGCCGCCTACGAGCGCCTGCCCAAGCTGGTCAGCCACCTGCATTTACCGGTACAACACGGCGCAGACCGAATTTTGATGGCCATGAAGCGCGGCTACACCGCCATGGAATACAAAAGCACCGTGCGCAAGCTTCGCGCCATCCGGCCCGACATGGCACTCAGCAGCGACTTTATTGTTGGTTTCCCGGGTGAGACCGAGGACGATTTCAACAAAATGATGGCCCTCATTGGCGATGTTGGTTTTGACAATTCATTTAGCTTTATCTTTAGCCCGCGCCCCGGCACACCGGCGGCCAACCTGGCCGACCACACACCGCATGAGGTAAAGCTGCGTCGCCTGCAGCATCTGCAGGGCGTGATCAACGCCAGTATCAAGCGCATCAGCGAGAGCCGCCTGGGCACGGTACAGCGCATTTTGGTGGAAGGCGCCTCCAAGCGCGATGCCACTGAGCTAATGGGCCGCACCGAGTGCAACCGGGTGGTAAATTTTGTCGGCGCAGAGCGACTGTTGGGGCAATTGGTGGATGTGCGAATCACCGAGACCCGCAGCTACAGCTTGCGCGGCGAGGTGTTGACGACCGAAGCCCCCAAAGGGCTCAAGCAAGCGGCCTGAGCAGATTTGCCACAACGCAGACAGAGCGTCGGGCCGGGCCGGGCCATCCAGGCTCAGATGGGTGCTGATGCGGGCCTCAGAAAAGCCGGCGCTGTCCAGCGGCAAAAACCAGCAGGCACGCGGGCATGCCCTAGAACGGCATCCTTGGCATACCTTTCATGCCGCCCATGCGCTTCATCATCTTCATCATGCCGCCGCCCTTCATTTTTTTCATCATGTCCTGCATTTGCTCAAACTCCTTGAGCATGCGGTTGACTTCCTGCACCTGAACACCTGCGCCATTGGCAATACGGCGCTTGCGGGTGGCCTTGATCAATTCCGGTTTGGCGCGCTCCAGCGGCGTCATGCTGTGGATGATGCCCTCTTTGCGCTTGATGTCTTTCTCGGCCCGAGCCATATCGACCTGTCCGGCCTTGGCCGCCATCGCGGCGGGAAGCTTGTCCATGAGACTTGACAAGCCACCCATTTGCTTCATTTGCTGAATCTGCGCCAAAAAATCGCTCAAATCGAATCCTGCGCCGCTCTTGACCTTGGCCGCGAGCTTTTGGGCCGCCGCCATGTCCACTCCGGCGGTCACCTGCTCCACCAAAGCCAGAATGTCGCCCATGCCCAGCATGCGCCCGGCGTGGCGCTGGGCGTCAAACACCTCCAACCCGTCAATTTTTTCGCTGGTGCCCACAAACTTGATGGGGGCACCGGTGACTTGGCGCACTGACAAGGCTGCGCCACCGCGCGAATCGCCGTCGGTCTTGGTCAAAACAATGCCACTCAGGGGCAGCGCTTCTTTGAAGGCGCGGGCGGTGTTGAGCGCATCCTGCCCCTGCATCGCGTCCACCACAAACAGGGTTTCCACCGGATTGAGCGCCGCATGCAGGGCCTTGATTTCGAGCATCAAGGCCTCGTCGATGGCTAGGCGACCTGCCGTATCGACCAGCAGCACATCAAAAAAATGTTTTTTCGCGTAGTCGAGCGCGGCCAGGCCAATCTCGACCGGCTTTTGATGCGGTGTGCTGGCAAACCATTCGGCTCCGGCCTGAGCGGTCACGGTTTTGAGTTGCTCGATGGCCGCAGGTCGGTACACGTCGCCAGACACTGTGAGCACTTTTTTGCGGCGTTTTTCAATCAGGTGTTTGGCCAGTTTGGCAGTGGTGGTGGTCTTGCCGGCGCCTTGCAGGCCAGCCATCAGGATCACCGCCGGCGGTTGGGCCGACAGGTTGATGTCGCTGACCCCGTCCCCCATGGTGACGATCAGCTCCTGGTTGACGATGCCTACCAAAGCCTGGCCAGGCGACAGCGATCCCAGCACCTCCTGCCCCAGCGCCTTCTCCTTGACCCGGGCTATGAAATCGCGCACCACTGGCAGGGCCACGTCGGCCTCCAGCAAGGCCATGCGCACCTCGCGCAGCATATCGCCAACATTGGATTCTGTGATGCGAGCCTGGCCGCGCAGGGACTTGACCAGGTGCGAAAGTTTGTCAGAGAGGGCAGATGCCATGCAGGGTTTTGCCGTTCAACGGCACCAAGAATTGAGCGCCAACTGGCCGTGGCGAGGGACAAAACGTTAAACTGTGTCGATGATTTTAGCCAGTGCCTCCCCCGTCAGCCTGACCATGGCATTGGGCGCCGTGGTCGCCTACACGGTGTCGGCTGCCAGCCTGCCACTGCTCAGCGCCCAATTGGCGCGTGCAGCGCTCTGGCTGGCCTGGCTGGTACACGGCGCGCTGCTGGCCTTGGGGCTGGCGGGCGAGCAAATTTACTTCGGCTTCGCCCCCGCCCTGTCGGTCACCATCTGGCTGGTGACCCTGGTCTATGCGGTTGAGAGTTATTTTTTTCCACTTTTGCAAATGCGCTGGCCGCTGGCCGCCCTGGGCGTTGGTGCCGTCGCCCTGGCAGTGTTTTTCCCCGGCAGCGCGCTGCACGCCAGCGCCTCGGCCTGGCTGCCGCTGCACTGGGCCTTGGGGATTGCCTCCTACGGCTTGTTTGGCACGGCGGTAGCCCATGCCTGGTACTTGAGCCGCAGCGAACGCAGAATTCGTTTGGGTCAGGATTCGCACAGCGGCATGCCCCTCCTGACCCTCGAGCGACTCACCTTTCGCTTCATCAGCGCCGGCTTCATGCTGCTCTCGGCTACGCTGATCTTGGGCCTATTCTTTGGCAGCGAGCTCTATGGCGCCAAGGCCGCGCTCAAGTGGGACCACAAAACCGCATTTTCTTTGTTGTCCTGGCTGACCTTCGCCCTGCTGCTGTTCGGCCGGTCCCGCTTTGGCTGGCGCGGCAAGCGTGCCGTGCGCATGCTGTATGCCGGCTCCGGCCTGTTGTTGCTGGCCTATGTCGGCTCACGCTTTGTGATGGAGATCATCCTAAGCCGTAGCCCATGAAATTGATACTGCTCTTCGCCGCCCTGCTATTTGGCGCTTGGCTCTGGCGCGCTGGCCGGCGTGCCAGACTCAAAGACCAAGGGCTGCGCAACAAGCCCCCCGCACCGCCTCAAACCGAGATGGTGCCTTGCCTGCACTGCTCGGTGCACATCGCCCAGGGCGAGACAGTCCAAGGCAAGCTCGGGCCCTACTGCAGCACCGAGCACCGCCAACTCGCCGAGCCCTGAGCGCGCCGAGCGCCAGCACCTGGTCAAGTAAAAGCTGGTCGACTCAGCTGCCCTGCTGCCGGCCAGGTACACGGGGCCAAAAGGCCGCCGCGCGTTAAATGTGCTGAAAACAACAAATTTTGAAAAAACACTACTGGTAGTGGCTTGCCTTCCCCCTTGACCCCATATATAGTGGCTAGGCGCTACCGAATCAGCAGATAATCAACAGGATTCGGCAAGCAGCAAGCCGACCTAAGCAACCGATCAGAGCCACCGACGAGGAAAAAATGCAGACAGCATTCGACACATCTATTACCCTGCGCACAGCAAGCCTGGCGCCGCAAAGTCCAGAAGACAAGCAAGCGTTCCCTCCCAAGCTCCTGAGTCAGTACCAAATCATCCGCCGCAATGGCGCGGTCGTGCCTTTTGAGCCCAACAAAATCGCCGTGGCCATGATGAAAGCGTTTTTAGCGGTTCATGGCACCCAGGGCGCAGCATCAGCCAGTGTGCGAGAAACGGTAGACGGCCTGACCCAGTCCGTCATGCGGGCCTTGATGCGCTCGCGGCCGGGCGGCGGCACTTTCCACATTGAAGACGTCCAAGACCACGCCGAACTCGGCCTGATGCGCGGGGGCCACCACGAAGTCGCTCGGGCCTATGTGCTGTACCGGGAAAAACGCAGCCAAGAGCGGCTCAAGAGCGCAACCCTTGTGGCGGCAAAAACACCCAGTCTGCATGCCATAGACCAAGGTGAGCGGGTGGTGCTAGATATGGCCAGGCTCAGCAAGCTGATCACCGAGGCATGCTCAGGACTCGGGGCCGAGGTCAAGCCCGAGCCCATTTTTGCGGAGACGCTGCGCAATCTGTACGACGGTGTTCCTATGGACGAAGTCTACAAAGCTTCGGTGCTGGCAGCGCGCACGCTGATTGAAAAAGATCCGGATTACACCTATGCCACTGCACGTCTGCTGTTTCACACCATAGCCAAAGAGGTTCTGGGCAAAGACGTCGAGCCAGCTGACATGGGGCAAGCCTATGTGGATTACTTCCCAGACTTCATCAAAAAAGGGGTGGCCAATGAATTGCTCGATGAAAGTCTGTTGCAGTTTGATTTGCCTCGGCTGGGCGCAGCGCTCAAGGCAGAGCGCGATCTAAAGTTCGATTACCTCGGGCTGCAAACCCTTTATGACCGCTATTTTTTGCATGTCGGCAAGAGCCGGATCGAATTACCCCAAGCGTTTTTCATGCGCGTCGCCATGGGCCTGTCGCTCAAGGAAATGGATCGCGAAGCCCGTGCCATCGAGTTCTATGAAGTGCTGTCATCTTTCGATTTCATGTCAAGCACGCCCACCCTCTTCAATAGCGGCACCCTGCGCTCGCAGCTCTCAAGTTGCTACCTCACCACCGTGCCCGATGATCTCGATGGCATCTATGAGTCCATCAAGGAAAACGCGCTGCTGTCGAAGTTCGCGGGCGGATTGGGTAACGACTGGTCCCGGGTTCGGGCGCTGGGCTCCCACATCAAGGGAACCAACGGCGAATCCCAGGGCGTTGTGCCATTTTTGAAGGTGGTCAACGACACCGCGGTGGCTGTCAACCAAGGCGGCAAGCGCAAGGGCGCGGTCTGCACCTACCTCGAGGCATGGCACCTGGACATCGAAGAGTTTCTGGAACTGCGCAAAAACACCGGGGATGACCGTAGGCGCACCCACGACATGAACACCGCCAACTGGATACCCGACCTTTTCATGCGCCGAGTCATTGAAAAAGGCCAGTGGACCCTGTTCTCTCCGAGCAACGTGCCCGACCTGCATGACAAGTTTGGCCAAGACTTTGAGAGGGCCTATGTGGCCTATGAAGAAAAAGCTGCGCGAGGTGAAATCAAACCCTCGCGCGCCCTGCCAGCGGCTGACCTGTGGCGCAAGATGCTGACCATGCTGTTTGAAACCGGCCACCCCTGGATCACTTTCAAAGACGCCTGCAATATTCGCTCTCCACAGCAACACACCGGCGTGGTTCATTCGAGTAATTTGTGCACCGAGATCACGCTCAACACCAGCGATACCGAAACGGCTGTGTGCAACCTAGGGTCGGTTAACCTGCCGCAGCACCTCAAAGACGGCTCGCTCGACCATGCCAAGCTGAAGAAGACCATCACCACCGCAATGCGGATGTTGGACAACGTGATCGACATCAACTACTACGCGGTCAAAAAGGCCCGTGACTCCAACCTGCGCCATCGGCCGGTCGGGCTGGGGGTGATGGGCTTCCAAGACAGCCTCTATGAGTTGCGTATTCCCTACGCCAGCGAAGCCGCAGTGACCTTCGCAGACCACTCCATGGAAGCCATCTGCTACTACGCCTACTGGGCCTCGACCGAACTGGCGCGCGAGCGGGGGCGCTACTCCAGCTATAAGGGCTCCTTGTGGGACAGGGGCATCATGCCCATAGACACACTGGACATGCTCGCTGAGCAACGCGGCGGCTACTTGGACGTAGACCGCAGCAGCCAACTCGACTGGGATGCACTGCGCGCCAAGATCGCCGCTGACGGCATGCGTAATTCCAATTGCACAGCCATCGCACCCACAGCCACCATCTCCAACATCATCGGTGTAGACGCCTCGATTGAACCCTGCTTTGGCAACCTGTCAGTGAAATCTAATTTGTCGGGGGAGTTCACCATCATCAACAGCTATCTGGTGCGCGATCTCAAACGCCTGGGCCTGTGGGACGATGTGATGGTGATGGACCTCAAGCATTTTGACGGCTCACTGGCACCCATAGACCGGGTGCCCAGCGATATCAAGGCACTCTATGCCACCGCGTTCGAGGTCGAGACCACCTGGTTGGTCGAAGCAGCAGCGCGTCGGCAAAAGTGGATCGACCAGGCGCAGTCGCTCAATATTTACATGGCAGGTGCATCAGGAAAAAAACTCGATGAGACCTACAAACTGGCCTGGATTCGCGGTTTGAAAACCACCTATTACCTGCGCACCATGTCGGCCACCCATGCGGAGAAAGCCACCGTCACAGCGGGCCGTATGAACGCTGTATCGTCTGACCATGAGTCTGGCGGCAGTGCCAAAGTAGGCGCCCTCGAGCTTGCCGCGGCAACCGCGCGGGAGCAGTTGGAGCAGGGCCCTGCAACCGACATGAAATTTTGCGGCATTGATGACCCGACCTGTGAGTCATGCCAGTAAGCAAATCACCCCAAGATACATACCGCCCGATGTTTCTGAGCCACACCAGCCAGTGCAGAAGAGGCTCCTTTATCAATGAAAGCTTTTCAATAAGCCGCGCGCGTTTCATAATATCTAAATTGGAATTCATATGTTGACCTGGGACGAAGAAGTCAAGCCCTCACCGCTGATGCAGCCTTTAGCTAGCCCTTACGGCAGACAGGTGACAGACACCACCATCCATCTCGCTGCGCTGCATTTGCTGCGTGATACCGCACCCCCGCAGCCCACCAGTTTGCCCAGAGAGACCGTGCCGCCGGTGGTGAATCCCCGACGCGTTAACGCCAATGACAAACGCATCATCAACGGCAAGACCGATGTCAACCAGCTGGTGCCCTTCAAGTACAAATGGGCATGGGAAAAATACCTTGCCAGCTGCGCCAACCACTGGATGCCTCAAGAAGTCAACATGACGCGAGACATCGCGCTCTGGAAAGACCCCAAAGGGCTGACAGAAGACGAGCGCCGCATCATCAAGCGCAACCTCGGTTTTTTTGTCACAGCAGACTCCTTGGCCGCCAACAACATCGTGCTGGGAACTTACCGCCACATCACGGCGCCAGAATGCCGCCAGTTCCTGTTGCGTCAAGCCTTTGAGGAGGCAATTCACACGCATGCTTATCAGTACATTGTTGAGTCTCTTGGGCTCGATGAAGGCGAGATCTTTAACGCCTACAACGAAGTGAAGTCGATCCGAGACAAAGACGAATTTCTGATCCCCTTCATCCAGTCCATCATGGATCCGGGGTTCAAAACCGGCACCCTGCAAGACGACCAGACACTACTCAAATCCTTGATCGTGTTTGCCTGCCTCATGGAGGGCTTGTTTTTTTACGTTGGCTTTACCCAAATCCTGGCACTCGGACGGCAAAACAAGATGACTGGCGCTGCTGAGCAATACCAGTACATCTTGCGTGACGAGTCCATGCATTGCAATTTTGGGATCGACTTGATCAACCAACTCAAACTTGAGAACCCCCAGCTTTGGACGCCTGAATTCAAGGCCGAGATCAAGGTTTTGTTCGAGAAGGCTGTAGAGCTCGAGTACCGCTACGCAGAGGACACCATGCCGCGCGGCGTGCTCGGCCTCAACGCGTCTATGTTCAAGGGCTACCTGCGCTACATTGCCAACCGTCGCGCCGCCCAAATCGGACTGGAGCCCTTGTACCAGAACGAAGAAAATCCATTTCCCTGGATGAGCGAGATGATTGACCTCAAAAAAGAGCGCAACTTCTTTGAAACCCGCGTCATAGAGTACCAGTCCGGTGGTGCTCTGTCTTGGGACTGAACGCTCGACATGACATTACTAATTTCACGACCGCACGATGGCCCCTTTGGGAGCATCAAACGCTCGTGGTCCCGAGTTCATGGTGCTGGGATTGAACCCAACACCATGGATCGCTTCCTGCAATCCAACATGCATGAAGTGCTCTTTGTAAATCGATCAAGGAGAAAATAATGGCAACTGCAAAATCACCGGCTGCGAAGAAAGCGGCACCTGAGAAGAAAGCGGCTCCAGCAAAAAAAGCCCCCGCGAAGAAAGTAGCGGCTAAGAAAGCGGCTCCAGCAAAAAAAGCCCCCGCAAAGAAAGCCGCGAAAGCACCCGCTGCGAAGGCCTCGCCTGCTCCCGCTGCCCAGACCACGCTGAACCCAAAGGCAGCCT
>SHXM01000123.1 GCA_009693325.1 Rhodoferax sp.
CCCACCCAAATTGAAGAAATCGTGTTGCAGCAGCCTGGTTTGTCGGGGCAGTACCAGATTGTGGTGAGCCGCGAGGCCCTGCTCGATGAGGTGCAGGTGCGCTGCGAGCTCCAGCCGGCTGCGCGCCACCTGTCTGAGGCGGCGGTGGCCGAGATTGCTGCGGCTTTGCAGCAACGCATCAAAAATCTGGTGGGAATTTCCTGCGCGGTGGCGGTGCTTGCTCCAGAGGCCATCGAGCGCACACTGACCGGCAAGGCCAGGCGGGTTTTTGACAAACGGGTGGCGCCGCCCTGAGTCGTTTCGATTAAATCAAACATCACAAACCATGTACACACAAGCAATGGACACCCAGAGCCCGCAGGCCGCACCTGCGCGCCAGACCCAGGTCAGCGCCGAGGCGGCGCAAGCGGAGCAGGGTTTTGAAGCCCGCATTGCGGCGGGTGAATTCATCGAGGCCAAGGACCCGATGCCCGAGCACTACCGCAAGACCTTGGTACGCCAGATCAGCCAGCATGCGCACTCTGAGGTGGTGGGCATGCTGCCCGAGGGCAACTGGATTACCCGTGCGCCCACCCTCAAGCGCAAGGCCATCCTGCTGGCCAAGATACAGGACGAGGCCGGCCACGGCCTCTACCTGTATGCCGCAGCCGAAACCCTGGGCACCTCGCGCGGGGACATGACAGACGCCCTGCTGGACGGGCGAGCCAAGTACAGCTCGATCTTCAATTACCCCACCCTGACCTGGGCCGACATGGGCGCCATCGGCTGGCTGGTGGATGGGGCTGCGATCATGAACCAGGTGCCCTTGTGCCGCTGTTCCTATGCGCCCTATGCCCGGGCCATGGTGCGTATTTGCCGCGAAGAGAGTTTTCATCAGCGCCAGGGCTACGAGGCCCTGCTGACCATGATGCGCCAAGGCACTGAGGCGCAGCGGGCGATGGTTCAGGATGCTGTTAACCGCTGGTGGTGGCCGTCGATCATGATGTTTGGCCCACCAGATGAGCAGTCGCCCAACACGGCGCAGTCGATGCGCTGGGGCATCAAGCGCATCAGCAATGACGCCCTGCGGCAAAAATTCATCGATGCTGCGGTAGCACAGGCGCGCGAATTAGGGGTGAGTTTTCCTGACCCCGGTCTGGTCTGGAACGAGGCACGCCAGCAGCATGACCACGGGCCGATTGACTGGGCCGAGTTCTGGCGCGTGGTGGGAGGTGACGGGCCGTGCAACCAGGAGCGGCTTGGCGCCCGGCGCAAGGCCTGGGAAGAGGGCGCCTGGGTGCGCGAGGCCGCGCTGGCCCATGCTGCCAAGCGCAATGCCATTGCCCAGGCAGCCTGATTAATCAGCAGGGAACAGCATGACAATTCAGCATGAATGGCCCCTTTGGGAGGTGTTTGTACGCACCAAAGCGGGTCTGGACCACAAACACTGCGGCAGCCTGCATGCCACCGACGCCAAGATGGCTTTGCACATGGCGCGGGATGTCTACACCCGACGCCAGGAAGGCTGCAGCCTGTGGGTAGTGCGCTCGGACCAAATTGTGGCGAGCGACCCGGGCGACAAGGCCATGCTGTTTGACCCCATGGAGGACAAGGTCTACCGGCACCCGACCTTCTACCGCCTGCCCGATGCGGTGGACCACATGTGATGGCCCTGCCCACCTCGGTCCGGCTCGGGTGTGAACCGGGCGTGCAGTATGTGCTTCGCCTGGCTGACACCTGCCTGATTTTGAGTCACCGCCTGTCCCAATGGTGCGGCCATGCACCGGTGTTGGAGGAGGATATTGCCATGACCAATATCGCACTCGACCTGGTCGGCCAGGCCCGCGCGCTGCTCAGCCGTGCCGGACAAATGGGCGACCCGAAATATGACGAAGACCAGCTGGCTTTTTTGCGCGAAGAGCGGGACTACCGCAATATCACCCTGGTCGAGTTGCCACGTGGCGATTTTGGCTTCACCGTGTTGCGCACCGCCATGGTGGCGACTTTTTTAAAGCTTTTATGGCAGCGCTTGGAGCCTTCCTGCGACGCAGAGCTCGCCGCAATTGCGGGCAAGGCTTTCAAAGAGGCGCGCTACCACCAGCAGCATGCCGCCGACTGGGTGATTCGCCTGGGCGATGGCACACCCGAATCGCAGCGCCGAATGGCAGCCGCGCTGGTGCAGCTGTGGCCCTATACCCATGAGTTGTTTGACAGCGATGCGATTGACGAGCAGGCCGCGCAGACTGGGCTGGGTCCGCGCTGGTGCGATCTGCAGCCGGCCTGGCTGGCTGAGATGGGCCTGATTTTGCGGCCCGCGGGCTTGACGACGCCGGCTGAAACCGGTTTTCGCAGTGCCGGCAAACAGGGTGTTCACAGTGAGCACATGGGCTTTATCCTGAGCGAACTGCAGTACCTGCAGCGGGCCTATCCCGGAGGTGCTTGGTGAGCCCGCAGTCAGTGCTTGCAAGGTCCTCTGGCAGTGGGCTGACTGACCAAAGCAGAATCAAGCAGGCTTGGCAGGCCTTGGCGGGCGTGCTTGACCCCGAGGTGCCGGCCCTCTCGGTGTGTGATCTGGGCATCGTGCGCGACATCAAGCTCGCCGGTGATGGACTGCAGGTGGTGCTCACGCCAACCTACTCGGGCTGCCCGGCCACCGAGCTCATAGAGCGCCAGGTGCTCCAGGCCCTGGACGACGCCGGCCTGGGCCCGGCCCGGGTGCTGCTGCAGCGGGCACCGGCCTGGACCACCGACTGGATCAGCCCGGCAGGACGGCGCAAATTGCAAGACTACGGCATTGCACCCCCTGGCCCGGTGGCTAGCGCTCTGGCGCAGCCTCTGCATTTCGTGGCCCACCGCGCCAAGCCGGCGGCGCTGGCCTGCCTGCGCTGCGGCAGCTACCGCACCGAGCGTCTGTCGGCCTTTGGTTCGACCGCCTGCAAGTCGCTCCACCGCTGCCTGGATTGCCTGGAGCCGTTTGAACACTTCAAGCCCATCTGATTGACCATGCGCCTGGATTTCCATCAACTCACGGTCAGCGCGATGCAGCCTGACACGGCCGAGGCTGTGGTGCTGAATTTCGAGGTTCCCGCGGCCCTGGCTTCAGTGTTTGCTTTCACCCAGGGCCAGTACCTGACGCTGCGCGCCAAGGTGCATGGGCAGGATCTGCGCCGAGCCTATTCAATTTGTGCCGGGGTCGACGATGGCGCCCTGCGGGTGGCCGTACGTCGGGTCAAGGGCGGGATTTTTTCAAACTGGCTCAACAGTGAATTGCGGGTTGGCGACAGCTTGCAGGTGATGCCGCCCCAAGGCCGCTTTTTTGTCCCGCTCGAGCCGGCGCAACGCCGGCACCATGTGGGGCTGGCCGGGGGCAGTGGCATCACGCCGATTTTGTCCATCATGAAAACTCTGCTGGCGCGCGAACCGCACAGCCGCTTTACCCTGATTTATGGCAACCGACAGCTGCGCTCCACCATGTTCAAAGCCGATATTGAGGACCTGAAAAATCGTTATATGTCGCGCCTGTCGGTGCACCATGTGTTTTCTGACGAACAGACCGACGCTGACCTGAACATGGGGCTGCTCGACCGGCATAAGGTGGCGCAGTTTTTGTCCAGTGTGCTGGGCCCCGCAAGCATTGACCATGCCTATATTTGTGGCCCGTTTCAGATGAATGACGAGGCGCAGGCTGCTTTGCTCGCCTCCGGCGTGCCCGAGCAAAGCATTCATATTGAACGCTTTGGCGTGGCGGCGCAGGCCACCGGGACGGCCACGGCTGATCTGCCGCAGATGCTGCCGGGAGACCCGGAAATATCCCGGGTGCTGATCATCCGGGACGGACTGCGCCGCGAGCTTGAGTTTCACCGCAGCCAGCCCAGTCTGCTGGCCTGTGGCGCGGCCGCCGGGCTTGAGTTGCCCTTTGCCTGCACCTCGGGTGTTTGCGGCACCTGCCGCGCCAAGGTGCTGCAAGGGCAGGTGCGCATGAGCCGAAATTTCGCGCTCGACCAGGCCGAGCTGGCGGCCGGTTTTGTGCTCACCTGTCAGGCCCACCCGGTGAGTGAGCGCCTGGTTTTGTCTTTTGACGAGCGCTGAGCGCCCAGCCTGATGCCACGCGGACGTTCCCCCGGCTACGAGGTTCAGCGTGATGCCATTCTGGCGCAGGCGGCGCACCTGTTTGCCCGCCGCGGTTACCCGGCGACCTCGATGAACCAGGTGGCGCAGGCCTGCGGGCTCTCCAAGGCCACGCTCTACCACTACTTTGAGGACAAATACAGTTTGCTGGTCAGCTTGACCGATGGCCAGGTATCGCGCCTTTTGCTGCTGGTCTCTCAGGCGAGCCGGGACCGCCTGACCCCGGCGCAGGCACAGCAGCAACTGCATGCCTTGATTTGCCGTTTTGTGGCTGAGTATGTACATGCTCAGGACGCGCACCGGGTCTTGACAGAAGATGTCAAGTTTCTCCAACCGCCGGATCGTGAGCGGGTGCTGGGCAAGGAGCGTGACATCGTGGCCGCATTTGCCAGGCTGGTGGGCAGCATCCGTCCTGACCTCAATCAGGCCCTGCTGGCCAAGCCCCTCACCATGCTGCTGTTTGGCATGATCAACTGGCTGTTTACCTGGATGAAGCCAGGCGGCAGCATGAGCCATGACGCCCTGGCGCCCATGGTGGCCGATCTTTTTCTCGGTGGTCTGGGGGCGCTCGCGCTGCCCCCCGGCCTGGATTTGCCGGCTGGCGTCCTGGCGCAAGCCGGCAAGCATGTTAAAACGCGCCTTACGAAACCAAACCCAAAAGGAGACTCAGCATGAAACTTCTCAAGCCATTGGCCATCGCGGCCCTTGCACTGGCCAGCCAACTCGCGCAGGCCGATATCAACGTGGGTGTGACCGTCTCGGCCACCGGACCGGCAGCCTCACTGGGCATCCCCGAAAAAAACACCATTGAGCTCATGCCGCAATCGATTGGTGGACAAAAAATCAATTACATCGTGCTTGACGATGCCTCCGACACCACGGCCGCCGTCAGCAACACGCGCAAGCTGATCTCAGAGCACAAGGTCGACATCATCCTTGGCTCGACCATCACGCCCAACTCCCTGGCCATGATCGATGTGGTGGCCGAGGCCCAAACCCCCATGATTTCAATGGCAGCCTCGGCCCGTATCGTGGAACCACAGGACGCCAAAAAACGCTGGGTCTTCAAGACGCCCCAGAACGACATCATGATGTCCATGGCGATCGCCAACCACATGGCAAAAAGTGGGGTCAAGACCGTCGCCTTCATCGGCTTTTCTGATGCCTACGGCGAGGGCTGGTTTCAGGAATTCAGCAAGTCTGCAGCGCTCAAGAACATCCAGATCACGGTGAACGAGCGCTATGCACGCTCGGATACCTCGGTGACCGGCCAGGTGCTCAAAACCGTTGCCGCCAAGCCCGATGCGGTGCTCATCGCCGGCTCGGGTACGCCGGCCGCCCTGCCGCAAAAAGCGCTCAAAGAGCGTGGCTATGCGGGCAAGCTCTACCAAACCCACGGCGTGGCCAATGCGGACTTCCTGCGGGTGGGCGGCAAAGACGTGGAGGGCACCTTCCTGCCGGTGGGCCCGATGCTGGTGGTCGATCAGCTGCCCTTGGGCCACCCGGTCAAGGCGGCGGGCACCAATTATGTGAAAGCCTACGAAGCCAAGTACGGCGCGGGTTCGGTCTCCACGTTTGGCGGCCACGCCTGGGATGCCGGCCTGTTGATGAGCGCCGCGGTGCCGGTGGCCCTGAAATCAGCAACGCCGGGTACGCCAGCTTTCCGCGCCGCGCTGCGCGATGCGCTGGAGCAGGTCAAGGACGTGGCAGGCGCGCACGGCATCTTTTCGATGTCGGCCAGCGACCACCTCGGCCTTGATGACCGCGCCTACGTGATGGTCAAAATCGAGAACGGCACCTGGAAATACCAGCCCTGATCCATCGCCTGAGCAAGGGGCCCTGACCGGGCCCCGGCCGGGCTGACAATGCGGTTCGGCTTTGAACTGAAGGCAAACATGGATTTGCAGATTGCCCTGTTACTGATGCAGGACGGCCTGGTCAACGGTGCCGTCTACGGCCTCATGGCTCTGGCCTTGGTGCTGGTGTTCTCGGTAACCCGCGTGATTTTTATTCCACAAGGCGAGTTGGTAGCCTTTGCCGCCCTGACCATGGCCATGCTCAACACCGGGCGGACACCGCTGACGCTTTGGTTGTTGCTGGGCTTGGCCGCACTCACGCTTGCGACGGAAATCTGGCGCTCGACAAGGGGTATTGCGGTGGGCTGGGCGGCGACCCTGGTTTGGACACTGGTGTTGCCCGGCCTGGCGGCCCTGTGGGTGTTGCTGGGGCCCCGCTCGCTGGCGGCGCAGGCCGCGGCCACATTGTTGCTGGTCAGTCCTTTGGGGCCTTTGCTCTACCGCTTGGCCTACCGGCCGCTGGCTGACGCCAGTGTGCTGCTGCTGCTGATTGTTTCGGTCGCCCTGCACGGGGTGCTGGTTGGCCTGGGTCTGGTGTTTTTTGGCGCTGAAGGCTCGCGCACGCCGGCGTTTTCAGAAGCCCGCCTGGATTTGGGTGGTATCACGCTCAGTGGGCAATCGCTGGTGGTGGTAGGGGTGGTGCTCGCCTTGGTGTGCGTGCTGTTTTTGTTTTTTGAACGAACCATGATCGGCCGGGCGCTGCGCGCCACTGCCATGAACCGGGTGGGCGCGCGCCTGATGGGCATTCCGACCGAACTTTGCGGCGACCTCAGCTTTGCTCTGGCGGGTCTGATTGGCGCAGTGTCTGGTCTGTTGATTGCGCCGATTACCACGGTGTATTACGACACCGGTTTTTTGATCGGTCTGAAGGGTTTTGTTGCGGCCATCATTGGCGGGCTGGCGAGCTATCCGCTGGCGCTGGCTGGGGCTGTGCTGGTGGGTCAGCTCGAGGCTTTTTCCTCATTTTGGGCCAGTGCTTTCAAAGAAGTGATCGTCTTCACCCTGATCATCCCGGTTCTGTGGTGGCGCTCCCTGCGCAGCCGGCATGTTGAGGACGACGAATGACGCCGCGCCACCTCACCTTGGCAGCGGTGGCGCTGTTGGCGCTGGCCTGGGCCTGGCTGCCCGAGTTCACGGTGACACTGCTGAACTACATTGCGTTGTATGCGCTGGTGGCGGTCGGCCTGGTCATGTTGACTGGGGTTGGTGGCATGACGTCTTTTGGCCAGGCCGCCTTTGTCGGTACCGGCGCCTATGCCACCGCCTGGGTCTGTGTCTCGCCTCTGAGCTCAGCCGCCTTGACTGGCCTGCTGCCGCCAGCCCTCTGGCCTTGGCTGGGCTTGCTGTTGGGCTTGGCGCTAACCGCCGGCTTGGCTTGGGGCCTGGGTGCCGTCACGCTCAAACTCTCGGGCCACTACTTGCCGCTGTGCACCATTGCCTGGGGGCTGAGCCTGTATTTTTTGTTCGGCAACATGGACGCCTTGGGCGGGCACACCGGCATTGGCGGCTTGCCGCCGCTGCTGCTGGCAGGGCTGTCACTGGCCTCGCCGCGCTCGCTCGGGCCGCTGATCTGGGCGGTGCTGCTTCTGAGCCTGTGGATGTTGCACAACCTGCTCGACTCGCGCGAGGGGCGTGCCATTCGCTCGCTCAAAAGCGGGCGTGTCATGGCCGAATCAATGGGCGTGGATACCGCGCGCTACCGCGTCAAAGTGTTTGTGCTGGCCGCACTCCTGGCCGCGGTCTCAGGCTGGTTTTACGCCCACTTGCAACGCTTTGTGAATCCGACCCCCTTTAACCTGAACATTGGCATCGAATACCTGTTTATGGCCGTGGTCGGCGGCTCGGGCCACCTCTGGGGCGCAGTACTGGGGGCTGGGCTGATCACGCTGCTCAAGGCCCGGCTGCAAGACATTCTTCCACAGCTCTTGGGGCGCAGCGGCAACTTTGAGGTGATCGTCTTCGGCCTGCTGATGCTGCTCATGCTGCACCGGGCGGCCGACGGACTGTGGCCCATCATGGCCCGGCTCAGTCGGCGCTGGCTCAAAGCGCCAGCAGCGGCTACCCCGATGCAGCATGCTCCCTGGCCGCAGCCTGCGCTGGCAGCGCCGGGCGCTGTGCTGCTCGAAACACGCGGCCTGACAAAACGCTTTGGCGGCTTGATTGCCAACGACGCGGTCAGTTTGACTGTGCTGGCAGGCGAGGTGCATGCCTTGATCGGCCCCAATGGCGCTGGCAAAAGCACTTTTTTCAACCTGGTTTCGGGTGTGGATGAGCCCTGCGCAGGCGATGTTGAACTGCTCGGGCAAGGCATGACCGGGCAGGCCGCCCGGGCCTTTGCCCAACTTGGCTTGGGCCGCACTTTTCAGCATGTGCGCCTGCTTGGGCAGCGCAGTGTTCTGGACAATGTCGCCCTTGGTGCCCACCGGCTGGGCCGCTGCGGCTGGCTTGCCGCCATGTTGCGGCTAGACCGGGCCGAGGAGGCCGCGCTATTGGCCCGAGCACGTTTGCAAATTGAGCGCTGCGGCCTGTCTGACTGGGCTGATCTGCCAGCGGCCTCGCTGTCTCTGGGGCAGCAAAGAACTGTTGAAATCGCCCGCGCCTTGGCCGGTGGGCCCCTGCTGCTGCTGCTCGATGAGCCCGCTGCCGGCCTGCGGCACCTTGAAAAGCAGGCGCTCGCCACGCTCCTAAAACAGCTTCGCGCTGAGGGCCTGGGTATTTTGGTGGTCGAGCATGACATGGAGTTTGTCATGAACCTGGCCGATCGGGTCACGGTGATGGAGTTTGGCGGCGTGATTTGCCGTGGTGCGCCCGCACAGGTGCAAGCCGACCACCGTGTGCGCGAGGCCTACCTCGGCGTCGGCGTTGACGATCT
>SHXM01000124.1 GCA_009693325.1 Rhodoferax sp.
GGTGCGGGCAAGATGGCGAGCAAGCTCAAACCGTTCTGGGGCGACGCACTGCGGCGCAGCGAACACTTGGCCCGACCCGACCGCCCGACCCTGGTTGGGCTGGAGCCGGCGGAAGACGGGGCGGTGCCGTCCAACGGTGCCATCCTGTTCTTTGCCGACGACAAGATTGCTGGCCATGGCCGCGGCCACATCACCTCCACCACCTACAGCAAATCGCTGGGCAAGTCGATTGGCCTGGGCCTCTTGCAAGGCGGCACCAGCCGGGTGGGCCAGGAGATCATTGCTGCATCGCCGGTACAGGGCCGCCAATACCGCCTGCGGGTGGTCGACCCCTGCTTCCTGGACGCCGAAGGAGTGCGCTACCGTGGTTGATGCATCGCTTTACCGCAGCCCTTTTGAGGGCCATAGATTGGGCGAGCGCCCGGCCCTTGACGGAAGCGTCGGGGTACACGTCCGCGCGGGCATGGTGCCGAACGCGGTGCTGGTCAGCACCTGGGTGTCTGGCGAGGCAGAGCTCCATGCCGCGCTGGCGCAACTGCTGGGGCAGGCGCCCCCGGGCCTCACGGGTCAGACGCTGGTCACCCAGCTCGGCCTGCTGATGCGCACCGGTCCGGAAGAGTGGCTGCTGATCGGCGATGGCAGGAGCGACGCCTGTGCGGCGATGCGCGCAGCCATTGGCGCGGATGTGGGCGGCGTGACCGACCTGAGCCACGCACGCTGCCGCATCAAGGTGCAGGGCCCGCGCTGCCTGGACACCCTGTCCAAGCTGTTTGCGCTGGACTGCCGGCCCACAGCCTTCCCAGTCGGTGAACTGCGCCTGAGCGGGCACCACCACCTGCCCTGCAGCCTGCACCGGTTGGCCGAGACTGAGTTCGACCTGTATGTTTTCACCACCTACGCCCATGACCAGCTCGCCAGCCTGCTGGATGCAGCGCTGGAGTACGGGGTCAATCTGGAACATATCCGCTAAAACCCGCAGTCAATTGCTCGAATTGCCGCCAGCAAGCGGCGCTTGGTTGCGCCTAAACTGAGCCCCTTTTTCAAACTTTGACAACACGGAACGCAACATGGCAAACGACAGCTTGAACATCGGATTTATCGGCCTGGGCAACCTGGGCGAACCCCTCTGCAACAGCCTGGTGAAAGCGGGCTACAAGGTCACAGTGACCGACCTGCACAAAGCCAGCGCAGAGCGACTGCTCGGAGGCGGTGCCATCTGGTCGGACGACGTGGCCGGCGTCTGCCGCCAGGCGGATGTGGTGATCACCGCCCTGCCCTCGCCGGCGGCCTCACGCAAGGTGGTGGAGGGCCCGGGCGGCGTGTTTGAGAGCCTGCCCAGCGGCGCGGTCTGGATTGAAATGAGCACCACCGACTTTCAGGATTTGCAACGCCTGCAGGGCCTGGCCCAGGCGCGTGGCATTGAGGTGCTGGAATGCCCGGTGACGGGTGGCGTCCATCTGGCCAGCTCAGGCCAGATCACGGTGCTGGTAGGCGGCGATCCCGCCACGGCGGCGCGCGTCGATGGCATTCTGAAGGTGATGGGTGGCGAGGTGATTTACATGGGCAAGCTTGGCAGCGCCTCGGTGGTGAAGGTGGTGACCAATATGCTGGCCTTCATCCATTTGGTGGCAGCGGGTGAAGCCATGATGGTGCCGGCCAAATACGGGGTCGATCCGGATGCCACCTACCGCGCCATACGCGCCAGCTCGGGCAACAGTTTTGTGCACGAGACCGAGTCCAAACTGGTGCTCAGCGGCAGCTACAACGTGAAGTTCACCATGGACCTGGCCTGTAAGGACCTGGGGCTGGTCAACAGCATTGCCGAAAAATTGGGCGTACCGCTGGAGCTCGGCGGCCTGACGCAGCAGATTTTCCGTCGCGCGCGCGGCCTGTATGGCAGTGAGGCGCAGTCGCCCGAGGTGGTGCGCATGATCGAGGCGGCCTGTGGGCTCGAGTTACGCGCCCCGGGCTACCCCGAAGAACTGGTTGCCGAATAAGCAGAGACCCCACCATGACACAGGCCCAGACCCCAGCCAAGACCCATGCGCAATGGGTAGAGCGGGCGCAACAGCTGTCCGTGGCCACCGGCCACTTCATTGAGGGCCGGCATGTACCGTCGCTCGACAAGGCAACATTTGACTGCATCAACCCGGCCAATGGCCGTGTGCTGGCACACATGGCCAAAGGTGGTGATGCCGACATAGACGCCGCGGTGGCCAGTGCCTTGCAAGCCTGGAACGACCGACGCTGGCGCGGTCTGCCGCCCCGGCAACGCATGGACGTCTTGCTGCGCCTGGCCGCATTGGTCGAGCAGCATGCCGACGAACTGGCCCTGCTCGAAACCCTGGACATGGGCAAGCCGATCAGCGATGTGCTCAACATCGACCTGCCAGAAGTCACCAAGACCCTGCGCTTTTTTGCCGAGTGCATTGACAAGGTGGAAGGCGCAGTCACCCATACCGCAGCGGGCACCCTGCACCTGATCACCCATGAACCCATGGGCGTGGTCGGCGCCATCACCCCCTGGAACTACCCGCTGCTGATGGCTGTGTGGAAGCTGGCGCCGATTTTGGCGGCCGGTAATTGCGTGGTACTGAAACCTGCCGAGCAGGCGCCTCTGTCGTGTACGCGGCTGGCCCAACTGTTCATCGATGCCGGTGGGCCACCCGGTGTGTTCAACCTGGTCAACGGCCTGGGCCCAGAGGCCGGGCGGGCACTGGCACTGCACCCGGATGTGATCAAGCTGTCGTTCACCGGCTCCACCGCCGTGGGCAAACTTCTGCTGGCTTATGCCGGTCAGTCCAACATGAAACGGGTGGCCCTGGAAACCGGCGGCAAGAGCCCGCAGATTTTTCTGCCCGATCTGTACGACCTGGACGTCGCTGTGGACCGGGCGGTGGGCGGCATCTATGACAACGCCGGCCAGGTGTGTAACGCCGGCTCGCGCCTGCTGGTGCACCGCGACATCCACGACGAATTCGTGCGCCGCTTTACCGCCCGGGCCGCGCAGGCTTACCGCCCCGGTGACCCGCTGGACCCGGCTACCACGCTGGGGCCCCTGGCCAGCCATGCCCAGTTGCGCAATGTACAGGCGCGGATGGCCCGTGGAGTGGCAGAAGGTGCCCAGCTGCTGATGGGCGAATCGCCCGGGGCGGCACTGGCGGCCGGCGCCTACCTGTGCCCGGCGCTGTTTGTTGGTGCCAGCAACCGCATGAGCATCGCGCAGGACGAGATCTTTGGCCCAGTAGCCACGGTGGTGCCGTTCTCTTCCGACGAAGAAGCGCTGGCCCTGGCGAACGACTCGGTCTATGGCCTGGCCGCTTCGGTTTGGACACGCGACCTGAATAAGGCCCACCGGTTTGTACGTGAACTCGAAGCCGGCGTGGTCTGGGTCAACTGCTTTGGCGACGGCGACATGACGCAGCCTTTTGGCGGCTACAAGCAGTCGGGCAACTCGCGTGACAAGCACATGATGAGCCTGCAGTCTTACCTGCAAACCAAATCGGCCTGGTTCCAGACCGGGTAAGGTTAGGCCTGCCGCACCTCAGAGGGTGATCACCAGTTTGCCGAAATGCGAGCGGGTCTTGAAAGCCTGCTGCGCCTGCACCAGTTGCTCCAGCGGGTAGATGCCGGCGATCAGGGGCTTGAGCTGGCCCGACGCCACATAGTGCACGATCTGGCGCGTCTCTGCCTGCGTGCCCATGGTGGCGCCCAAAAGCGTCAGGTGCTTGAGGTAGAGCTTGCGCCAGTCGATGGTCACCATGGGGCTGGCAATGGCGCCGGCCGTCACATAGCGCCCGCCCACAGCCAACAGGTCTAACAGCGCGGGTACCTTGTCGCCCGCCACAATGTCGGCCACCACATCCACCTCGCCCGCTGGCAACTGCCGGGCCAGCGCGGCAGCGTAGTCAGGCTCGTCGCGCCAGATAAAGGCCTCAACCCCCAGTGCGGCCAGATGCGCCTCTTTGCCGCGGCCAATCACGGCGACCATGCGGGCACCTCGGATCTTGGCCAGTTGCATCAGCGCTGAACCGACACCGCCCGAGGCACCGGTTACCAGAAGGGTCTCCCCGGCCGTCAGAGCCGCCCGATTGAGCATGTGTTCGGCCGTGAGGTAAGACGTCATGAAGCTGGCCAACTCATGATCGGCCAGCGTCGAGGTGACGGCATGGGCGTTTTCAGCCGGCACACAAACCCACTCGGCAAAGCCACCGTCACGCTCGCTGCCCAGGTAGGTGGCGTCAAACAAACCGTCGCCCGATACGTTGTACAGCGTGGGGTTGACCATGACGCGCTCACCAAGGCGGTCTGCGCCCACGTCCGCGCCGACCGCCAGGATGCGGCCGACGATGTCTGCACCCTGGATACGCGGGAAGCTGAAGGCACTACCCTGCCAGCCCGATTGCTCGGTGGCGCCGTAAGCGCCCTCACGGGTCCAGACATCGGTGTTGTTGACACCGCAGGCACCCACCTGGATCAGCACCTCACCGGGTGCCGGGTCCGGCCGGGGCACATCGGTGCGGTACTGCAACTGGTCATAACCGCCGTAACCCGTCAACAGCACGGCGCGCATGGTTGATTTTTTACGCATGGTTGATTTTGTATGCATGTCTTGACTTAGCACAGGCCCGCAGCATCAGGCCTCAGGCCCAGCCGGCAATGCTGGCACGGGTGCCGGGACCGGCCTGTGATGGGCGGCGAAGGCCGTCATATGAAAAGCCGCCACGTCAGCCGGGTAGCGGTAGGCTGCCCCCACCGGGCAGGCGCGCCGGGCCAAACAGCCCTGCTGCATGCACGGCTCGCCGCTCGGCTGCTGCAGCCAGCCCAGACAAGCCTCCACGCGGTAGCTGGCGCCATCAAACGCCGAAACAGGACAAGCCTGCAGGCACGGCTGCCCGTCACACTGCAGGCACAGGCTGCCCAGCCCGGGCGGCGGCGCTGCCGCTGGGGCGACTAAGTTGGCCGGCGGCGCGCCGGGCAAGGCCAGGGCAAAACGGTAGGCGTGCCACAGCCCGTAGACCGGGTGGATGCGCAGCATCAAGGGGCTGTTTTGCAGGGGCTCAGCACGGCTCGCCCATTGCTGGAACGGCCAGTACGGCGGGCCGGTGAAGGGATAAAGCGCCAGCCCGCCCCAGCGCGCCGCCAGCGCATCGCCCACGGCGCGGCTCCAGCGGTCCAGCGGATCGGACAGGCCGTCCGCGAAGAATGAGGATGCCGAAAAACTCGCCCAGTGCGCGGCACCAACCACGCCCACCAGCCAGACCACGCCGGCGCTCTGCCCGCCAGGCAAACGCGGCAGCCGGTCCAGCGCCGGATCTGGCTGCCACCCGCCACGCAGGGACAGCCCGTGCTCGGCCAGAGCCTCGCCAATGTCATCGGCAGAAGGACTGGTGGCCACCATCGGCTCAGGGGCCCAGCATCACCGGCGGCCCCGAAGCGATGGCCGTGACGATGGCCTCGAAAAACATGTGGCCGTCGATGTCGTTGCTGACACTGTTGTCGCTTTGGACGAAGCGCACGTCGACCTGGGCCGCCCCAGCCTGCAAGGCGCGCAGATGTGCCTCACCAGCCGCCAGATCGCGCGCCAGGGCCAGTGCGGCGTCGAGGGCGGCGAAATCGCGGGGCCCGTCCGGCGTGAACACCCGGTAAACGCCACGCACCGGCTGCGTGACGGTCATGTGGACGCGTTGCGACACGCGCCCAAACACCGAGCCGACCGCGTTGGCCACCTCGCCAAACGGCGGCAACACCAAGCCGATGCCCAGACCACGGGCCACTGCAGGGTAGTAACTTGCCGCCGGCGCGCCCACCGCGACCAGCGGCAAATCGGGGGCAAACTGCAGTTTGAACAGTGGGTTGACGCCGGCCGTGCCGGCACCCTGGCCGGGGCTCAAGGCCAGCTGGGTCAACAGGCCGGCGAGCCGGCCCGCATTTGACTCGTTAAGTTGACCTTCATCGTTCAGGCCGGCCTCGATCAGCTTTTGCGAGATGGTGGCGATCACCAGATCCACCACCTGGCGCGAGGGCGCGACCGCGTCGCCCAGGGTCCAGGTGCCCAGGCCATACAGGTGCCGCATTTGCCGGGCCCAGATCCTGGCGCCAAACACCGCTGCGTCATGGCTCCAATGGTCAGACAGACCCAGCACATGTGCCGCATCGCTGGGAGTGAAACCACTGTAGATCGCCAGCCCCTTGCGCTCCAGCCGGGCCAGCGCCCGGGACATGACCCGGTCATGGATGTTGCAGTGCTCCATGTCCACTGGCCCCTGGGCCAGCCGCTCCCAGGCGCGCAACTCATCGTCGGGCAACCGGTCAATCAGGGCGTCATGACCTTGCAGCCGCTGCACAAAGCGTATCTGACTGGCATGCGGCGACTCGTTTTGCTGCCGCTCCAGCACCGCCAGAACCTTTGGGTGTTCATGGGCCAGCAGGCTCAAGGGCAGCACCCGACGCGGTCCGATGGCCAGGCCATGGCCGCCGAGGATCCGTATCTCGCTGTCCCCACCCAGGCCAATCGCGTAGACCTTGACCGCTTCGATCATGGGGCGCCAGCTGCCAATCATGGCCCCGTCAAAACTCAGGGCGGGCTGGCCGCCGCGCACGATGGCAATATCGGTGGTAGTGCCGCCCATGTCGGCCACGATGGCGTCGCTCAAGCCACTCAACGCGCAGGCGCCGAGCAGGCTGGCGGCTGGCCCCGACAGCACGGTGCCGACCGGCCGCTGCAGCGCCGAGGCGACATTGACCAGCGTGCCGTCACCTTTGACCATCATCAAGGGCGCCGAGACTTCATACAAGGCCAGGGTGCGCTTGACCGATTCAATCAAGGCCTTGATGTGGGAAATCATGCGCGCGTTCAAGGCCACGGTCAAAGCGCGTCGGGGTGCCCCAAGGCTGGGCGCCAGCTCATGGCCGCAGGTGACGGGCTTGTCACACAGTGCTTCAACCCAGGCGCGCAGCTGCTGCTCATGCGCCGGGTTGCGCACCGCAAAACTGGCCGAAATGGCAAACGCGCTGACGCGAGGAGCGTGGCGCAAGATGGCGGCTTTGGACGCCGCCTCATCCAGCGCCACAGCCGGATGGCCGCCAGCGTCATGGCCGCCGGGCAATGACACAATGGCCTCAGCACCCACCAGCTCAAGCAGCCCGCTGGACTTGATCTGGGCCGCCTCATAGCCAGCCAGCAAAACACAGATCGGCGAGCCCTTGCCCTCCACCACGGAGTTGGTCGTCAGCGTGGTGGACAGCGACACCAGCATCACCTGAGCCAGCAGGTCCTTGGGCAGCCGGTCCAGCGAGGCGCTGATGCCAACCGCCAGGTCAAACCGGGTGGTCAGGCTCTTCGCCGCTGCCACCACCTGCTTGTCTTGGTCCAGCAGCACCGCGTCGGTGTAGGTGCCACCGGTGTCGATACCCAGGAAATACCGCATGCTTCAGCACTCGATGACATTGACCGCCAAGCCGCCTCGGCTGGTTTCCTTGTATTTGGTCATCATGTCACGGCCGGTATCACGCATGGTTTTGATCACCTGATCCAGCGACACAAAATGGGTGCCATCACCGCGCAAGGCCATGCGCGCCGCATTGAGCGCCTTGACTGAGCCCATAGCGTTGCGTTCGATGCAGGGGATTTGAACGCGGCCACCGACCGGGTCGCAGGTGAGGCCGAGGTTGTGCTCCATGCCAATTTCAGCGGCGTTTTCAACCTGCTGCGGCGTACCGCCCATAACAGCCGCCAAGCCAGCCGCAGCCATGGAACAGGCCACGCCCACCTCGCCCTGGCAACCCACCTCGGCGCCACTGATCGAGGCATTTTCTTTGTACAGCAGGCCAATGGCCCCGGCTGTCAGCAAAAAATCCCGAATGCCCGCCATGGATGCCCCGGCGCAAAAGCGGTCGTAATAGTGCATCACCGCAGGCACAATGCCCGCTGCCCCATTGGTAGGCGCTGTGACGACCCGCCCGCCTGCCGCATTTTCTTCATTCACCGCCATCGCGTAGACATTGACGAAATCAAGAATAGTGAGCTGGTCTTTCAGCGCATCCTCGGGGCGGGTACTCAGCGTGCGATACAGCTCGGCCGCACGGCGCTTGACCCGCAGGCCGCCCGGCAAATGACCCTCGGTACGACAGCCGCGTGCCACACAGGCTTTCATGGCATCCCATATTTGGTCCAGGCTCGCGTCCAACTCGGCGTCGGTGCGCCAAGCGTACTCATTGCGTCGCATCACCTGAGCGATCGAGAGGCCAGTGCGCACGGTAATGGCCAGCAATTCGTCTCCGCTGGAAAACGGGTGTTCAAGCCGAGTCGGGTCGACCACCAGCTTGGGCTGATCGACCGATCGGTCAGCCTCTTCCTGCGACACCACAAAGCCGCCACCCACCGAAAAGTAGCAACGCTCCTCGATCTGCTCGCCGTCGCTTGCAAAAGCCATGAAGCGCGCGCCATTGGCATGAAACGGCAGGGTCTCATTGCGCAAAAACAAAATATCGCTGCGCTCCTTGAACACCATCCGCCGTTCACCATTGAGCAGCAGGCTGGCATCGTCGCGGATCTGCCTGATGCGCGACTCAATGGTGTCGGGGTCGATGCTGTCGGGCATCAAGCCGCACAAACCGAGCATGATGGCCGTGTCGGTGCCATGCCCCTTGCCGGTGGCACCGAGCGAGCCGTACAGCCGGG
>SHXM01000125.1 GCA_009693325.1 Rhodoferax sp.
CAACATGCGCCGGGCAGTACCCGGTGTCCAAGCGCCGTTCACATCCGCCCTCAGGGGGAAATCGCCAACGGCACCCCGCACGGCTGCCACATTGCTCAGGTCACTGGCCGCTGTCATACCGATCTTGACCTTGAACGAGCGGTAACCCTGATCCATGAAACGCTGTGCCGACCGGTGGTGTGCCTGCGCATCAGTGCCAAACAAATAGGCGGCAACCTCCACCTGTTGCCGGTAGGCGCCGCCCCATAGCGCGTGCAGAGGCAGGCCACTGGAGCGGCCAACAGCGTCCCACATCGCCATCTCGACCGCTGCCATGGCCATCACAGCCGCGCGTTTGTGGTGGTAGTAGCCGGCACCCAGCACATGGCGGCTGAAGCGTTCCACGTCACTGGCGCGGTGCGCCAGGGCAATCGGGAAGACGGTGTTCACGAGCACCGGCTCAATGAACTCGAGCAGGCAAATGGTTTCGCCGTAGCCCACCGTGCCGTTGGCCAAGGTCAGCTCGACAATCAGGCGGGTGGCCGCCGGGCGTTTGCCTGAACCCCATTCCAGAGCGGTGACAAAGGGCATGGCCACCTTCCAGTGGCGTGCCGCGACCACCTGCAAAGGATGAGGGGTGTTGCTCATGGCGGTTGGCGCTTCTATTCAGCCTTGATGCCGGCTTCCTGGATGACTTTTTTGTACAGCTCGAATTCACTGGCCATGAAGGCTTGGAACTCAGCGGCTGAATTGCCAACCCGCACAATGCCCGCAGCCTGCAGTTTGGCCTGTGCGGCAGGTGTACGTAAAAAGGCCTGAATCTCTTCTGAGAGTTTGTTGACAATGGCCGGCGGGGTGCCGGCGGGTGCCATCAGGCCGTGCCAGGGTTTGACATCGAAGCCACTCACGATGTCACGCACCAAGGGCAAGTCAGGCGCAAAAAAGGCACGCTCGGAGCCGGCCACACCCAATGCGCGCAACTTGCCAGCCTGAACTTGGGGCCAAGACGTGGTGGCCGCGTCCATGGACGCGAGCACCTGGCCACCCAACAGGTCGGTCATCATGGGGGCAGAACCCTTGTAGGGGACATGCAGCATGGTGGTACCGGTTTTTTGCAGGAACAGCTCCATGGCGATGTGCAGCGAGGATCCCGTGCCTGACGAACCATAGGCAATTTTTCCGGGATTGGCCTTCAGGTAGGCGATGAACTCGGGGATGGTCTTGGACGGCACTTTGTCAGCATTGACCACCAGGATCAAAGGGGTGACACCGATCAGCGTAATGGCAGCAAAGTCCTTCACCGGCTGGTAGGCGAACTGGTTCGGTTGCAGAGCCGGGTTGATCGCATTGGCCGCGATATTACCCATGCCAATGGTGTAGCCGTCGGGCGGTGATTTGGACAGAAGCCCTAAGCCAACGGCCGACCCGGCACCGGGCTTGTTGTCGACCAGCACCGGTTGGCCCCACTTGGTCTGCAGGTGGTCAGCCACCAGGCGTGCCATGCCGTCGGCCGCGCCGCCGGGCGGCACCGGCACGATCAGCCGGATCGGCTTATTGGGATAGCTGGCGGCGTCCTGCGCCTGCGCCACACTGGTACTCAGCAGGCATACAGCCAACAGGCCCCGCCACAAGGTTAGAAAACAGCTTTTCACATTGATCTCCTTAAAAATAGTCAAGTTTTGGGGCAGAGAAACTGCCATAGGCTGTCGGTCGGCTCTATACCCAGGCTAGGCCCGTCAGGCAGGGTGAAGACGCCCGCTGCGCAGCGCATGCTGGTTTGCACGTACTGCAGGTTGCGGTCAAACACCGAATGCTGGTATTCGTGCATCGGGCAGTTCGGCAGGGCCGCCGCCGCATGCAGGCTGGCGGCCTGAAAAATCCCGATGCCGATGCTGGCATGGGGTATGACCTTCATGTGAAAGGCGTTTGCCATGCGCGCGATCTGCATGAACTGGCTCGGACCGGTGTGGCCCATCTCCGGTTGCACGATCGACATGGCACGCCGCTCCATTCGTGGCCGGTACTCGTACACCGTGCGCCACTCCTCGCCCAGCGCGAGTGGCACCTTAATGCTGGCGCCCACATGGGCCTGCCCCTCCTGGTCTTCTGGCTGGCAGGGGGCTTCGACAAAGTAGGGCCGGTAGGGCATCAGCTGCTCGACCAGCTGGATTGCCTCCTGCGCGGTGAACTTCCAGTGCAAATCAACCATCAGCCGGGCATCCGGGCCCAGGCCCTCGCGCAACACCCGCATCTCCTGCACGATGCCGTCAAAGGAAACCACTGCGGCGTACTTGAAGGCGTTGAAGCCCTGGGCCTGGAATCTGCGTGCCAAGGCCAATCGCTGGTCGAGCGTGGTAGCCGGCAGACCCGACACATAGGCCGGTATCGTGGCGCGGCGCTGACCGCCCAGCAGCTTCACCAGGGGTTGACCAAGCAACTTGCCATACAGGTCCCAGACCGCGATGTCCACCCCGGCAATAGCGTCCACATAGAAGCCGCCAAAACACCCGCGTACCCGCATCAGGTCATACAGGTCTTCCTGGATCACCACCGGGTCGCGCGGATCACGGCCCACGATCACCGGCCCCAGCACATCGTCAATGATGCTGGTCACCGCCGTCGGGGCCACAATGCCATAGGTTTCGCCCCAACCAACGGTACCGTCGTCGGCAGTGATCTTGATCAGCACCGAGCGGTCGGTGGTTGGATAAATGGTGCCGTTGCCCTGACGAATCAAATAACCGCGCTCGGTGACCCGCTCATCCGGCCCCAGGGCACCAAGGTAAGGCGTGTCGCGCGGTATCGACACGATGAAGGATTCGACAGTCTTTATCTTGGCAAACATGGTTCAAGTCGGGTTTGGAACAGGCCGGGTAGTTGGCCCGGCCAAGGTGCAGACTTCACCGTTCGCCGCCTCTAAAACCGGGACCGGGCGCACTGTGGCACTGGTCCAGTGCCGCCTGTGGCAGCAGCAAATCATGGATGTCAACGAGGAAAGCATCCACATCCTGCTGGTCCAGGACATCGAGTCGCGGCCCAGCAATGCGCTGGGACGTGTCTGAGATCAGCCCGCGGCGGTGCAGCACATACTTGGTTAGCGCCCAGCGAAACACCGCCTGGATATTGAGGATGGGCAGCATTCTTGTGAACAGCTGTCGCGCCCGCGCCGCTTCGCCCGCACGGTGCGCTTTGAACAGCGCCACGTGCACCTCGGCGAGCTCAATGGCGGGCATGGTGCCGATCGCACCGCGACGCAATTCGTCAGTGATGTATCGGCCCCCAGCGCCACCCAGCACACCCACCAGTGACGCCGGCCCAAGTTGGCGAATCACGCTCAGCCGCTGACCGCTGGGCAGGGCTTCTTCCTTCACATAGCGAATCGCAGGGACGGCATGCAGAATCTCGGCCACCACCTCCGGCGCCAGGCCGGCGCCCACGGGCGGCGGCACGTTTTGCAGCATGATGGGCAGGCCGGGTACAGCGGCAGCCAGCGCAGTGAAGTGGGACACTTGGGCAGCTGCGGCCGTGAAGGCGGCCGGTGCGGCCGCCATCACGGCCGCGGCACCGACATCCGCAGCGGCCTTGGCCAGCGCGATGGTGACAGCGGGGTTGTTGCTGGAAACACCGACCACCACCGGCACCCGCCCTGCCACTTCCGACAACACCAGTTGCGTCAGGGACAGGCGCTCGTCCTGGGTGAGTTCAGACACCTCGCTGGCCACTCCGGGGAAGGTCATGCCGTCAGCGCCGCAGCGCAGGAGGTAGCGCACCAGCACCTGCAGCGCGGCGCGATCAGATTGTTTGTCAACAGCAAAGGGCGTCGGCAGCACCGGAAAGACGCCTGCAATGGGTCTAGTGTCGTTCCTGCTCATGATAAATGCTGATAAGTTTCATTGAATGGAACAAAATTGACGTCTGAATTGTGCTTGAGGCCAGTAGCTCCATCCATTGGTACATACCCTAGCTAAAATTGATAAACATGCCGCGATTTGGCTTGTAAATTCACGGGTGACCTGAGGGCGCCAACACCACAAGGTTTCAATGAATGAAACCACCACCTCGTTACGGGAGGAGTTATTTCATGCCGATCAATCCAGCCGAAGTGGCCGCCGACGAATCCCCCGTCGAAGCCGGAGCAGGCGTGCTGGAGAAGGCCATGCACCTGCTCAACATCGTCTCATCGGCGCCGGCGCCGATGACCTTTACCGAGCTGCTGCGCGCCGGCTCGCTGCCCAAGGCTACCCTGCACCGCATTCTTGCCACACTGACCCGCGAGGGTCTGTTGCGGCACGACCCCTACACCAAAACTTACCGGCTCGGTCTGCGCCTGCTGGAACTGGCCCATGAGGTCTGGAGCGACTTCGATTTGCGGCTGGCCGCCCAGGATGAGCTGGTACGCCTGCGCAATGCGGTGGGCGAAACCGTGCAACTGGCCGTGCTCGATGTTGGCAAGATCGTGTTGATCGCGGTTGAAGACGCTGGGCGTGAGCTGCAAAACAGCTCCAAAGTGGGCATGAACCTGCCGCTGCACAGCAGCGCTTTGGGACGGGTGATCGTCGCCAACCTGGAGCCCGCGCGACAGCTGGAGCTGCTCGCCACCCTCCACCACCCGCAGGGCCCGTATGAAGAACCCGCCAATTTGGCAGATTTACGGCGTGAGCTCGATCTCACGCGCGCTCGCGGCTATGCCGTCGAGCTGCCCGCACCAGGCGGGACAAATGTCGTGGTGGCAGCGCCGGTTTTCGATATCGAGGGCCGCCCCATTGGCGCCTTGGCAGTGGCCGCCAGCTCAGACCGGGTCGATCTCGCGCGGGCCCACGCCTTGTCGTCCACGCTGATTGGAGCCGCGCGCGCCATTTCGCACAATGCGGGCGGTCAGGTCATGTCCATCACGCCCCGAAAAGTGCCCGATGCCGAGCACAGTTTTGAGGTGCAGTGCATCACCCAGACCCGCTCCCTGCTGGGCGAGGGTCCGACCTGGTCGCCGCGCGACGGCTGCCTGTACTGGGTTGACATCCTGACCCCGGCAGTGCACTGTTATGACGTGCTCAAAGGCCAAAACACCGAGAGCAAACTCGGCTCCATGGTTAGCGTTGCCATCCCCAAGGCGACCGGCGGCCTGCTGGTAGCCACGCCGAGCGGCTTGATGACCCTGGATTTGGCACACAAAACCCTGCTGCCGTTTTGTCACCCCGAGTCCGAGCGGCCGGGCAACCGGTACAACGACGGCAAGTGCGACCGCCTGGGGCGCTTGTGGATTGGCACGCTGGACATGGGCACTGCGGCCAACCGGGGGCAGTTGTTTCGGGTTGACTCGGACGCCAGCTGGCGCAAGATGGACTCCGGCTTCACCGTGGCCAACGGCCTGGGCTGGAGCCCTGACGACCGGCACATGTATTTCACCGACACCCCAAGGCGAACCATTTACCGCTACGACTTTGACCTGCTGGCCGGCACCATCCGCAACCGCCAGCCCTTCATCACCCTGGACGGCCGCGACGGCACGCCCGATGGCCTCACCGTGGACGAGCAGGGCTGCCTGTGGGTGGCGGTCTGGGATGCCTGGCGCGTGTCACGTTATTCGCCTGACGGGCGAGAGTTGCTGCGCATTCGCATGCCGGTACCGCGACCAACCAGTTGTTGTTTTGGCGGCGCCAACCTCGACACCCTGTATGTCACGAGCGCCTCGGTGCGCTTGAACGAAGCGGCATTGCTGGCCGCACCACAATCGGGCTCCCTGTTCGCCATCCGCATACCCGGCGTGAGGGGCTTGCCCGAGACGACTTTCGCCGGTTAGCAAACGGTTTGGCACGCTGTTTTTGCAAACTTTGCAGCCCCGAGCCTTGAAACGCCGCCAAAAACCCTTATCATTAGCACTCTTAGACAGCGAGTGCTAACAGTTTCTGCGGCACACCTGCCTCAAGTTAATGAGCGCCAACTCTTGGGTTGGCGCTCGTATTTTCAACCCTGTTTCAATAACTCAAGGAGCTTTCATGAAACTTCGCCCCCTGCACGATCGCGTGATCGTCAAACGTGTCGAAAACGAAACCAAAACCGCCTCCGGCATCGTCATTCCTGACAGCGCTGCAGAAAAGCCTGATCAAGGCGAAGTGCTGGCAGTTGGCCCTGGCAAGAAGAACGACAAGGGTGTCATCAGCCCCATGGCCGTCAAGGTCGGTGACCGCGTGCTGTTTGGCAAATACAGCGGCCAGACCGTCAAGGTCGACGGCGACGAACTGCTCGTCATGAAAGAAGACGACCTGTTTGCTGTGGTCGAGAAGTAATTAACCAACGAATTCTGGAGATATCAACATGGCAGCTAAAGAAGTAATTTTTGGCGGGGAAGCCCGTCAACGCATGGTCGAAGGCGTGAACATTCTCGCCAACGCCGTCAAGGTCACCCTGGGCCCTAAGGGCCGCAATGTGGTGCTGGAGCGCTCGTTCGGCGCCCCCACGGTCACCAAAGACGGCGTGTCCGTGGCCAAAGAGATCGAACTCAAAGACAGACTGCAAAACATGGGCGCGCAGATGGTCAAGGAAGTTGCTTCCAAGACCTCTGACATCGCTGGCGACGGCACCACCACCGCCACCGTGCTGGCCCAGGCCATCGTGCGCGAAGGCATGAAATACGTGGCCGCCGGCATGAACCCGATGGACCTCAAGCGCGGTATCGACAAGGCCGTCACGGCTCTGGTCGAGCAGCTCAAGAAAGCCTCCAAGCCCACCACCACCTCCAAAGAAATCGCTCAGGTTGGTTCGATTTCCGCCAACAGCGACGAAGCCATTGGCAAGATCATCGCTGATGCGATGGACAAGGTTGGCAAGGAAGGCGTGATCACCGTTGAAGACGGCAAATCGCTCGACAGTGAACTCGACGTCGTCGAAGGCATGCAGTTTGACCGCGGCTACCTGTCGCCCTACTTCATCAACAACCCCGAGAAGCAGGCCGCCCTGCTCGAAAACCCCTTTGTGCTGCTGTACGACAAAAAGATCAGCAACATCCGTGACTTGCTGCCCACGCTCGAGCAAGTGGCCAAGTCCGGCCGTCCGCTGCTGATCATCTCGGAAGACGTCGAAGGCGAGGCGCTTGCCACGCTGGTGGTCAACACCATCCGCGGCATCCTCAAAGTGGTGGCTGTCAAGGCCCCTGGCTTTGGCGACCGTCGCAAGGCCATGCTCGAAGACATCGCCACCCTGACCGGTGGCAAGGTCATCGCCGAAGAAGTGGGCCTGACGCTTGAAAAAGTGACTCTAGCTGACCTCGGTTCTGCCAAGCGGGTCGAAGTGGGCAAAGAAAACACCATCATCATCGACGGCGCTGGTGCTTCTGGCGACATCGAAGCCCGCGTCAAGCAAGTGCGCGTTCAGATCGAAGAAGCCACCAGCGACTACGACCGTGAAAAACTTCAAGAGCGCGTGGCCAAGCTGGCCGGCGGCGTGGCAGTGATCAAGGTTGGCGCTGCCACCGAAGTCGAAATGAAAGAGAAAAAAGCTCGCGTTGAAGACGCCCTGCACGCGACCCGCGCTGCCGTCGAAGAAGGCATCGTGGCTGGCGGTGGCGTGGCCTACTTGCGCGCCAAGCAGGCCGCAGGCACCATCAAAGGCGACAACGCTGACCAGGACGCTGGTATCAAGCTGGTGATGCGCGCCATTGAGTCGCCCTTGCGCGAGATCGTGTACAACGCCGGCGGCGAAGCCTCGGTGGTGCTCAATGCGGTGA
Source organism: Rhodoferax sp. (assembly GCA_009693325.1). Taxonomy (GTDB): domain Bacteria; phylum Pseudomonadota; class Gammaproteobacteria; order Burkholderiales; family Burkholderiaceae_C; genus Rhodoferax. The sequence goes on from SHXM01000125.1 coordinate 7,700, forward strand.
TGGCTGGCAAGGGCAACTACGGCTTCAATGCTGCTAACGAAACCTATGGCGACATGATCGAAATGGGTATTCTGGACCCCACCAAAGTAGTCCGCACCGCACTGCAAAACGCAGCATCGGTGGCCTCCCTGATGCTGACCGCCGAGTGCATGGTGGCTGAGGCACCGAAGGACGAACCAGTCGGCGGTGGCATGGGAGGCGGCATGGGCGGCATGGGCGGCATGGGCGATATGGGCATGTAATCTGCCCCACCCCCAAAAAGCCCTGCAGGCGTCAAGTCTGCGGGGCTTTTTTTATGCTGCTGCTCGGCCGGGCTGGCTCAGCAGCAGCGGGCGGGCTGCTATTTGGCGATACCCAGAAACACTGCCAGGCTGCGCTCGACTTCGATCATCGCGGCGGCACCGGCCACACCAAAGACAGGGCCGAGTCGTTCACGTTTGATGGTCATGGCCTTGTCCACCATCACCTGAGATGGCTTGTTGAGCCCGTTGCCTTCGTCGGGTGCAACGCTGACCCGAATCAGGGGGGCCTCAACCAAAAGACTCGACACCAGCAGCACCGTCACCGTGCCATGCGCTAGAAACAGGTCGGACTGAATCACCAAGGCGGGCCTTGGCTTGCCAAAATCACCCGGCATCGCAACGGTCACGAAGTCGCCTCTCTTCATGCAGTCCAGCCAGCAACCTCGGCCAAGGCCTCGTCCAGGTACTGCATCATTTCTGCATCGGCAAGGTCGGCTGCAGACGCCAGCCCGGACTGACGTTGGCACTCTGCCGAAAAATGCGGCAAGCGGGTATCAGGCACCCAAATTTGAACCGGCCGTAAGCCGGCCGCCCGCAAAGCCTTGCGCCGCTTGGCGGCGCGCTCGTTGATCGTGGCCACCATGACAGCGTCCTTGAAGTTGTGACATGTCACTTTAGCAGCAAAAACCGTGACATGCAACGGCTACCTGACACCTTGTCGGGAGTAA
>SHXM01000126.1 GCA_009693325.1 Rhodoferax sp.
CCACAGCAGCACCAATACCAAAGCGGCTTGTCGTACACGTGGCGGGCGCCCCTGGGCCAGCCAGTGCACAGCGCCGCCCAAGGTTAGCGCCCACAGCAGCGGACGGGCCAAGGCCTGCGCCTCCAGGCCGGGTACCAGCGGTGCTTGCAGCACAGTCAGCACGGAAGACAGGCTCAGGGCGCCCATGTGCGCTTTACGCTCAAGGGGCGGCAACCGCCAGGCGCTGCCAAGCGATTTGGCGCCGCTGGTCGGTGTAACTCACCCACAGGCTGTCGTCGGCCCAGGCCAGAGCCGGATAAGAAAACTCTGCGCCGGGCCCACTCTCAGCCAGCACCAGGGCCTGGGTCCAATGCTGACCGTCGCTGGCCTGACTCAGGGCAAGCCCGTGGCGTCCGCGCTGCAAAGGGTTATGCGCCAACAGTTGCTGACCCGTGGGCAGGGTCAGCACCGCCACGGCGGCATCCGGGTTGGGCAATGCCAGGTCTGGTGCGTCCTGCCAACTGCGCCCGCCGTCGAGGGTTTGGGCCAGCGCGATACGGCCCACGGGGCGCTGATCACGCATCAAAGCCAGCCAGTGCGCAGGACCCAGGGGCAACAGGGCCGGCTGCAGAACATGGCGACGCGCCGAGATGCGCTGCGGCCCCAGATAACGCCCCTGGCCGTCAAAGCGCAGCGCCATAGGGTACTTGATGCCCAACTCAAAATGCACCGGCAGCAGCATGCCGCCGTCTGCCAGCGGCAGCGGCGCATTGCGCACCAAAAAACTGGTGTTCCACAACCAGCCCAGCGGCAGCACCTGCACCGGCGCAAACGACAGTTGCGCCAGATCAGAGCCGCTGCGCTGGCGCAGGTGCACGATGCGCGAGGCCGCCCAGCCGCCCAGGCCAGTGGCCACCACAAACAGGTTAATTCGCCCCTGCGAGTCCAGCCAGGCCACCGGATTGCCCAGCCGGCGCACCGCAAAACCCAGCGCCGCGCCCAGGTCATGGCGGTCCAGCACAAAGCGGGCGGGCGACCAGCTGCCGCTGGCACGGTCAAATTGGGAGGCGGCTATTTGCACATCGGGGGCGCTCTCTCGGGCACCGGCAAACCAAAAGGCCATCACCGCCGCCGCATGGCCGCCCGGCATGGCCAGCAGGCTGCTGGCATGGGCGCTGGGGGTGTTGGGCGGCATCGGCAGGGCGCCGCTGGCCAGCAAACGCAACGGCCCAGCCAAAGGAAAACTGGCTTGAGCCGCTTGAACTGCTTGAGCTGCCGGGGGTGCAGGGGTCAGGCGCTGGTGCTGCAGAGTGTCAAGCGCCAACAGGGCCACAGCAGCAGCCAGGCCTGACAACCATCGCAGGGCAGGGAAGCGATTCAGAGCCGATGCAGTGGCTTGGGGCATGACGGGCAGACTATAAACACAGCTCAAACCGGCAACCAGCACCGGCAGCGCACAGGGACTGATCTTAATGGGAAGCCCGCAGGCCCGGACGCCGCCAGAGCGGGCAGGACAGCCCGATAATCGCGCCGGGGGTTGACCAAAGGGCCATGCCATTGGGCCGGCTACATCAAGAGCGAGCCAAGACAGCGATGCACCACACCATTTTTGACACCCCACTGCTCAACACCCTGCTGCGTGCCCTGTCGATTGGGTTTCTTCGGCTCGCCGGCTGGACCGTTGAGGGCGAACTACCGGCTGGCGCCGGTAAAAGCGTACTGATCGCCGCCCCCCACACCAGCAACTGGGACCTGCCCTACACCCTGATGGTGGCCTTTTCGCTGCGCCTGAACGTGTACTGGATGGGCAAGGAGCAGCTGTTTCGGCCGCCGTTTGGTGGCGTGATGCGCTGGCTGGGCGGCATTCCGGTGAACCGGGCCCAGGCCGGCAACCTGGTGGCGGCCTCGGTGGCAGCAATCCAGCAGGCGCGCGGGCCGGTGCAGCTGATCGTGCCGCCTGAGGGCACACGCAGCAAGACACGCTATTGGAAAACTGGTTTTTATTACATCGCCCTGGGTGCCCAGGTGCCGATCGTGATGGCCTACATGGACTACGAACGCAAGCGCAGCGGCCTGGGGCCGGTATTTGTGCCTACCGGCGACCTAGAGGCCGACATGGCCACCATCAAGGCTTTTTACGCGCCATTCAAGGGCCGCAACGCGGCGCAATTTCACGCTGGGGAGTAGCGGGGGGCGTCATCCCCGGCAGCCTCCCCGTCATCTCCGGCCACGACCGGGGATCCATGACGCCGGCCCGCGCTCAATGAAACTCCCGGCTTGGCGCGGCCAGCCCGCCCAGCAGCGGTGTGAGATCACGTAGGTGGCCGGCGATCAGGTGGCGCACTTCGCCACCGCTCTCGCTATCGCGCTGCCAGACCCCGTGCACCGCCAGCAGGCGCGACTGCACGGCCGCCGCACGCTGGCGCTCGCGCAGACTTTTCCAGACGATCACATTGATGCTGCCGGTTTCGTCTTCGAGCGTGACGAACATCACGCCCTTGGCGGTGCCGGGCTGCTGTCGCATGGTCACCAGGCCGCAGGCACGCACCAGCCGGCCATCAGGCAGGCCGTGCAGCTGGGCGGCGGTCATCAGCTTCATTTTTGATAGCGAAGAACGCAGCAGCAACAAGGGATGAGAGCGTAAAGTGAGGCCAGTGCTGGCGTAGTCGAGCAGCACCTCTTGGCCTTCGGCAGCGGCTGGCAGCAGCAGCCGCGGCTCCTGCACCGGCACGCCCTGCAGCAGGGGCAGCGCCGGCTGCAGCGCGCTGGCGTCCCACACCTGCTGGCGCCGGTGGCCGGCCAGACTGGCCAGCGCGTCAGCCGCCGCCAACGCCCGCAAGTCGCCCCGGTCCAGCCCGGCACGCAGGGCCAGGTCTTCCACGCTGGCAAACGCCGCCCCACCCCGCGCCGCCACCAGCCGCTCACCCACCGTCCGCGACAAACCCGCCACCAGACACAGCCCCAGCCGCACTGAATAACAATTGGAACAATTGGGGTCAGATTCCAATTCTTTTGGGTAAGCAACCGAGTCGGAATAATTGGAATCTGACCCCAATTGTTTTATCGTGCATTCCCAGTCGCTGTGGCTGACGTCGGCGGGCAGCACGCTGATGCCGTGGGCTTGGGCGTCTTGCACCAGCTGCGAGGGGGCGTAGAAGCCCATGGGTTGCGAGTTGATGAGGGCGGCCAGAAAACAGGCGGGCTCGTGGCGCTTGAGCCAGGCGCTGACGTAAACCAGTTGGGCAAAGCTGGCGGCGTGGCTCTCGGGAAAGCCGTACTCACCAAAGCCGACGATCTGGCTGAAGATGCCCTCGGCGTATTCAGCCGTATAACCCTTGGCCTGCATGCGCTGCACCAGCAAGTCATGAAACTTGTGTACGCCGCCGCGGCGCTTCCAGGCGGCCATGGAGCGGCGCAGGGCGTCGGCCTCGTCGGGGCTGAAGTCGGCCGCCAGCATGGCGATCTGCATCACCTGCTCCTGGAAGATGGGCACGCCCAGCGTACGCGCCAGTGCCGGCGCCAGTGCAGCCGGAAAGTCCACCGGCTCCAGACCCTGCCGGCGGCGTAAATAGGGGTGGACCATGCCGCCCTGGATCGGCCCGGGGCGCACGATGGCGACCTCGATCACCAGGTCATAAAAGCAGCGTGGGCGCAGGCGCGGCAGCATGCTCATCTGAGCCCGGCTCTCGATCTGGAACACGCCCACGGTGTCGGCGGCGCAGACCATGTCGTAGGTGGCAGCGTCATCAGGCGGGATGTCCTGCAGGCGCAAAAGCCGGCCGCGCCGCTGCCCGACCAGCGCCAGGCAGCGGCGGATGGCGCTGAGCATGCCCAGCGCCAGCACGTCGACCTTGAGCAGGCCCATGGCGTCGAGGTCATCCTTGTCCCACTGGATGATGCTGCGCTCGGGCATGGCGGCGTTTTCTACCGGCACCAGGCGGGTAAGCTTGCCCTGGGTCAGCACAAAGCCGCCCACATGCTGGCTCAGGTGGCGCGGGAACCCCAGCAACTGGGCCACCAGGCTGCGCCACAGGGCCAGCTGCCGGTCCTGCGGATCAAGCCCGGCCTGGGCAAATTCTTCGTCCTTGATGCTGCGGCCGTCAAACCAGTGGTGCGACTTGGCCAGGCGGTCGATCAGCGCCTCGTCCACGCCCAGCGCCCGGCCAACATCGCGCAGGGCGCTGCGCGGCCGGTAGCTGACCACGGTGGCGGTGAGGGCGGCGCGATCGCGGCCGTAGCGGGCGTAGATGTACTGGATGACTTCCTCACGCCGCTCGTGCTCAAAGTCGACATCGATGTCAGGCGGCTCGTTGCGGGCCCGGCTGATGAAGCGCTCGAACAGCAGGCTGGCGTGCGCCGGGTCGACCTCGGTCACGCCCAGGCAATAGCACACCGCCGAATTGGCAGCCGAGCCCCGGCCTTGGCACAGGATGCCCCGGCTGCGGGCAAAGCGCACGATGTCATGCACCGTCAAAAAATACATCTCGTAGCGCAGCTCGGCGATCAGCGCCAGCTCATGCGCCACCTGCTGCGCCACGCCGGGCGGCAGGCCCTGCGGGTAGCGCCTGGCCGCGCCTTCGTGGGTGTAGTGGTGCAGGGTCTGGCTCGGGCTCAGCCCCGGCAGCACGCTCTCCATGGGGTACTGGTAGCGCAGCTCGTCCAGGCTGAAGTGGCAGCGCGCCGCCACCACCAGCGTGTTGGCCAGCAGCTGCGGCGGGTACAGCTGCGCCAAGCGCAGGCGGGTGCGCAGATGCGCCTCGGCGTTGGGCTGCAGGGCAAAACCACAGTCTGCCACCGGCCGGCCCAGGCCGATGGCGGCGAGCACATCGTGCAGCGGCTTGCGCGAGCGCACATGCATCTGCACCCCGCCGGCGGCCACCAGAGGCACGCCAGTGAATTGCGAAACACGTTCGAGCTTGTGTTGCCACAGCTCGTCGCTCCGACCGTGCAACAACTCCAAGGCAATCCAGAGCCGGGGGCCAAAGATTTTCTTCAAGTGCATGGCATGCGTGCACAGAGCCTCGAACGACAGCTTGCGCGGCGCCACCAGCAAGACCTCGCAATCTTCCAGCAACGCGAAATCACTGGCACACCAAGAGACCTCATAACTGCCCTTGAGCGCCCTGCTGCGCGCTGCCGTGATGAACTCGCACAAGCCACCCCAGCCCTGCAGGCTGTGTGCCAGCACCACCAGCGTGAGTTGCGGCTCGGACAAGCGGAACTCCGCCCCCAGCAGCAGCTTCAGGCCGAGTTCCTTGGCCTGGGTGTGCGCCCGCACCACCCCAGCGACCGAACACTCATCGGTGATGGCCAGCGCCGTGTAACCCAGGGCCGCAGCGCGCACCACCAACTCTTCGGGCAGCGAGGCGCCGCGCTGAAAGCTAAAACTCGACAGGCAATGCAACTCGGCGTAGTCCGGCAGGGGGGAGTGCATGGGTACAAAGGCATCAAATACTGTTTAAAACATCAGTATAGTGAGCTACTCCTACCAAGGCCCGCCGGGGCGTGGGCCTTGGCCCAGCCACTTGGCCTGACGCCAGGGCTTGGAGTGACAGGCGCGCTCAGGCCAGCCGATAGATGCGAGTCGCGTTCAGGCTGAACAATTGGGCGGCTTCGTCAACGCTGGCCTGGGCGATCAGTTGCCGGGTGCAGTCCATCCAGCGACCCAGCGGTGCCGCCAAGGTGCATACCGGCCAGTCCGAACCCCACAGCAGACGCTGCCAACCAAAGCAGGCCAGCACATGCTCAAACACCGGGCGCAGGTCTGGCGCACCAGGGCTGCGGGCTGGCAACTGGGTCATCAAGCCAGATACTTTGCAGACCACATTGGGCAGGGCTGCTAGTGCCTGCAGATCGGCGCGCCAAGCGGCCAGACGGCCGCCCTGCAAGTCAGGGTTGCCGCAGTGGTCCAACACAAACTGCACCTGGGGACATTGCGCCACCAAGGCCCGCGCCAGCGGCAACTGCGTCGCTTTGACGCACAAGTCAAAGCTCAGGCCGTAACGGGCCAGGCGCCTGAGGTTGCTGGCAAACCCCGGTTGCTGCGACAGAGCATCGTTTTGCGTGTGCAAGACCCGGCGCAAGCCCTTCACCAGCGGCTGTGCTGCGATGCGTTCGAGGTCATCGGCAAAGTCGCTCGACTCGGGCCGGCACGCGGCCACCACCGCCACCACACCGCCGCCCAAGTTGGCAGCAAACAGCGCCTCAGCCGCCATCTGCGAGGCCTGCACATCGACCTCGACAAACACACAAGCTGTCACACCCGCAGCCTGGGCCTGCGGCGCATAGTCTTGCAGCAAGAAATCATGGGCAAGCTGCGGCACCTGGGCCAGCCAGGGGTAGCTGAAGTGGCGCTGAGAGATGACATGGCAGTGGCTGTCAATCACCCGTAGCGCGCCCAATGGCTCGACCTGCTGCAGTGTGGCCTTCACAGTCAAAGGCCTGTCGCGGCTGACGCTGAGCTCATTGGCTCATCCGGGAGGTATAGCGGCACACCGCCGAATCAAACCAGGTTTTGGAATACTCTGCAAGCCGGTTGCTGGCGGTCCAGGAGGTGCGCTCGATGTAGCCAGCACAAGCGCCAGGGCGCAAACCGATTGGTGCTGCTGCCCAATCAGGCGCCGGGCCGACTGCAATCTGGTCTTCAACACGGGCAATCCAGACCTGAAAACGCTGCTGGTAGAACAGGTACATCGAGTCACCCAGCTCTTGCGGGCTGAGTGTGGCGCTGGCGCCCGCGTCAAACCAGATTTCTTCCAGCGCCACTGGCACCAGGCTGAGGTAGCGCAGGCGACGCACCCGCCAACAGGCGCCCGGACCATCAGGGTCCATGGCGGGCACTCCAGCAGGCCTCGCCTGCCGGCTCAGCTCCAGCACCCTGGCGGTGGGAAAACCCGGGCCATCGGTCAACTCAAGGCGAAACAATTCATAGATTTGCTGCTTGCCCACCCCCGAACGCACATAGGTGCCCGAGCCCTGTATGCGCTCCAGCACCCCCTGCTGCTCCAGCAAGGCCAGGCCTTTTCTGAGGGTCCCGATGGCCACGCCAAGCGTTTGCGCGAGCTCGGCTTCGGTGGGCAATCGCTCGTCGCCCCGCCAGTAACCAGCCTTGATTTGGCGGGCCAGCAACTCGGCAATTTGCATGTAAACAGGCAGCGGTTTTGCCGCATTGAGCACATTCATAGGCCAGAGTATGACAAAAAGGCGGGGCCGGCCGCAGCCCTGGCATTTGTCTTGGGTTGCAAGCAGCAGAGCCGCCAGCAACCCGATGGTTTTGACCTTTCCGGATTTAACAGGCCATGGCCGGCGGGCCGGGCCTCAAGGCTTGCGGCCGATGGCTTTGAGGAAGGCGGCTTGCAGCCGGCTTAGTTTTTCAGCAGACTCGGGCGTTTGGCTGGCGCCGCGCAGCGATTGGCGAATGAAGACGAAGAGCAGCAGCGCAAAGCCAGCGGCCAGGGCGCTCACCATGGCTATGAGCGCCTTTTTCGGTTTGCTTTTGCGCTCGGGCGGCTGGGCAACATCAAGCACTTGGATGACCGCGCCTTCGCGGCTCTCGTCGATGCGGGCCACCTCGTACTGTTTGGCAAAAAGTTCGAACAGGGTCTCGTGGTATTTGTAGTCGCGAAACCTGGCGATGTAATCACTGTCGCCCGGGTTGGTAGCGGGCTCTTCCTTTTCGGCTCTTGCCATCTGGGCGCGCATCGCCCCCAACTCAGTTTGGGCCTGTTTGAAGTCGGGTGCGGATTCGGTCAAGTAGCCTCGCATGCTGGCCAGCTTGATCTCTTGTGCAGCGATGCCAGCTTTGAGCTTGGCCATCCCCTCTACGGCCGCCGCTGGCGTGGCCTTGAGCACATTGCTGTTGACGCCGCTGGCTTTGAGGGCTTGGTCAGCCTTGGTGAGATTGTCTTTGGCATTGGTCAGCTGTTTTTCGAAAAACACCCTGCGCTGCTGAGCCTCGGTGACGGCCAGGCGGTTGAGCAGCTTGCCCAGCTCTTCCAAATGGGCGTTGGCCAGTTGGGCAGCAAAGGACGGGTCTTTGTCGCTAGCTTCTATGCTGATCAGGCCGTCTTTGCCGCTGGCAATGACAACGTTGCCACTCAGCGAAAGCCGGGCGTCTTCGCGAAATTTGCTCTCATAACGCTCGAGCAGCCTGAGGCGGTCTACCAGCGCGTCTTGCACGCTGTTGCTTTTGAGAAAAGCCACATACTGGTCTGCCGGGCTCTTGATGCCGGCAGCGCCCGCCAGCCCGCCCAAGGCACCCAAACCGGCCAGCATGGCAGCAGCCCCGCTTTGCTGCTGCTGAGGCGGCATGAATTTGGTGGTGGCTGTAAAGGTAGGCGCAATGGTGAAGCTGATGCCCAGGGCCGCCAGGCCAGCCACAAGGGGGCCCAGAACCAGCAGGCGCAAATTGTCGGCAACCACCTGCAGCAGGTCCAGGAGACTGATCTCGTCGTCTTCCCCAGATACAGATTGAAGGTCGGGCCCGGCACTGGCAGCAGAGGCATTTGCAAGCATGCCGTCAGCGGCAGGTGGGTTTGGGTTCATACCCGGTATCTTATGCGGTATCTTCTGCTCGAAACACCGCGCATACCCGTCCAAATCGGGTAGGCTTGGCTCACACTGGTTTATGTGGTGGGGCGGCAGCGCGCAGGCTCTGGCAAGGCTCGGGGC
>SHXM01000127.1 GCA_009693325.1 Rhodoferax sp.
TCTGGTTGAATCACAGATTCGCCAAGCCATCTATGCGCTATCCAAGTTTAGCGTTGAGGTCGCAAACCAGGTCACGGCCGCAGAGGCAAGAGTCAATGCCATGGAGATGGAGATAGATCGTGAGCTCTCCAGCATCATTGCGCGCCGCCAGCCCACAGCGCGAGATCTAAGGCTGCTGATTGCCATCTCTAAAACCACTGCAAACCTGGAGCGCGTGGGCGACGAGGCCGAAAAAATTGCCCGCATGGTGCGCTCCATCATTGGCAGTGGTGCGCCGAGATCCCTGCCTTCGCTTGAATTGAGAGTGGCATCAGACTTGGCCTCGGGACTGCTGCGCAAGGCCTTGGACGCCTTTGCGCGCCTTGACACCCAAGCAGCCCTTGCTATCTTGAAGGAAGACGATCTGATCGACCAGGAATTTGACGGTTTCGTGCGAAAGCTGATCACTTACATGATGGAAGACCCGCGAATGATCTCGCCGAGCTTGGACTTGCTATTTTTGGCCAAATCGATAGAGCGCATCGGGGACCACTCAAAAAACATCGCCGAGTTCATCATTTATGTTGTGAAGGGCGCTGACGTGCGCCATACCTCGATGGAACAAATCGAGTCGGTCGTCAAATGAGGCAGCTGCCAGGGGTCCTGATCGTGGAAGACGAGCCAGCTATCGCCGAGCTCATTGCAGTCAATTTACGCCACAATGGTTTTAGGCCAGTTTGGGCAATGGACAGTGCGACCGCGCAATGTGAGCTCGATGCGGTCTTGCCGGATGTGATACTGCTGGACTGGATGCTGCCTGGCGAGAGCGGTCTGAGTTTGGCCAAGCGCTGGCGGGCCAGTCCCCGAACCAAGGGCGTACCCATCATCATGCTGACCGCACGCGGTGATGAAATTGACCGGGTCGCCGGTTTGGACGCTGGGGCGGATGATTACATCGCCAAACCTTTTTCCACCAAGGAACTGTTGGCCCGAGTGCGCGCAGTTTTGCGGCGACGAGCGCCTGAGCAGGTTGGCGGTTTGGTGACCATCGGTGGCTTGTCGCTGGATGCGTCGACCTACCGAGTGACATTTGTGGAGCAACTGTTGAAGCTCGGCCCCACAGAGTTCAAGCTGTTAAATTACTTTATGACCCATGCTGAGCGCGTGCACAGCCGATCGCAATTGTTGGACAAGGTCTGGGGTGACCATGTTTTTATTGAAGAGCGCACGGTTGATGTTCATGTGAAGCGGCTACGTGAATCCCTCGGGCCTATAGCCGGCCAAATGATTGAAACCGTACGTGGTGCAGGCTACCGCTTGACTGGCAAAGTGGTCACAGCCCTGCCCGCCAAATCAGATGCCTGAGGTGGTTTCAGTCTGCTTCGCCCCGAGGCTTCAATGCTGAGCCCGTGATCGCCAGAATATGTCAATTTTTTGGGTTGCAGCTGCTAGGCGCGGTAGCGGGTTTTCTGCTGTTTTTTCAGCAGCCTCTCATGGGTGCCTTGGCTGGCGTAATTGCCTCCTCGTCGATTTGGTTTTGTTTCGATTCTCTTCTTGTCGTACGGGTGTTGCGCTGGCTTCGCCGCGGTAAAGCCGATGGCCAGCCGGTGGAGCTTGGTGTTTGGGGTGAAATTTCAGATCGGGTAAGCCGTTTGTTGCGGCAGCGCGAGCGTGTTGGCATAGACAGTGTGGCCCGGCTGAATGATTTTGTGGCGGCTCTGCAAGCTTCGCCCAACGGGGTTGTATTGCTCGATGCGCAGGGTCGAATCGAGTGGGCGAATCAAACAGCGGCGAATCATTTTGGGCTTGATGCGCGGCGTGACCTGCAGCAGTACCTGGGCAATTTGTTGCGCGATCCAGCATTTGTTGCCTACTGGGCAGCCCGTGACTTTAGTCACGAGTTGACAGTATCGAGTCCCGCCAGCACAAACTCTCATCCGCTGCAGTTGTCTCTGCAAATGCACCCTTATGGTGAAGGTCGTCTGCTGATGCTGTCCCGCGATGTCACTGCGTTTAAGTGGGCAGAGGCCATACGGCGTGACTTTGTAGCCAATGTTTCGCACGAAATACGCACCCCTTTGACGGTTCTCTCGGGTTTTGTGGAAACGCTTCAGACCCTGCCTCTCAAGCAGTCTGAGCGAGACAGTTATCTGGCCATGATGTCGGTGCAAGCGCGGCGTATGCAGGTCCTTGTCAGTGATTTATTGACGCTCTCCAATCTCGAAGGCAGTCCGCCGCCAGACTTCGCCGAACACATTGGCGCCGCCGAACTCATGGTTCAGCTCGAGCAGGAGGGGCGCCAATTGCTGCACAGCCGAATCGATGTGCCTGAATTCACGCAGTCCTTGAGTTTTGAATGCCTGTTGCAGGGACAGTTGCTGGGCGCGACTAGCGAGATATTCAGTGCCGCCAGCAATCTGGTGAGCAATGCCATTCGGTACACGCCAGCCGGCGGCAGCATTAAGGTTTGGCTCCGCGGTGTGCCCGACGGCGGCGCCGAGTTTTCCGTGGAAGACACCGGCCCCGGCATTTCTACTGAGCATATTCCCCGCTTGACCGAGCGGTTCTACCGGGTTGACCGCAGCCGCTCGCGCGATTCCGGCGGAACCGGTTTAGGTTTGGCCATCGTCAAACATGTCTGCCAGCGCCATGGCGCTGAACTGAGTATTGCCAGCAAAACCGGTGAGGGCTCGCGGTTTGCCATTGTGTTCCCTGCGGAGCGTGTGCTGCGCGACGGTTGACCCAAGCGCAAGTTGGCAGGCCGTTACAGGCCACAGGGCTACAAGCCAGTTTGGGCCCGCCGTCGGTAGATCAGCCAGTTGTCGTCCCGGTCGGTCGGGTGACTAGACTGGGCTTGCAGCGTCCACTCTGAGGCATCAACTGTGGTTACGGCCTGCTGTGTCGGGTCTATGCCAACAATCAACCAAACGCAGGAGTTTTGTTGTTGCAGGGCCGTCAGGATCAAGCCGCCGTGGAAGCGCAATGCGGTGATTTGCCCTGCATTAAGCCCCGTTTGTTGGGCACAGGGGCTGCCCTGCATACTCCGCTGGGCCTGAGCCACCATGGGCAGGTAGCTGCGTGCATAGTCGAGCAGCGGCAGCCAAAGCGTCATTAGCAACAGCCAGCACAAAGCAGCCCCTCCAGCGGGGAGGATCAGGCTCTTCCAGATGGCTGCGCGGTGTCGCCCAACGCGCCATTGCACCAGCCATACCCAGCACAGAGTGGCCGCGAGCGCGATGAGAAAGTGTGGCGGCGCGAAACTTGGCACAAAGCCAGGCGCCAGACGCTCCACATTGGCCGCCGGTTGCCAGGGAACACCGGTTTGCATGGCCACCCAAACCACCCAGATGATGAACGCACAGCCAGAGAAAAACAACAGGGTAAACCAATCGATCAGGGCCGATAGGTTGCGATTCAGGGTGGGCAAAGCAAAGGCAGCAAGGGTGGCCAGGGGCGGCAGCGCCAGTAACAGGGATCGCTCGGGTGAATGGGTGAAGAGTGTTGCTAGCAGGGCCAGTCCGGCAAACCAAAGTGGCAGCAGCAGGTGGTTACTCGGCAACTGGCCGGCCCGAAAAAAATGATGGCGCCAGCGCCACAGGGTCCAAAGCGCCAGCGGCCAAGCCGGCCAGGTAAACCAAACAAGGAGTTTGCCCAGGCCCAGCCAGGTCTGCGTTTCAGTGCCCGGCACTGCGATACGCCAGCGCCAGAGATCCAGGGCACTGGCCATCAGTGCAACCAAGCAGGTGATCAACACAGCCCTTGCCACCATGGCGGTAGCCCAGCGGCGTGTTACGGGCTCACTGGGATGTTGCTCTGGGTCGGGACTCAGCAGGCTCAGAGAGCCACCCAGGCCCAGCAGCACCGCCACGCTAGGGGCGCCCGACAGCGCCAGTGCAGCCAAGCCCAACCCCATGCTGAGCAGCGGCAGCGGTTTACCGCTTGGGGCCGCTGCAAAACCATAAAAAACCAGTGCCGAAAAACTGAGCTGCGCCAGACTGGCGGTGGTTTCGTGGGCTGGCTGTGCCAAACCCAGGCAGGCGATCAAGGCCAGCAAGGCGCCATCAGCCAGGGCTCGGGCATAGTCAGCGGGCTGGGCTTCACCGCCAAAGGCAAAGGCAAGGGGCTGTGCCTTGGGGCTGCGTGCAAGATGGTAGGCGCCATACCAAGTCGCTACCAAGGCCAAGGAGAGCAGCGCAACAGAGGGAATGCGAACGGCATTGTCCGGCCCCAGCCAAGCCGGCGCCAACTGTATGGCCCAAGCCCCTAGCCAGTATGGGAGCAGGGCATCCACCTCTGGCGCCAAACCCATGATTCGTGGCGACCACCAGTCACCGCCGCCGCTGGCCAACTCGAGCATGAAGCCAAAAGCGTTGATATCGTCGCTGCGCCAGGGCGCACGGCCGAACAAGCCCGGTAGAACATAAGCCAGACAAAGCAGCAGCAGCGCGGCTCGTGGCATACGCCGAACCGCAGACTGCGCGACGATGGCCGGGTTGGGTTTGTTCATTAAGAAAAAAAGGCAGCGCGGTAAACCGGGCTGCCTGCGCTGCGGGAAACTGCGGCCAGCTTATTTGGCTGCAGTCTTGCCGAAGCGGTTGCGGAAGCGCTCCACACGCCCGCCCATGTTATCAACTGATTTTTGGGTGCCGGTGTAAAAGGGGTGGGATTCGCTCGAGGTGTCGAGCTTGTAGAGCGGCAGTTCGCGGCCGTCTTCCATTTTGATCATCTCTTTGGCGTTGGCGCAGGAGCGGGTGACAAATTTGAAGCCATTGGAGAGGTCCATGAAACAGACCTCTCGGTAGTTGGGGTGAATGCCAGTTTTCATTGTTGATCCATCAGTTGAGCCAGCCGCGTCGGGCAATCGGACAAGCATTTGTCCAATAAAAACCCGTTGTACTTAGCAAGAAAAGCCGCAAATTATAGTCCAGTACCCACGGCCCAGAAACACCGAAATCTGTCGGCCTGCATGAGCACCTAGGCCGTCGTTACAAATTCTAGCCATACCCTTGTCTGTAACTATGGCTTCGGTACATCCAGCGATTTCACTTTGTTGGGTTACTTCCTTGCCGAGGCACTAGCCACCCCGGCGCATCATGTCGAAGAATTCGCTGTTTGTCTTGGTGGCCCGCATTTGTTTGAGCACCATCTCCATGGCTTCGACCTCATCCATGTTGTACAAAAACTGACGCAGGATGCGGGTTTTTTGCAAAATCTCGGGCTGTAGCAACAACTCTTCTCGGCGGGTACCGCTACGGTTGAGTTGTATGGAGGGGAACACCCGCTTTTCGTACAGGCGCCGGTCGAGGTGGATTTCCGAATTGCCTGTGCCTTTGAATTCTTCAAAAATGACCTCGTCCATGCGGCTCCCGGTGTCAACCAAAGCGGTGGCAATGATGGTCAGTGAGCCCCCTTCCTCAACATTACGCGCTGCGCCTAAAAAGCGCTTGGGCCGCTGCAAGGCGTTGGAATCGACGCCGCCAGTGAGGACCTTGCCGCTTGAGGGAACCACATTGTTATAAGCGCGCGCCAGACGGGTGATGGAGTCGAGCAATATCACCACGTCTTTCTTCAATTCCACCAAGCGCTTGGCCCGTTCGATCACCATTTCTGCGACATGAACATGGCGGGCGGCAGGCTCGTCAAAGGTTGATGCAATGACTTCTCCCTTGACCGTGCGCTGCATCTCGGTGACCTCTTCGGGTCGCTCGTCCACCAGTAACACCATCATGTGGCTGTCGGGATAGTTGGCCGAAATAGCATGGGCGATATGTTGCATCATCACAGTTTTGCCGCTTTTCGGGGGTGCGACCAAGAGTGCGCGTTGCCCTTTGCCTATCGGCGCGATGATGTCAATCACCCGACCCGTGATGTTCTCGTCTGTTTTGATGTTCTCCCGCTCCAGCCGCATTTGCACCTTTGGGAACAACGGTGTGAGGTTTTCAAACATCACCTTGTGCTTGTTGTCCTCTGGGCCGCCGCTATTGACCCGGTCCAGCTTGTTGAGCGCAAAGTAGCGCTCGCCGTCTTTTGGCGTTCGAACCTCCCCTTCGATCATGTCGCCGGTGTGCAGGTTGAAACGGCGCACCTGGCTGGGGCTGATGTAGATGTCGTCGGTGCTGGCGGTGTAGCTGGTGTCGGGGCTGCGCAAAAAGCCGAAGCCGTCGGGCAGTATCTCGAGCACGCCGTCTGCAATGATTTGCTCGCCGGTTCGGGCACGCTTTTTAATAATGGCAAACATCAACTCCTGTTTGCGCATGCGGCCGGTGTTTTCAATTTCAAGCTCTTCAGCTTGTTTGAGGACTTCAGACACATGCAGTGCCTTGAGTTCATTTAAGTGCATGAGAGAGCCCAGAGAAGGGTTGAAATGGCATACCGGGGGAGGGGTTGGGCGCTGCGTGACAGGGGCCGCAAGCGCGAAGTCTTAAGCCGGGAAACGAACCCAAATCTGGGTCAGATGAAAACTTGTCCCCGATTATGACAGGAAAAATGCGCCGCGCCGCGCTGCTTTTGCTGATCGGCCTGACACTTGGAGTGGCAGGCCCCCGCCGCTGCAGCGGGCGCCGGTGGTTCAGCCCAGTTGTTCGTTGATAAAGGCCGTCAACTGTGCCTTGCTCAGTGCGCCAACCTTGGTGGCTGCAAGCTTGCCATCCTTGAATAGCATCAGAGTCGGGATGCCGCGGATGTTGAACTTCGCGGGTATATCGCGGTTTTCATCCACATTCATCTTGGCTATTTGCAGTTTGCCTTGGTAGGCTAAGGAGACCTCATCAAGAATCGGAGCGATTTGTTTGCAGGGCCCACACCATTCGGCCCAGTAGTCCACCAGCACTGGCTGGCCGGATTTCAGCACGTCTGCCTCAAAAGAGAGGTCGGTCACGTGTTTGATGAGTTCGCTGGCCATGGTGTTTCCTCAGGTGAGATAGGCGATCGGGTTAAAGTTGGGAAATTGTGACAGAAACCGGCAGACCGTTGTGTCACAAACATTAGCAAATGAAAACTACGGGTTTTTACGATTGGCCAGGCTTGGGAAGGTTTCGCAGCCTCAGCCATGGCGAGCACCAGCAACACGACGACAGTTTGCCGCGGCGGCTTGCTTGCGAAGACGCTGCAGCGTGCCCAGCCGCCATCCCCGAGCCGGCCGAGAGCCCCAGACCTGGTTGGCAGCATGACGGCTGAGCCGACCCACCGGGTCTTGGTGGTGGGCGGCGGGCCAGCCGGTTTGATGGCCGCAGAACTGCTGTCGGCTGCTGGTGTGGCGGTGGACTTGTTTGATGCCATGCCCTCTGTTGGCCGCAAGTTCTTGCTGGCTGGCCGGGGCGGCTTGAACCTGAGCCATTCAGAGCCCCTTGCCCGATTTCTGAGCCGCTTTGGGCCGCATTGCAACGATGTTTCGTCTGCCATTCAGGCCTTCAACGCCGAGCAGTTGCAGGCTTGGGCCCGGTCGCTAGGAGTGTTGACTTTTGTCGGCAGCTCAGGGCGTATTTTCCCGAACGAGATGAAGGCCTCTCCCCTGCTGCGCGCCTGGTTGCAGCGTTTGCGCCAACCCGAGCAGGGGCAGCCCGTGAAATTTCACCTGAGACACCGCTGGGTCGGCTGGGCAGACCGGGGAGACGAGACAGGCCTCGAGCTGCGTTTTTTGACCCCGCAGGGCCCTGCGCTGGCCAGCGGCGACGCGGTGCTGCTGGCCTTGGGCGGCGCGAGTTGGGCCCGCTTGGGGTCTGACGGGCTGTGGGTCGACCAGGTCGAGGCGCGGGGCGTCGCTGTATCGCCGCTGCGCCCGAGCAACTGCGGTTTTGATGTGGCCCCTGCCTGGAGCCCCTATTTTGGGCAACGTTTCGCTGGCCAAGCCTTGAAAACCGTAGCCTTCACGGTGACCGATGTGCAGGGCCAAACACAGCGCCAGCAGGGCGAATTTGTGGTGACGCGCAGCGGCTTCGAGGGCAGCTTGGTGTACGCTTTCTCGCGTCAATTGCGCGACCAAATTGACGCCACCGGGCAAGCTAATTTTGTGCTCGACTTGTTGCCAGACCTGTCGCTGCAGCGGGTGCAGGCCGAAATAAGCCACCCGCGCGGATCGCGTTCGCTGGCCAATCACCTGAAAAGTCGACTCTCTTTGGTAGGCGTGAAGCTCGCCCTGCTGCATGAGTGCTTGGGGCCCCAGCGCATGCACCAAGCCGGGGAACTTGCGCCAGCCATCAAAGCCCTGCCCATGTCATTTGGCGCGACTCGACCGCTAGACGAGGCTATCAGCACGGCTGGGGGCGTTCGATTTGAGGGCCTTGATTCAAGGCTGATGGCCAAGTC
Organism: Rhodoferax sp.; assembly: GCA_009693325.1. Lineage (GTDB taxonomy): Bacteria > Pseudomonadota > Gammaproteobacteria > Burkholderiales > Burkholderiaceae_C > Rhodoferax. Next base: position 8,284 of record SHXM01000127.1, read on the forward strand.
CTGCCCGGGTTTATTTTGTGCGGGGGAAATGTTGGATTGGGAGGCGCCGACCGGGGGGTATTTGTTGACCGCAAGTCTGGCCACGGGGCGCCAGGCCGCGGCCGGGATTTTAGACTTTCTGGAACAGAAAAAAACCGGCAGATCAAGCGCTGTAGGCAAGCAGGCCTCGGACATTGCTGCGGCTCGGCTGTGTGACGAAAAGGGGGTTGACGGGCCTTGACCCCAGCACTGGATCCACAGTTAGGGCTGCTTGGTTCCCCACCTGACCCGGTTGGCCGCTTCCCCATGTGGGAAGGCCCGTCACTCAAGATTGTACGGGCTTGGGCCTGAGGCCTCAGCGGCGCGAGGCCTCAG
>SHXM01000128.1 GCA_009693325.1 Rhodoferax sp.
GTGCCCGGCCCGATCGGGCCGGGCACGCCGCCGACGCTGGCGGTGCTGGCCTGGCAGTGGCTGCAGGACGCCGACCCGGCCACCAACGCGCAGGGCGCCGCCGCGGCCTGGCTGCTGGCGGCTGCGCTGGCCCTGGCCGCCGCGCTGGCCTGGAGCCTGACGCGCGGCCACCTGTGGCGCCGGCACTGGACACGCGGCCCGGCTGCGGCGTCCTCAATTAGCCGGTTTTGGCCCAGCCGCGGCAACAGCAAGCGCCCGGGCACGACCCGGCCAGACGCGCCTGGCCTGGCGCCCGGCCGGCCACCCCTGACCCTGCTGCTGTGCATCTACCTGGCGGCGGGCCTGGCCCTGGCGGTGGGCAGCATCAGCGGCAGCTGGCCCTTCCCGCAGCTCTTGCCCGAAGCCTGGAGTCTGGCCGCCTGGCGGTCGGTACTGGCCAGCAGCGGCACGCTCTGGGCCACCACTGGGCTGGCCCTGGCCAGCAGCCTGGGCGCGCTGCTGTGGGCGGTGGCCTGGCTGGAACTGGCGCCAGGCACCTGGCAGCGGCGGGCCCAGCCCCTGCTCTACCTGCCGCTGGCGCTGCCCGGCGTGCTATGGGTGCTGGGGCTGCACCAGCTGGCTCTGGCCTGGGGGCTGGACGGCCAGGCCAGCGGTCTGTGGCTAGCGCACACGCTGGTCTGCCTGCCCTATGTGCTGCTGGCCCTGCAGGGTCCCTACACCGGCTTTGACGCCCGGCTGGCGCAGCTGGCTGCCGCGCTAGGCCGCGGCCGCTGGGCCTTTCTGTGGCAGGTCAAATGGCCGCTGCTGCGCGCTGCCCTGGCCGCCAGTTTGGCGGTGGGTTTTGCCGTCAGCGTGGCGCAGTACCTGCCAACCTTGTACGTGGGAGCGGGCCGCTTCAACACCCTCACCACGGAGGCAGTCACGCTGGCTGCCGGCGGTCAACGCTCACTGACGGCTGCCTACGCCTGGCTGCAGTGGCTGCTGCCGGTGCTGATGTTCGCCCTGGCGGCCCGGCTAGGCCGGGCCCGGCCCGTCTGAAGACTGAACCGGTCTGTACAGTCCAGCCTGCCATGACCCTGACCCTCGATCTGCAAAGTCTGCGCACGCAACAGCGGGTGTTGCTGCGCCCCTTGCGGCTCAGCGTGGCGCCGGGCTGCGTGCACACCCTGATGGGGCCAAGCGGCTCGGGTAAATCCAGCCTGCTGGCAGCCCTGTGCGGCACCCTGCCCGAAGGCCTGTACTTTGACGGCACGGTGCAACTGGCCGGCCGCCGCATCGACAGGCTGCCGCCACAGGCCCGCCGGGTCGGCATGTTGTTTCAGGACGACCTGCTTTTCCCGCACATGACGGTGCGCGAGAACCTGCTGTTTGCCCTACCGGCCGGCCCGGCGGCGGCGCGCGAGGCCGCCGTGCGCCAGGCCCTGGCCGATGTGGAGATGGGCGCCTTCGCACAGACCGACCCGGCCACGCTCTCAGGCGGCCAACGGGCCCGGGTGGCGCTGGCGCGCGCGCTGCTGGCCCAACCGCTGGCACTGCTGCTTGATGAACCGTTTGCCCGGCTCGATGTGGCGCTGCGCGAGCGCATGCGGACACTGGTGTTTGGGCTGGTGCGCGCCCGAAAGATCCCCGCGCTGCTGGTAAGCCATGACTTGGCCGACGTGGCCGACCCGGCGCTGCTGACGCACCTGCTGAGCGCCCCATAAGCCACTGTGAAAACTATGGCCGTTGGCCCCGTGCGCCGCAGCGCCCTGCGCTACCATCACCCGCTCCCTGTCCCATGCTTGACCCCTACGCCACAGCAATGATCCGCCGCCCAGTTACCGCCGCTGCGCGGCAGTTGGCGCGCTGGGGCCTGTCGGCCAACAGCATCACGCTGGCCGGCTTTGCACTGGGCATTTTTGCTGCTTTTTTGATCGCGAACGAACTGTATTTGACGGGCGCAGCCACCATATTTGGCTCAAGGCTTTTGGATGCACTCGATGGTGCCGTGGCGCGTCAGGGCCAGCCCACCGATGCCGGGGGTTTTCTGGACATCGCGCTGGACTTCCTTTTTTACGCCAGCATTCCCCTGGCCTTTGCACTGGCCGACCCGGCGCGCAACGCGCTGCCAGCGGCGGTGCTGCTGGCAGCATTTATGGGCACCAGCGCCAGCTTTCTTGCCTTTTCGGTGCTGGCCGCCAAACGCGGCCTGAGCAGTACCGCGTACCCGGACAAATCCTTTTATTTTTTGGGCGGCCTGACCGAGGCCACCGAGACGCTGGCCTGTTTTGCCGCCATGTGCCTGTGGCCGCAGCACTTCGCCGTGCTGGCCTACGGCTTCGCCACCCTGTGCGGCATCACCATCATCACCCGCCTCTGGTGGGGCTGGAAGGCCTTGTCATGACGCGCAGCCGATTGCTTGTGCTGGGCGCGCTGGCCCTGGCGCTGGCCAGCTTTGTCGCGCTGGACCTGGGTCGCTTTGTCAGCCTGACCTACCTGCAGGCCAGCCAGGCCGGCTTGGCTGAGCTGTATGCCCAGGCGCCCTGGGCCGTGCGCGGCGCCTACTTTGCCCTGTACGTGGCGGTGGCGTCGCTTTCGCTGCCCGGCGCCGCCATCCTGACGCTGGCCGGCGGCGGTGTGTTCGGGCTGGGCTGGGGCCTGCTGCTGGTGTCGTTCGCCTCCACGCTGGGTGCCACGGCGTCGTTTCTGGCCGCGCGCTTTGTGCTGCGTGACGCGGTGCAGGCGCGCTTTGGCGAGCGGCTGGCCGGCATCAACCAAGGGGTGGCACGCGACGGCGCACTGTATTTGTTCAGCCTGCGACTGATCCCGGTGGTGCCGTTTTTTGTCATCAACCTGGCCATGGGCCTGACCCCGCTGCGCACCTGGACCTTTTACTGGGTCAGCCAGCTTGGCATGTTGGCCGGTACGGCGGTGTACGTCAACGCCGGCACCCAACTGGCCAGCATTGCCGCGCTGCGCGACGTGGCCAGCCCGGGGCTGCTCGGCGCGTTGGCACTGCTGGGCCTGTTTCCGTTGCTGGCCAAGGCGGTGATGCAGGCACTGCAACGGCGCCGCGTGTATGCGCGCTGGCACGGCCAGCGGCCCCGGCGTTTTGACCGCAACCTGATCGTCATCGGCGCCGGTGCCGGCGGCCTGGTGTCGGCTTATATCGCCGCCGCCGTCAAGGCCAGGGTGACGCTGGTGGAAGCCCACATCATGGGCGGCGATTGCCTGAACTACGGCTGCGTGCCGAGCAAGGCGTTGATCAAGAGCGCCCGGGTGGCGCAGCAGATGCGCGACGCCGGCCGCTTTGGCCTGCAGGGCGTGGCGCCGACGGTCAACTTCCCCGCCGTGATGGAGCGCATCCAGGCGGTGATTGCCGCCATCGCGCCGCATGACAGCGTGGCCCGCTACACCGCGCTGGGCGTGGAGGTGCTGCACGGGCACGCCACCCTGTGCAACCCCTGGACGGTCGAGATCCGGCACCCCGACGGCAGCACGCAGCGGCTGAGCGCCCGCAGCATCGTCATCGCCGCCGGCGCCCGGCCCCTGGTGCCGCCCCTGCCGGGGCTGGCCGAGGCTGGCTATGTCACCAGCGACACGCTGTGGGCGCGCTTTGCCACGCTGCCAGCGGCCCCGGCGCGGCTGCTGGTGCTGGGCGGCGGGCCGATCGGTTGCGAGCTGGCCCAAAGCTTTGCCCGGCTGGGCTCGCAGGTGACGCTGGTGGAACAGGCGCCGCGCCTGCTGGCGCGCGAGGACGACGAGGTAGCGGCCCTGGTACTGGCCCGGCTGCAGGCCGAAGGCGTGCGCGTGCTGACCGGCCACACCGCACTGCGCTGCGAGACCGGGGCCGAGGGCCGCGCCCTGATGGTGGCGCAGCAGGGACAGACCAGTGCCCTGCCCTTTGACGAACTGCTGTGCGCCGTAGGCCGGGTGGCCCGGCTGGACGGCTATGGCCTGGAGGCCCTGGGCATACCCACCGGTCGCACGATTGAGACCAACGCCTACCTGGAGACCCTGTACCCCAACATCTATGCCGTGGGCGATGTGGCCGGGCCCTACCAGTTCACCCATGCGGCGGCGCACCAAGCCTGGTACGCCACCGTCAATGCCCTGTTTGGCCAGTTCCGGCGCTTCAAGGCCGACTACCGGGCCCTGCCCGCCGTCACCTTCACCGAGCCCGAGGTGGCCCGCGTCGGCCTGAACGAGCAGGGGGCCCGCGCCCAGGGCATCGCTTACGAACTCACCCGCTACCCGCTCGACGACCTCGACCGCGCCATTGCCGAGGGGGAGACCGAGGGCTTCGTCAAGGTGCTGACCGTGCCGGGGCAGGACCGCATCCTGGGCGTGACCATCGTTGGCAGCCATGCAGGGGAGCTGCTGGCCGAGTACGTGCTGGCCATGCAGCAGGGGCTGGGCCTGAACAAGATCCTGGGCACCATCCACCCCTACCCCACATTGGCCGAGGCCAACAAATACGCCGCCGGCGCCTGGAAGCGTGCCCACGCCCCGGAGCGGCTGCTGGCCTGGGTGCGCCGCTACCACGACTGGCGCCGTGGCTGAGCATGGGCACAACTTTGCTCCGACACAGATTTGCTATTTATTTGATAGCTACAACCCTAATAATTACGTGGCCTGGCGCCGTTTTTTCTCAAAATTTGGCGCCGTTTGATGCCGCTGCCGGCGTCGCGCTGCACCCAGCCTGGGTGGCCAGCGGCCTGCCGGCTGACAAAGCTGTGCCACGCAGCCGCTTTAGCCTGGTTCCACTGGCCGGTGACACGGTGCTGGAACTGACCACCAACGCGTCCTATGGCGTGATCAGCCACGCCTGGGCCGGGCCGGCACCGCGTCACTTGAGCTGGCGCTGGCGACTCGAGCGCGGCCTGCCACAGGCCGATATTGCCACCAAGCCTGGGGACGACGCCGCACTCAAGGTCTGCGTGATGTTTGACCAGCCGCTGGCCGACATCCCCTTCGGCCAGCGGGCGGCCTTGAGCCTGGCGCGTGCCGTGACCGGCCAGGCCCTACCCGCCGCCACCCTGTGCTACCTGTGGGACAGCCGCTACCCGGCCGGGAGCTCTGGCGCCAACCCCTATTCAGCCCGGGTGCGCTACCTGGTGCTGGACGGACCGGCCAGCCCGAACAGCCAGTGGGTCACCCAGCGCCGTCATGTGGCCGAGGACTTTGCCCGCCTGTTTGGCCAGGAGAGCCGCAGCACGCCGCCGGTGATCGCGGTGGCCGTGGGCGCCGACAGCGACAATACCGGCGGCCAAAGCCTGGCTTACCTGACCCAACTGCGCTGGAACCCCTGAGCCATGAAACACCTGGTCCTGGTTGGCGCCGGCCACGCCCATGTGCATGTCGTCAAAAACTACGCCCAGTTGGTGCGCCACGGCGCCATGCCGCCGCAAATCACCCTGGTGTCGCCGTATCCACGTCAGCTCTACAGCGGCATGCTGCCTGGCTTCATAGCCGGCCACTATGGGCTCGCGCAGTGTGGAATCGAACTCGAGCCGCTGCTGGCCGGTACGCCGATCCGCCTCATTCTGCGCAGTGCGGTGGCGCTGGACGCGGCGGCCAGCCAGATCACGCTGGACAACGGTACTGTGCTGGGCTTTGACTGGCTCTCGGTCAACACCGGCCCGGTTCAAGACCGGCAGCGCCTTGAGACGCAAATGCCCGGCGTGCGCGAGCACGGCCTGTTTGTGCGCCCGATTGAAGCCTTCGGCGCCCTGTGGCCGCGGGTTGCCGAGCTGGCGCAAACTCAGGCCCTACGGCTGACCCTGGTCGGGGGTGGGGCGGCCGGCATTGAGTTGGCCATGGCCATTCGGCACCGCTTGCCCGAGGCCCCGCTGACGCTGTTAACCGGCGGCAGCTCTCTTGCCGCCAACTACCCCCGGGCGGTCCAGCGCCGAGTGGCAGGCGCGCTCAAAGACCGCAACATCACGGTACTTGTCGACGCCGCTATTGGCTTCGCTGCCGCAGAGGTGCAACTGGCCAGCGGCGCCCGGCTGGCCTGCGATGTGCCACTGATTGCCACTGGTGCGCAGGCCCCGGCCTGGCTGCAGGGCAGCGGGCTGGCACTGGATGCGCAGGGCTTCATCGCGGTGGACGCCTGCCTGCGCTCCACCAGCCACCCCCAGGTGTTTGCCGCCGGCGATGTGAGTAGCCGCACCGACCGACCTCTCGCACGCAGCGGGGTTTATGCAGTGCGTGCCGGCGCCGCCTTGGCAGACAACCTCGAAGCCGCCCTCTCTGGCCAGGCACTCAAGCGGCACCAACCACCTGCGCACACCCTCAACCTGCTGTCCTGCGGCAAGCGCGAAGCGATCGCCAGCTGGGGCCCACTGTCAGCACAGGGCCGCTGGGTCTGGTGGCTCAAAGACCACATCGACCGCGGCTTCATCAAGCGCTACCAGAAACCCTCACAGCAGGGCTGACCAAGTTGGGCCTGCCCAGGCCGCGCACCGCAGCACCAGGCATTTGTTTTGCGCCCGAAGACCGTGTTCAGTGCATTGGCAGTGATGCGCTGCTTCGATGCCAATGCCTCGCTCAAGCACCCTGTTGCCGAAGGGCTCAAGCCCCCGCATGGACTAGGCTTTTGTCACTTATTTGTCATGCCAACAAGCTTCAATCCGTCGGGTTTTGCATCCGCACAAACACCACACTACTGCTTCAAATCTTTTCACCCCCCAAGGACCGATCACCATGGCCATCGCATTCAACGACGACAACTGCAACCCCACGAATAACGAACACTTTCAGCAGGTACTGGACAAATCCCTGGCTAACCCGGCACGCCGCCGCTTGATCCGTGGCGGTTTTGGGCTCGCAGCGCTGTCGGCCACCGCCATGTTGCCGACTTTTGCCCATGCAAACACCGCCAGCGCCGCCGGCAAAACCAGCGCTCTGGGCTTTGCATCGCTGGACAAAGGCCTGACCGACCAGGTGATACTGCCGCCGGGCTACAGCTTCACAGTGCTGCACGCCGGCGGCGACCCGATCAATACCCGGGTGCCAAGCTTCAGCAACCAGGGCACCGAGACTGACGACTGGTCCGAGCGCATTGGCGACCAGCACGACGGCATGGACCTTTATTACGTGGACAGCGCCGGCAAATACTCGGCCCGTGACACCGGCCGGGCGGTGCTCAGCGTCAACCACGAGAGTTCGGCCGAGTCCCACCTGCTGCACGCACGCGGCCAGACCTCCAACGGCGTGACCGGGCACAAGTTCAGCCAGTTTGGCGACTGGGACCTGGGCAGCCGGCCCGAGCTCGAGGTGCTCAAGGAGATCAACCTGCACGGCGTCTCGATCGTGGAACTGATCAAGTCCGGAAAGCAGTGGACCTACAAGGTGGACTCGGCGCTGAACCGCCGCATCACACCGCAGACCCCCGCCCGCATCACCGGCCCGGCCGCCCAACTGGCCGACATCCGGGCCATGATGGTCACCCGCTTCGACCCCAGCGGCGCCACCAGCCGCGGCACCCTGAACAACTGCGGCCATGGCAAGACCCCCTGGGGCACCTACCTGACCTGCGAAGAGAACTGGTCCCAGTACTTCGGCATGCCCGCCGGCACCAAGCCGCTTGACGGCAAAACCGTCAGCTCGCGCAAACGCTATGGCGTGATCGATACCGCTTCGGCCGCAGATAAAAAGGCTGAGCGCAGCCAGGGCTGGCACACCGTGTCCGACACTGACAACCGCTTCACTCGCTGGAACATCGCTGCTGTCGGAGCCTCTGCCAGCGAAGACTTCCGCAATGAGCCTAACACCTTTGGCTACAACCTGGAGATCGATCCACTGAACCCCGGCTCAGTGCCGGCCAAGCGGGTTGGTATGGGCCGCTTCGCCCACGAGGCGGCGGTGTGCGGCCTGCCCAAAGAAGGTGCGCCGCTGGCTTTCTACATGGGCTGCGACTCCCGCAACGAGTACATCTACAAGTTTGTCTCGACCGCCCTCTGGAGCAGTGCCGACATCGGCGGCGGCATGGCTGCCGGCGACAAATACCTCAACGAGGGGCGTCTGTATGCGGCACGCTTCGACGCCAACGGTAATGGCCAGTGGCTGGAACTCACCCTGAACGATCCCAAGATCTCGGGCTATCCCGCCTACCGCTTTGCCAACCAGGCAGACGTGCTGGTCAATGCCCGGCTGGCAGCCGACGCCGTGGGCGCCACGCGGATGGACCGGCCGGAGTGGGGTGCCGTCAACTACAACAACGGCGAGATCTACTTCGCCCTGACCAACAACAGCGCAGCCAACCGCACGCCGACCAAGGTGGATGCCGCCAACCCACGCGCCTACACCGACATGGACGGCAAAAAGGGTTCGGGTAACCCCAATGGCCACATCATCCGTTTCCGCGAGCAGGGCAACCTGGCCACGGCAGCCGGCTTTGCCTGGGACATCATTGTGTTTGGTGCCGAAGAGGACGCGGGCGAGGCCAACCTGTCGGGCCTGAGCGCAAAAAATGCTTTTTCCTCACCGGACGGCCTGTGGTTCAGCCGGGCCAGCGGCATTTGCTGGATCCAGACCGACGACGGCGCCATCACTGACGAGACCAACTGCATGCTGCTGGCTGCGGTGCCAGGGCAGG
>SHXM01000129.1 GCA_009693325.1 Rhodoferax sp.
TTTACTGCCGACACTGTTGCCACCAGTGACTTTGGCCGGTGTGGCCGAGCGGCTAAAATGACCAGCCCTGTGTTAATTGATTGTCCATGAAATTAATTGGTTCCCTGTCCAGTCCCTATGTCCGTAAGGTGCGGGTGGTCATGGCAGAAAAAAAATTGGACTACAACCTTGTCCTTGAAGACGTGTGGTCAGCGCAAACCAGCATGGGCGAAGCCAACCCCTTGGGCAAGGTGCCGTGCCTGGTGATAGAGGGCTCTGAGGCCCTGTTTGATTCGCGCGTCATTGTCGAATACCTCGACACCCTCTCACCTGTGGGCAAGCTGATTCCATCAGTCGGGCGGGAGCGGGCAGAGATCAAGACCTGGGAGGCCCTGGCTGACGGGTTGCTGGACGCAGCCCTGCTGGCCCGCATGGAGGCCACCTGGTCCGGACGCACCGAGGCACAGCGCAGCCAGGCCTGGATCGATCGGCAACTGGGCAAGATTGACATGGCGTTGCGGGCCATGAGCAGGGGCCTGGCGGACAAAAACTTTTGTGCGGGTGTGCACTTTGGCCTGGCCGACATCTGCGTGGGCTGCGCCCTGGGGTATCTGGATTTTCGTTTTCCCCAGATCGACTGGCGCAGCGAGCATGCCAACCTGCTGCGGCTTTATGAGAAGCTCATGCAGCGCCCCAGTTTTGCCGAAACAGCGCCGCCCTGAGCGCAGGGCTAGCGCTTGGCGCGGCCCTTGAGCCAGCGCATCAGGCTGCCTAGCAGCGGCAACTTCTCGTACAACTCTTCTGCCGCGTCCCAATAGTCGCGGTGCAGCGTGACGAGCCCATCGGCTGCAAACACCAGGTGGGTTGCGCCCAATATCAGCTGGTTTTGTTCGGCCTGATGGCTTTTGAAGCGAAAGCGGAATTCCCAGGTCAAGAAACACTGCTCGCCCTGCAAAATCTGCTGTGTGACGACAAATCTCGGCTCGTGCAGGGAGTCGAACATGTGCTTAAAAACACGCTCGATGGCGGGCAAACCGATGACCTCATTAAAGGGGTCTTTGAAGCGGGCCTGGGCGGCGTAAATCTGCCCGAGTTGGCTTAGGCTGGCGGGCTGCAGCCCCTCAAAAAAGGCTACCAGCCGCTTGGCCGCATCGGCGGCAGGCGCGGGGCTGCTCATTGTGCGACCCGGCCGACCAAAGAGAAGAACAGCCGGTTGGGCAGCAAGCGCAGGGCCTTCATCCAAAGCGTGAAACGCTTGGGGAAATGCAACTCAAAGTCGCCCCGCGCCCAGCCCTGCAACATGGCCTGCGCGGCCTCCTCGGGACTGATCAGAGCCGGCATATCGAAGGCGTTGCCAGCGGTCAACGGAGTTCTCACAAAGCCCGGGTTCACCAGCGATACCCCGATGCCCTTCGGGTGCAAGTCCAGGTACAGGGTTTCGGCCAGGTTGATCAGCGCCGCCTTGGTCGGTCCGTAGGCCAGGCTGTTGGGCAGGCCGCGGTAGCCCGCCACACTGCCCACCAAGCTGATGTGGCCGCTGCCGCGCGCCAGCAGTGCCGGCAACAGAGCCTCGAGCAGGTACAGCGCCCCCAGGTAGTTGATCTTCAGATGCTCTTGCATGTCGGCCAGATCCAGGCTGCTGGCTCGCATGGCATGGTAGTGGCCTGCGCAGTAAACCACATGGTCCAGCGGACCTTGGGCCAGCAATTGCTGTGTCGCCTGCTGCAGGGCGTTTGGCGCGCCGGCGTCGAGTGGCAAGGCCTGGCTGCCCGGATGCTGCTGCACAAATTCGGCCAGGGCTGCGGCTTTGCGGGCAGACACACTGACCCGCGCGCCAGCCTGGTGCAGGGCTGCAGCAGTGGCTCGGCCAATACCGGTGGACGCGCCGATAACCCAGACGTTCTGGCCACGCCAGTCCCGCAGGGGAGGGTTGAGTGGGGCGAAGAGTGGCATGGCCGCCCCTCAGCGCTTCACAAAGGACAGGGTCACCTCGCCCAGGCGCAGGCCAAACTTGCTCATGGTGGCCTTGTTGAGCATGACCTTGTCGGTCATCAGATACATCCAGTCGTCGAATTGAACCTCAACAACCCAGCCGTTGACCGGCAGGTTCAGGGTGTAGTTCCACTGAAATGTGTTGCCGCGGGTTTGTCCGCGCGCCTCACCCACCACATCGTCAGCGCGGCCGCTGTAGCGGCCGTCGCCGAGCCGGCGCAGGCGCCAGATGCGTTTTTGGATGCTGCCGTCAGCGTATAGAAAATCTTCGTCAAGCAGCCCCTCGTCGCCGTTCCAACTGCAGGCCATGACCACCGTGAAGCGCTTGACCACAGTGCCCGAGCGGTCGGTAAAAACGCCATAGGCATCCAGCGTGCCATTGAAATACTGTTGCAAGTCGAGCAGGGGCTTGTCCTGGGCATAGCTGTCGATTTGCTGCGAGGCGCAAGCGCCCAACAGCAGTGAGCCTGGGACAGCCGCCGAGGCAAGCAATAGGCGTCTTTTCATGGGTTTCTCCGGATGATCAATGTGTAGAGCAGGGTGGCAGCCAGCAATTTGAGCGCACAGGGCAGCAGGCAATAGGCGGCCGACAGAATGTCGAGCGCCTGCGCATCCCGGCTGCCCGGCACGTAGCCCAGGGCTCCAAGGGCGGGCAGGGCCAGTCCGGCTGCCAGCGCGAGGTTGAGTTTGCTGGCAAAGTTCCACCAGCCAAAATAAGCCCCTTCGAAGCGACCGCGGTCGCCGCTGTTGGCGATGCCGCCGGCCAGCAGCGCCCCGGGCAGGGCGAGGTCGGCGCCCAGACCCACACCCGACAGGGCGCACACCAGCACAAAGGCGGCGATCTCGCCAGCGCCCAGCCTGGCGGCAAATACAAACACGCCAAGCGAGAGCAGCATGCCCAGCCCCCAGGTCCGGGCTAACCCAAAGCGGCTCACCAAACGCAACCAGAGCGGAATCGACAAGGCGGCACAGAAAAAGTAACTGCCCAAAAACAGCGGCTGCATGGCTTCGGGCGCTTGCAGACAATCTTGTATGAAAAACAGCAGCAGGGTGGCTGGCACTGCGCTGGCGATGCCGTTGACTATAAAAACCAGCAGCAGCGCCCGAAAGGCCGGTCTCGAGAACGGCAGCCATAGGCTGCTGGCCTGGTTTGGCAGCGCTGCTTCAAAGCCCGGTGCAGTCTGGGGCGGGCGGGCGCGGCACCAGGCCAGCCAAGCCAGCACCAGCGCCAGCACAAAAATCGCCGCCGTGGCTGGCAGCCCCAGGACGCTTGGCGTGATCGAGGCCAGGATCACGCCGGCCAGTCCCAGACCCTCGCGCCAGGCGACGATGCGGCTGCGTTGCACCTCATCGCCACCGAGCATGGCGCCCCAGGATTGGTGCATCACGCTCAAAGCGCTGAAGGCAGCGTAGGTGAGCAGCAGGCTTGCGCCGGCCCACAGCAGAAGCTCCTCGCTGGAGAGAAGCGGCGGGAAAAACAGCAACATAAAACCCAGTGCCAGAAGCAGTGCGGCCAGGCCGGCAGCGCCCAGCACGGCGCGGGGCGAGCGGGCAAAGAGCCGGTCGCTCAAACGCCCGAGCAAGGGGTCGATCAGGGCGTCAAACAGGCGTGTTCCCAACAGCAAAGCACCCAGCGCGGCCAGCGGCACGCCAAAGCTGCGGGCGTAGTGGTTGGGCAGCAGCACATACAGGGGTAATGCGACGAAGGCCAGTGGCAGGCCCATCAGGCCGTAGCGCCAACCCTGCTGCCAGTCAAAGCCAGCACTGCTGTGCTGGGCTGCGCTCATGGTGGGGCGCCAGCCAGCAGGGCCTGGCGCAAGCGGGGCTCGCTGGTGGCCGGGTCTAGCCAGATGCCAAAAAACCGGGCGGCGAGTTGCGCGTCGTTAACCGTAGCAAGCGCCCGGCCCTGGTGCCAAAGCGCCAGGCTTCCCGGCCCATGCAGGCCGGTGAGGCGTTCGCCAGCCGCTACTCCAGGCAGGACATCTTGTAGAGTATCGAGCCAGGTCAGGTCGGTTTCGGCCGGCAGCTTCGCCACTCGCCGGATTTCTTGCATCGAGCGCAGCGCAATCTCTTTGCCGCTAAACGCCCGCAGGTACAACAGGCTGAGCGCAAAGCGCTGGCTGGCGTAGCCGTTTGGGTTGAAGCCGGGCCCAGCCCACAGACTGGCGTCGTAAACGCTCCAACCAAAATAGCGAAACCGCGCGCCCCCGATCCAGCGGGCATCGGGTATGCTGGCCAGAACCTCCGCCGGCAGCGCAGCCGGTTGGGCCTGCGCCAAGGCCAGGCCAGTGACTCGGCCGGCGAGCAGGCCAAAGCAGATGCGGCTCAGCAGTTGACGGCGGCGTGGCATGGTGTGCGGGCTGGCTCGGGCGGGGGAGGTTTTCAAAAGGGCTCAGAGGTGTGGCTTTTGCAGGGTGTACTGCACCACATCAATATCGCCCTCGGTGAAGGCGGCCTCGCAGTAGGCCAAGTAAAACTCCCAAATACGCACGAAACGCTCATCAAATCCGCCCTGCAACACCTGAGCCCGTGCCGCTAAAAAAGCCTCGCGCCAGCGCCTCAGGGTTTTAGCGTAATCCAGTCCAAAGGCGTATTCGTCCACCACCTCAAAGCCCGCTGCCCGGGCGTGGGTCCGAAATTCGCTTGGGCAGGGCAGGCAGCCACCGGGGAAAATATACTGCTGGATGAAGTCGGTGCTGCGCACATAGCGCTCAAAGAGGCGGTCGTCGATCACGATGCTTTGCACGCAGGCCCGTCCTCCCGGCTTGAGCAGGCGCGCCAGCGTGGCAAAGTAGGTGGGCCAATATTCGCGCCCCACAGCCTCAATCATCTCGATGGAACAGATGGCGTCAAAGGGCGCGTCCTGAATATCCCGGTAGTCTTGCAGCCGCAGGTCAGCGCACTCGGACATGCCCAGGCGCTGAACGCGTTCGAGTGCAAAGCCGAGTTGCTCGGTGCTCAAGGTCACGCCGACCAGCGTGGCGCCCAGTTCCGTGGTGCAAATTTCAGCCAAGGCGCCCCAGCCGCAGCCAACCTCGAGCAAGCGCTCCCCGGCCTTGAGTTGGCAGGCTGCCAGCGCCCGGCCTACCTTGGCCTTTTGCGCCTGAGCCAGGGGCTGGTTCAGATCTCCGGCGAAGATTGCTGAGGAGTAGTTCATGGTCTCATCCAGCCAGAGCCGGTAAAAGCTGTTACCCAGGTCATAGTGGGCGTGGATATTTTTTTGGCTGTTGGTGCGGGTGTTGCGGTTAAGCAGATGTTTGAGCCGGTAGAGCAAGCGGCCGGCCCAGGAGCCGAAAATCACGGCGTCGACCTGGGCGCGGTTTTTCACCAAAACCCGCAGCAATTCGGTCAAGTTGGGCGTGCTCCAGTCGCCCGCAATGAAGCTTTCGGCAAAACCGATGTCACCTGATTTGAGTGCTGCTGAGCAGGGCCTCCAATTGTGCAAGTGCAGTGCGGCATGGGGCAGTGCCTCGCCGCCAAAACGCTGCATGGAGCCGTCGGGGAGTTGCAGCGTCAAGCTGCCGTGTTGCAGGCGCTGCAGCACCTTGAGCACGGCCCGCCCCGCTGCGGGCGTGCCTTGTGGGATGGAGAACGGGTTGGCGGTGCTGGTGTTCATGAAGGGCGTGGTCTCATCGTGTGGTCAGCACGGCGGGGGGAGGTGGTTTGGTGAAAAAAGGCGTGCGCTTGGCAAACAGCCTGATCGCCTGCCAATGGATGCGCAGCACCACCCCCAGCGTCATGGCCGGGTAGCGCCAAAGCGCGCGGCGCATGCTGTGGGCGTCCAGCGGAACCAGGCTGCCGCTCACGCTGGTCTGGATCAGAGGCCCGCTGGCGTCGTCAAAATCGATGCGGCCCACGGTGCGCTGGCGCGCCGAATCAACCATGAAGCGAAACCGGTAGCCGCCCTCGACGGGACAAAAAGGCGACACATGAAATACCTTGGCCGCCCCTTGCTCCACGCCATAGCGCGGAGCATCCAGAAGGTAGCAGTGGCGCTCGCCAAAGGTGTTGTTCACCTCCACCACAATCGCGCGCAGGCCGCCGTCTGCGCCGTGGCAATACCAAAAACTCACTGGTTTGAAGGTGTGCCCCAGCACCCTGGGATAGCACTGCAGCCAGACCTCGCCATCGGCGCCGGCGATGCCGTGTTGCTGCAACAACTCGTCCAGCCAGGCCAGGGCGCCGCCCTGCGCGCCCGAGCGGGCGTCGCCGTGGTCAACATCGTAAAAGCTCAATGCACCCCAGCGATTCACAGGCAGCGCGCCCGCGCCATGGCAACGCAGGCTGCGCATGGGCAGCATCAAAAAATAGGTCGGGTAGACAAAAGCGTTGCGCACCGGCTTGAGCCGCGTGTGACGCACCTGGCCAAAGCCGATCAGCGCTTTGGGGTAAGCGCTTGGGATCATTGCAGCGTCCCCCAGTCCTGACCTGGCAGAGCTTTAATTTGTGCGGCCACCGACAGGCCAGACTTGAGCCCGTCTTCGTGAAAGCCGTAACCAGTCCAGGCGCCACAAAAATAGCTGTGGCGCCGCCCCTGCAGGGCCGCAACCTGGCGTTGCGCTCGGATGGCAGCCAGGTCGAAAACCGGATGGGCGTAGTCAAAACTCGCATGCACATGGCTCGGGTCGATTTCACGCAAGGGGTTGAGTGAGACCAGCACGGTTTGTGCAAACGGCAGTGGCTGCAGCAGATTGAGCAGGTAGTGCAGGCAGACTTGGTTGGCATCAGTGCCGGCGTCTGCACGCTCGTAGTTCCAGGCCGCCCAGGCGCGCCGCTGACGCGGCAGCACCGAGGCATCGGTGTGCAGCAGGGCGCGGTTGGCCTGGTAGCGGATGGCACCCAAGGTGCGTTGCTCGGCCCCGCTGGCATCCCCCAGCAGAGCCAGCGCCTGGTCGCTGTGGCAGGCCAGCACCACTTTGTCAAAGCGTTCGGTCTGGCCTTCGGTGTTGATGACCACGCCCAGCGCATCGCGGCGGATCTGCTGTACCGGGCAGCGCAGGCGTTTGTCGGCGATTCCGGCGGTGATTTTTTCGACATACTGGCGCGCGCCGCCAGGCACGGTCCACCACTGCGGCCGCTGGCTTACCTGAATCAGTCCGTGGTTGTGGCAAAACCGCACCATCGTGGCCACCGGGAATCGCAGCATTTGGTCGGTCGGGCAACTCCAGATGCAGCCCAGCATCGGCAGAAAATACCAGTCCCGAAACTCTGTCGAGAAACGATGCTGATGCAAAAAATCGCCCAAGGGCTGCATCATCTCGGTTTCTTGACCGGTTCTGGCCAGGCCGGTAGCCAGGCGGTTGAAGCGCAAGACATCGAGCAACATCCGCAAAAAACGCGGGCGAAACAGGTTGCGGCGCTGCGAAAAAACGCTGCTGAGCGAAGCGCCGCTCCATTCCAGGGGCGTACCGAAACCGGCTTGGGGCACCTGCACCGAAAACGACATATCTGAGCGCGCAGTCGGCACGGCGAGCTCTGAAAAAAGGCGTATCAGTGCAGGGTAGGTGCGCTCGTTGAAGACCAAAAAGCCGGTATCTACGCCGTGCGTCAAAGGCCCATTCGGGCCGTCTAGGGTCAGCTCGACCGTGTTGGTATGGCCGCCAAAGTAGTCCGCCGCTTCAAACAGTGTGATGTCTGCTTGGCCCTTCAGGCTGTGGGCCACGGCCAAGCCTGAAATGCCAGAACCGACGATGGCGAGTTTCACGACTGGGCACTGGGTGAGCAGGGCTCAGCCCGCAAAGCGGGCGCTCTAGGCGCGGGAAAAGGCGTGAAACGAAATATAAAACGAGTAAGTAACTTTGTGACTGAGCGGTAATTTAGCACATTAGCAGGTGCAGCGCTGGCCTTGTACCGGCTTGACCTGCGGGCGGGGCCTGGCCCTCAGGCTGTCGGTTGGGTCTTGGTCAGCGCCATCAGTCGCTGAATATTGAGCCTGGCGCCGACGTCCTGTGGCGCTAAGTTGTTGAGCACCCGGAACTCCTGCTTGGAGGTGTCGCGCAGGGTCAGCTCGTTGTGGGGTTGGTTGTAGCGGTTAAGAACAACCGCAACCAAGGGGCTGGCGGTGTTGGCCCCGCGGCGGACCACGACAGCGGTTTCGTTCGACCCCAGCCGCACATAAGAGCCGGGTGAGTAAATGCCAACTGCCTTGATGATCGCAGCCCCGGCTTCGTCGACCTGGTTTTGTTCATCAAAGTAAAGGGCCTTCATGGCAAGGCTTGGCGTGATCGGCTTGCGCGTGGCGCGTGGGGAGATCGCCGCTGCGAACTGGTCGGCCCGCTGAATCAGGCGGCTAAACCGCTCGGCCAGGCTGCGTTGGGCCAGCGGTCCGGCCGGTTGAATGTGGTGGCCCCTGACAGTCTCAACCCACAACTTGTCCTGCAGGCCATAAGTCTCAAGCAATTCTGCGCCTTGCTGGGCGTGCAGGTCAATCGACTCTCGTTGCAGTTCGGTCAGGGGATTGGGCTGAAGCGCAAGCTGATCCTGCAGGGCTGTCATACCAACATTCATCGTCAGGGCAGCGCAGCAAAGTTTTTTCGCAGGTCATCT
>SHXM01000130.1 GCA_009693325.1 Rhodoferax sp.
GCCGTCATAGGCTTCTGTAAATCTCATCTTCCGGTTCTCCTGCATGTAGCGGGCCCGGCTTATGGGGGCATGTTGCATTGCTCCTCCACAAACCGGACAGATTACTTGCTAAAAACCGGACAACTCATTTACTCCCGACACATGTGGTTGCATCGAATTGACAAAGTCATACACTATTCCTACACTATATCAAGCTTGTCTGCAGCATGTTTTTGCAAAAAGGTATTGTCATGATTGTCCCGGTTAAAAGCGCTGACTTGCATGCCGCTGAAGTGGCCTGGTTTGCGCCTTTGTGTTCAGACGATTACCGGCATTTGGGCGTGCCGGAGGGGGATTTGCGCAGCAGTTGGGAAAACACCCGGGCGGTGGCCACGCGGGCCGATGCGCTTGGCTACCGCAATATTTTGTGCCCTTCCTCCTACCAGGTGGGGCAGGATACCTTGAGCTTTGTGGCCGCCATGGCCCCCCTGACCACGCGCATGAATTTTCTGGCCGCCATCCGTTGTGGCGAAATGCAACCCATCATGCTGGCGCGCACCGTGGCTACTTTGGACCACATGCTGAGCGGGCGCTTGATTTTGAATGTCATCTCGTCTGATTTTCCCGGTGAGACGGCGAGCAACGACTACCGCTATCGCCGCTCTTGGGAAGTGGTCGAAATACTCAAGCAGGCCTGGTGCCAGGATGAGATCAATTACCAGGGAGAAATTTACCAATTCAAGGGGCTCAACACCGATCCTGTGCGGCCCTACCAGCAGGGCGGGCCGCTGCTTTATTTCGGCGGCTACTCGCCGCAGGCGGTTGATTTGTGCGTCGCCCACTGCGATGTGTACCTGATGTGGCCCGAAACCGAAGACGCGCTGGCTGAGCGCATGCGCACTGTGCATGCCCGCGCCGAGCACTATGGCCGGGTGCTGGATTACGGTCTGCGGGTGCACATGGTTGTGCGCGACACCGAGGCCGAGGCCCGGGAATACGCGCGCGAGCTGGTGTCGCAACTTGACGACGAGGAGGGCCGAAAAATCCGCGAGCGCGCACTCGATGCCAAAAATTTTGGTGTGGCCATCCAGGCGCAAAACCGCGACAAGGCCGACCCCGAGGGTTTTATCGAGCCCCATCTTTGGACCGGCGTGGGCCGGGCCCGTTCAGGCTGCGGCGCGGCGCTGGTGGGCAGCGTTGACCAGGTGTTGAGCAAGATCGAGCGTTACATGGCGATGGGCATACGGGCGTTTATTTTTTCCGGTTATCCTCACCTGGCTGAGTGCGAAATTTTCGGCACCAAGGTGCTGCCGCACTTGAGCACCTGCTCGTTGCCCCATGTTTACGGACGAGTGCCCGCCACCAGCCCGGCCACCCCGCTGGGCCAAGGAGTAAGAAGATGATCCCTTCGCTCAAAATCCATTCCTCCCTGCCGGCCTTCAGCCGTCTGATTTATGGCGCCTGGCGCCTCGCTGATGGCACCAACCCGAGTGCGCAGGACACTCTGGCCATCATCGAGGTCTGCCTCGAGCAGGGCATCAGCACCTTCGACCATGCCGATATTTACGGGAATTACCGCTGCGAGACCCTGTTTGGCGAGGCCTTGAAGCTCAAGCCGAGCCTGCGTGAGCGGATGCAGTTGATCAGCAAGTGCGACATCATGCTGATGTCCGATGCCTACCCGGAGCGCCGCCTCAAGCACTACGACACCAGCCCGTCGCATATCCGCGGCTCGGTGGCCCACTCACTCAAGCGGCTGGGCGTAGAGCAAATTGAGCTGCTGCTCTTGCACCGGCCAGATCCCTTGATGGATGTTGGCCAAACCGGTGCCTGCCTGGACGCTTTGGTGCAAGAGGGCCGGGTAGCCGCGGTGGGCGTGTCCAACTTCAAATCCTGGGATCTTGACCTGCTTCAGTCGGCCATGCGCAGCACCCTGGTGACCAACCAGATCGAGATCAGCCTGCTCGAGCGCAGCAGCTTTCATGACGGCACTCTGGCGCACAGCCAGAGGCTCGGCCTGCCGCCCATGGCCTGGTCGCCCCTGGCCGGTGGTGCGGTACTCGGTGATGGTGAGGCCGCCCGGCGGTTGCGCCCGGCCCTGCAGCGCATCGCCGAGCAGCATGGGGTGGCGCCAGATGCGGTGGCGCTGGCCTGGTTGCTGGCGCATCCGGCACGCATCATGCCCATTGTTGGCACTCGGCATCCTCAGCGCCTGGCACGCTTGGCGGATGCGTTCAAGGTCTCGCTTGACCGTGAAACCTGGTTTGAATTGTGGACTCTGGCCGCTGGTCAGGATGTGCCCTGAGCGCGCGCCACAGTACCCATGGCCCGGCTCAAGACTTCGGGCATCGGGTACGATCCCCTCATGGAAAGGTAGTCGGTTCGTTCGGTTGCACCCGCTAATTTTTTTAACTCTGGAGTAAAGCATGCCGAACCGTCGTCAATTTATGATGCAAGTCAGTCTGGGCAGTGGTGTTTTGGTAGCCGGCAGTGCCATGGCCCAAGCGCCCTTGGTGAATGAGGCAGATGGACAGGCAGCGGCGCTCGGCTACAAGGCTGATGCCAGCAAAGTTGACAAGGCCAAGTTCCCCAAATTTGCCGCTGGCCAAATTTGCGGTAATTGCGTGCTGTTTCAAGGCAAGGCGACCGATGTGTCAGGGGTTTGCCCACTGTTTTCTGGCAAGCTGGTGGCCGGCAAAGGCTGGTGCAACTCTTACGTCAAGAAGGGCTGATAGCGCCACTGGCCTTGGCTTTCGGCAGGCCAGGGCCACTGGTATGGGCAGGCTGGCACCGGTTGTGTTGCACCGAGCCAAATCTGCTTGACCAACGCTCCATGCAACTGCAGGACATTCTGTATTCCCAAGGTTTTGGTACCCGGCGAGTTTGTGCTGGATTGATTCAGCAGGGCCTGGTTCAGGTTTACCAAGAGTCCGGCGCCGTGCCGGTGGTGGTTCATGACTCAGCCGCCGAACTATCCCCTGCTGGACTGCGAATTCGGGTGCAGGGGGTCGACTGGCCTTACCATCGTTTGGCCTACCTGATGCTGCACAAGCCCAGTGCCACCGAATGCTCCCACCGGCCCTCCACCTACCCCAGCATTTACAGCCTATTGCCATCAGCCCTGCGCCTGCGGCCGCAAAAAAGCGCGGTTCAGGGCGTGCAGGCGGTCGGGCGGCTTGACCAGGACACCACCGGCTTGCTGCTGTTGACCGACGACGGGCAATTCATACACCGAATGAGTTCACCACGCCATCACATACCCAAGGTGTACGAAGTGGGCGTGCGGCACCCGCTGGATGCCGGCCAACTCAGCCGGCTGCTCGCCGGGGTGGTGCTCGATGACGACCCGGCACCGGTGCGCGCTGCCGCCTGCGAGGCTTTGAGCGAGCATCAACTGCGCCTGACTCTGACCCAGGGCAAGTACCACCAGGTCAAGCGCATGCTCGCAGCCGTGGGCAACCGGGTTGAAACGCTGCACCGCTCGCAGATCGGCGGGCTGAGTTTGCCAGACGATTTGCCGCCGGGCGCCTGGCGCTGGCTCAGTCCCGCTGAGCTAGGCCTGCTGCAGCCCTGACTGTCGCCGTACTACACTGCCATTTCCCCCTGCCTGAGGCCCTGCCGTGACGCTTTATGACAACCTGCAACCGATTGCCCCTGACGGGCCCTGCCTTGAGCGCCTGTGCAGGCACCCAGGCTTGCCAGGGCGGAGCGTCGCCAACATGTTTTGGCTGACCCTGCTTTGCCTTGCGAGTCTGTTTTTTCCAGCGTACGCAACACCGATTTTTGTGCTCAATTCCCTGTCTGGGAGCGTCAGCGTACTGGACCCGCTCAGCTGGCAAGAGACCAAGCGCATATCCACCGGCAAAGAGCCGCACCACCTGTACCTGACGCCGGATGAAAAGTCCGTGATTGTGGCGAACGCCGCCTCCGATTCGCTGACCTTTATCGACCCCCGCACAGCCGAAGTTCAGCGCACCTTGAAGGGCATACTCGACCCCTACCAGCTGCGCTTTTCCCCTGACATGAAGTGGTTTGTGACCGCTGCCAACCGGCTCAACCATGTGGATATCTACCGCTGGGACGGCAGCGCGCTCACCCTGGCCAAGCGACTGGCCACCAGCAAGACGCCCAGCCACCTCTGGATTGACAGCAAAAGCACCACGGTCTATGCCACCATGCAGGACAGCGACGAGTTGGTGGCCATCGACCTGCCCACCCAGACCCTCAAATGGCGGCGTAAAACCGGCGCCCTGCCGGCTGATGTGTTTGGTACGCCAGATGACAAGTTCTTGCTGATCGGTTTGACCGGCGGCGACGGCGTCGAGGTCTATGACCTGAGCGCCGGACAAGCGCAGTTTGTCAAGCTCATCAAGACCGGCGAGGGCGCCCATGCCTTCCGGGCGGTGGGCGACAAGCGGCATGTGTATGTCAGCAATCGGGTAGCCAACAGCATCAGCAAAATTGACCACCAGACGCTGGCCGTGGTGGAGAGTTTTGCGGCACCTGGCGGGCCGGACTGCTTGGAGCTCTCGGCCGACGGGCGCTGGCTCTATGTGGCCTCGCGCTGGGCTGGTAAGTTGAGCGTCATCGATACCCAGACCCGGCGCTTGGTGCGCCAGGTGCGGGTAGGCAAGTCGCCCCATGGTGTCTGGACCCTGGACCATGCGCCGCGCCAGTAAATCCGCCGCGCCGCCCTGTCGGGCAGCGCTGACGGCGGCGATAGCTCTTCTGCTGCACATTGCACTGGCCGGTCCGGTGGCGCGGGCGGCCTGTGACAAACCGGTTTATTTGACCTTTGACACCGGGCACATGGAGGTGGCCCCCCTGATCGCCGAGGTGCTGCAGCGCCAAGCGGTGCGGGTGACTTTTTTTGCCGCCAATGAGCGCACCAAAGTAGGCGATGGCAGCCTGGGCGAGCACTGGGCACCCTGGTGGCGCGAGCGGGCCGCTGAGGGCCATGAATTTGCCTCCCACACCTGGAGCCATGTGTATTGGCGCGCTGACCTGCCCGGCACTGCGCCGCGGTTCAAGGTGCAGGCCTCTGCCGGTGCCCAGCAGGGGGTGGTGCTGAACTGGGGGGCAGCCGAATACTGCCAGCAAATCCAGCAGGCCGGCGACCGGCTGCAGACCCTGACTGGCAAAAAACCGCTGCCGCTTTACCGTGCCCCTGGCGGCAAGACCTCGCTGCAGTTGCTGGCCGCTGCCAAGGCCTGCGGCTATGCCCATGTGGGCTGGGCGGCAGCCGGTTTTTTGGGTGATGAACTGCCCAGCGACAAGTTCAGCAACCCGCTGCTCTTGGCCAAGGCCCTGCGCGATATCCGCAGCGGCGACATCCTGGTTGCGCATCTGGGCATTTGGTCGCGCCAGGAGCCCTGGGCCCCGGCCGTGCTGGAGCCCCTGTTGCTGGGCCTCAAGGCCCGCGGTTTTTGCTTTGCCACACTGCGCGAACACCCAGCCTACCGGGCCTGGGTGGCCGCCAGCGGCTGATTCGGGCAGCGCCATGGAGGGGTTCGCCGAGATGTTCTCGGGCTTGCAAGGCCTGCTGTTTGAGCAGCTGTTGCAGCCGGTGATGTTTGCTGCTGGCCTGGGGCAGCTGCTTAGCGATGGCTTTGATGCCACCGGCTGGCTCTTGGTAGGCCTGCTGCAGCTGCTGGTGATGGTCTCAGTGATTGGCCCGCTGCAACGCTGGCGCCCGGTTGAGCCACTGAGAGACCGGGCCAGCCTGCGAACCGATGTCATCTACACCCTGGTGCACCGGCTGGGCCTGTTTCGCGTGGCGGTATTTTTTGCCCTTGAGCCCCTGCTCAGCGAGCTCTTTGGCCTGGCCCGGGTCGCTGGTTTTGGCACGCTGCACCTCGATGCCTTTTGGCCCAGCGTGAGCGATCAGCCCTTGGTGAGTTTGCTGCTCTACCTGCTGCTGCTTGACGGCTTGAATTACTGGCTGCATCGCGGCCAACACCGGTGGCACTGGTGGTGGCAGTTGCATGCCCTGCACCACGCGCAGCAGCAGATGACCCAGTGGAGCGACAACCGCAACCATCTGCTGGACGATCTGATTCGTGACCTGATCCTGATTGTGGTGGCGCAGTGCATCGGCATTGCGCCGAGCCAGTATGTGGCGATCGTGGCGCTGACACAGCTTAGCGAAAACCTGCAGCATGCCAATCTTCGCCTCTGGTTTGGCCGCTTCGGCGAGCGCCTGTGGGTCAGCCCGCGCTTTCACCGCATGCACCATGCGGTGGGCTCTGACGAGCGCCAGAACTGTAATTTTGCGGTCCTGCTGCCCTGCTGGGACATGCTGTTTGGCACAGCCAACTTCGAGCACCGCTACGAAGCCACCGGCGTGCGCGACCAGCTTACTCAGGGTCGAGACTATGGCCGGGGGTTCTGGGCCCAGCAATGGCTCGGTCTCAAACGCTTGGCCGGGCTTGCATGAAGCGACGCGGCCAAGCCCTGGCCTGCGGCCTTCGGCAGGGTGCGAAACTTGGCGCACCTGCTGCCCCCTGCGGCGCCACCATCCAACCGAGTCTGTTTTGAATGAAGCCCAACACACTGCAAACCACGCCGACGCCGCCCTGCGCCATCGGCTTGATCATCATCGGCGATGAAATCTTGTCTGGCAAGCGGGCCGACAAGCACCTGCCCAAAACCATAGATCTGCTCAAGGCGCGCGGCCTGGCGCTGGATTACGCCGACTATGTGGGCGACTCGCCCAAGCGCATCACCGCCACCCTGCGGCGCGCCTTTGCATCTGGTGACCTGGTTTTTTCCTGTGGTGGCATTGGTGCTACGCCGGATGACCACACGCGCCAATGCGCCGCCCGTGCGCTGGGCCTGGACTTGGTTTTGCACCCCCAGGCCGCGGCCATGATCCGTGAGCGCATGCAGGATGTGGCGCTCGAGCAGGGCTTGGTCTATGAACCCGACCGTCCGGACAACCTGCACCGCCTCAACATGGGTATGTTCCCGGCCGGGGCTGGGATCATTCCGAACCCCTACAACAAGATTGCGGGGTTCAGCTGCGGCTCGGTGTATTTCGTGCCCGGCTTTCCGGTGATGGCCTGGCCCATGATGGAGTGGGTGCTAGACACCCACTACACGCACCTGTTCCAAAACGCGGCCTGGATCGAGCAGTCGGTGATCGTCTTTGGTGCGATGGAGGCAACACTCACGCCGCTGATGGAAACCATTGAGGACGATTTTGTCGGCATCAAGGTGTTCAGTCTGCCCAGTGTCGATCACCCTGAATACGGGCGTCATATTGAGCTTGGGGTTAAAGGCCGCCCCGAACTGGTGAGTCAGGCCTATTCGGCCCTGCTGGCCGGCTTGCGAAGTTTTGAGGTCAAACTTGGCCCTGAATTGGTGCAAAAATAAATGCACTTTTTTAGTGCGCGAATAAAGATCCAAAAAAGTGCATCAACCTCGCCAAAAATTTGAGCTGCGCCAACGCCCGGCGCCTAAGCGCATGAAACACAAGGCAAAATACCCGTTTGGCCTGACTGCTCGCTGGCTGCCGGCTTGGCACAAAACCTGCACTCACAGACTAGGCAACTTTTTTAACAACGACATACACAGGAGTATTTGATGGCCAAGACCGTCGCAGACGTCATGACAATGGTGAAAGACAACGAGGTCAAGTTTGTTGATTTCCGCTTCACCGACACCCGTGGCAAAGAGCAGCATGTCACCGTACCGGTGTCCCATTTCACGGACGAAAAATTCACCGCCGGCCATGCTTTTGACGGCTCATCAATCGCTGGCTGGAAGGGCATTGAGGCCTCAGACATGCAACTCATGCCCGACCCCAACACCGCCAATCTGGACCCCTTCTTTGAAGAAACCACGCTGTTCATGCAGTGCGATGTGGTCGAGCCCAGCGACGGCAAGTCTTATGACCGCGATCCCCGCTCGATTGCCAAGCGGGCCGAGGCCTACCTCAAGGCTTCCGGCATTGGCGACACTGCCTTCTTTGGCCCCGAGCCTGAATTCTTCATTTTTGACAGCGTGCGCTGGAGCAATGAGCCAGGCAAGGTGTTCTTTGAGGTCGACGAATACGAAGCCCCCTGGAGTTCGGGTGCCAAGCTCGAAGGCGGCAACCGCGGCCACCGCCCCACTGTCAAGGGTGGCTACTTTCCGGTGCCACCGGTCGACAGCACCCAAGACATGCGCGCTGAAATGTCGCTCATTCTTGAGTCGCTGGGCATCCCGGTTGAGGTGTTCCACCACGAGGTGGCAGGCGCTGGCCAAAACGAGATTGGCACCCGCTTCAGCACGCTGGTGCAGCGCGCCGACTGGACTCAGGTGCTGAAGTACGTGGTCTGGAACGTGGCGAATGCCTATGGCAAAACAGCCACCTTCATGCCCAAGCCCTATGCGGGCGAC
>SHXM01000131.1 GCA_009693325.1 Rhodoferax sp.
TAGCTCGCTCTTGGGTGCCTGCTGATTCACCGGCGGTAACAGACAAGGCGCTTGTTTTTCCGGGTATTGGCTCGGCGTGTTTTTTTGGCCATGCGGCCCCACCCCGCCGGGCATACACTTTGGCTCTGCTCCACTACAGAGACCTCGGCCATGAATGCACCGCTGCCCGAACACATACGCCAGGCGCTGGCCAGAGTCAGTCTGGACGACAAATACGCGCTCGATGATGGCAGCGCCTTTATGAGCGGTGTGCAGGCGCTGGTCAAGCTGCCCATGCTGCAGCAGTTGCGAGACCGGCGCTTGGGCAAGAACACGGCGGGCTTCATCAGTGGTTACCGTGGCTCACCGCTGGGCGGCTATGACCAGGCACTGGAGAAAGCGCAGGCCTACCTCAAGGCGCACAACATCGTGTTTCAGCCCGGAGTGAATGAAGAGTTGGCGGCCACCGCCCTGTGGGGCACGCAGCAACTCGGTTTTGCGCCGCCGGGCAGCAACCGGTTTGACGGTGTGTTTGGTATTTGGTACGGCAAGGGCCCAGGTGTAGACCGGTGTAGCGATGTGTTTAAGCATGCCAACATGGCTGGCACCACGCCCTGGGGCGGCGTGATTGCGGTCGCAGGTGATGACCATATTTCTAAAAGCTCGACCTCAGCGCACCAGAGCGATCATATTTTCAAGGCCTGCGGCACACCGGTTTTTTTCCCGGCCAGCGTGCAGGATATTCTTGATTTGGGCCTGCATGCCTTCGCCATGAGCCGCTACGCAGGCGTTTGGGCAGGCATGAAAACCATCCAGGAAATCGTCGAGTCAAGCGCCACCGCCCTGATCGATCCCGATCGGGTGCTTATCCGGATGCCTAGCGATTTTGAAATGCCCCAGGGCGGCGTTCACATCCGGTGGCCCGATCAGGCGCTGGACCAGGAGGCGCGGCTGTTCCACTACAAGTGGTATGCGGCCCTGGCCTATATCCGTGCCAACCGCCTCAACCACAATGTGATCGAAGGCAAGAACGACCGCTTTGGCTTGATTGCTAGCGGTAAAGCCTTCAACGACACCCGCCAGGCCTTGCAGGAACTCGGCCTGGACGATGCCACTTGCCAGCGGCTGGGCATTCGGCTGCATAAAGTGGCCGTGGTTTGGCCGCTTGAAGCCCAGCTGACCCGGGAATTTGCCAGCGGTTTGGAAGAGGTTTTGGTGGTGGAAGAAAAGCGCCAGGTGATTGAATACCAAATCAAGGAAGAGCTCTACAACTGGCGCGCTGACCTGCGGCCCCGTGTGCTGGGCAAGTTCAACGAGGGGGAGGGGGATTTTTGCGGCGGTGAATGGTCAGAGCCCAACCCCACGGCCAACACCCTGCTGCGCGCCAATGCCGATTTGTCGCCGGCCTTGATTGCCCGTGCCATCGCCAAGCGCCTTAAAAAACTTGGCATCGATGCGCCAACCCAGTCGCGCATTGATGCCCGGCTGGCAATTTTGGATGCAAAAGACCGAGCGCTGCAGGTGATGAGCAGCCAGCCGGAGCGCCAGCCCTGGTTTTGTTCGGGCTGTCCGCACAACACCAGCACCAAAGTGCCTGAGGGCTCGCGGGCCATGGCCGGCATTGGCTGCCACTTCATGGCGGTGTGGATGGACCGTGCCACGGTAGGCTTCACCCAGATGGGCGGCGAGGGGGTGCCCTGGGTCGGCCAGCAGCCCTTTAGCCATGACCAGCACATGTTTGCCAATATTGGCGACGGCACTTATTTTCACAGTGGCATGCTGGCGGTGCGCCAAAGCATTGCGGCAGGGGTCAACGTCACCTACAAGATTTTGTACAACGATGCAGTGGCCATGACCGGCGGACAACGCGTGGGCGAACGGGCCGAAGGCCACTCGGTGTTGCAGATTGCGCAGAGCATGCACGCCGAAGGTGCGGTGCGTATCACCATCGTCACCGACGAACCTGAAAAATACGCCGGCAGCAGCGGCCTGCCCGAGGGCGTGGCCGTGGCGCACCGCGACCTGCTCGATGCCTTGCAGCGGGAGTTTCGCGAGATCAAGGGCACCACGGTCATCATCTATGACCAGACCTGCGCCACCGAAAAGCGCCGCCGGCGCAAGCGCGGCTCGCTGGTTGACCCAGCCAAGCGGGTGGTGATCAACCCGCTGGTTTGCGAGGGTTGTGGTGACTGCGGCGTGCAGTCCAACTGCCTGAGCGTGGAGCCGCTGGAGACCGAGTTTGGCCGCAAGCGCCAAATTAACCAGAGCACCTGCAACAAGGACTACTCTTGCACCAAGGGGTTTTGCCCCAGCTTTGTAACCGTTGAGGGGGGGCAGCTGAAGAAAAAAGCCAAAGGCGCTGGGGCTTCGCCCTACGCCTTGCAAGCCCTGCCCGAGCCCACCCTGCCGGCGCTGGAAGGCGCCGCGGGCGGCGTGTGGGGCATTGTGGTGGCCGGCGTGGGCGGCACCGGGGTGATCACCATCGGGCAGTTGCTCGGTGTGGCAGCTCACCTTGAGGGGCGCGGCATCGTCACGCAGGACGCTGGCGGGCTGGCGCAAAAAGGCGGCGCGACCTGGAGCCATGTGCTCATCGGTACCAGTCAGGCTGATATTCGTACCACCCGGGTCAGCACTGCCGAGGCCGATTTGGTGATTGGGTGTGACCCGATCGTGACCGTGGCCAAAGAGACCATGCTGCGCATGCGCGCGGGGCGCACCCACGTGGCGATCAATGCCCAAGGCGTGCCGACTGCCGAGTTTGTCAAAAACGGCAACTGGCAGAACCCGTCGCAGGACTGTGTCAGTACCATCGCAGAGGCGGTTGGTGCGGCTGGTCTGGGCGCTTTTCGCGCCGAATTGGCCGCCACCGAGTTGCTGGGCGACAGTATTTATACCAACCCGATGATGCTGGGCTTCGCCTGGCAAAAGGGCTGGATACCCCTGTCTCAGGCGTCGCTGCTGCGGGCCATCGAGCTCAACGCCGTGGCGGTGGACAACAACAAGGCCGCCTTTGAGTGGGGCCGGCGTGCCGCGCATGATGGCCCGGCCTTTGAGCGCCTGCTCAACCCGGGGCAGGTGCTGGCGTTTGCCAAACGCGAGCCGCTTGACGAACTGATCAGTCGTCGGGTGCTTTTTTTGACGGACTATCAAAACGCCGCCTATGCGCAGCGCTACCAAGCGGTGCTGGATCGGGTGCGCCGGGTTGACCAGGCCAGCGGCGAGCCCCGACTGGCGCTGACCGAGGCGGTGGCGCGCTACCTCTTCAAGCTAATGGCCTACAAGGACGAGTACGAGGTGGCTCGCTTGCACACGGATGCCGCCTTCCATGCCCAGATCGGTGCCATGTTTGAAGGCGACTTCAAGCTGCACTACCACCTTGCACCGCCCCTGTTGGCCAAGAAAAATGACAAGGGCGAACTCCAAAAGCGCGCCTTCGGGCCTGGCATGCTGATCGCCTTTAGGCTGCTGGCGCGGCTCAAGGGTTTGCGCGGTGGCCTGTTTGATCTATTTGGCCGCACCGAGGAGCGCCGCCAAGAGCGCGCACTGATTGAAGACTACCGGGCCAGCTTGGATGAACTGCTGGCCGGCTTGAGCCTGGACGCGCCAGAGCTGCGCACAGAGCGCTACCGGCTGGCGCTTGAGGTGGCCCGAATCCCCGAGCAAATCAAGGGTTTTGGGCATGTCAAAGCGCGCAATCTCAAAGCCGCCCGGCTGGCCTGGGATGGCGCACTGCTGCGGTTTCGCAAGTTGCAGGCGCAGCAAAAGGCCTTAGCGCAGGTTGCCTGAGCCCGGCTGTTCAACCTAGGCCCCCGCATACAATCCGGCCTCGACGCTTTGGCAGGGGCCGCTTGACTGCGGTCACTGTCTGACCACCGCAGTACCTGGCCTGGGCCCTCGCGGTTTATTTTTCAATCTTTGTGGAGTTGCTTGTGTTTATTTCCTCTGCCTTGGCCCAAACCGCACCCGCTGCCGCTGCCGGTAGCGACATGCAGTCCTCGCTGATGAGCATGCTGCCTTTGGTATTGATGTTTGTGGTGCTCTATTTCGTCATGATCCGCCCACAAATGAAAAAACAAAAAGAGCACAAGTCGATGATTGATGCGCTGGCGAAGGGAGATGAAGTGGCCACCGCAGGCGGCCTGCTTGGCCGGGTCAGCCGCATGGGCGACAGCCACCTGGGCCTGGAGATTGCCAACGGCGTCGAGGTCCAGGTCCAGCGCAGCGCCGTGATCCAGGTGCTGCCCAAGGGCAGCATCAAGTAAAAACCACCGCTGAGGCGAGCGCATGAACCGTTACCCGGTGTGGAAATACGTGGTCATTGTGATCGCGATGTTGGTAGGCGCCTTGTACACCCTGCCCAATTTTTTTGGTGAATCTCCTGCGGTTCAGATCTCCTCGGCCAAGCCCGCCTTCAAGGTCGACAGCAACACGCTGGCCCGGGTCGAGGCAGCACTCAAGGCCGCCGGTATTGCGGCCGATGTGCTGACGCTGGAGGGGGTTTCGATCAAGGCCCGCTTTGGCAATACCGAAACTCAGCTCAAGGCAAAAGACGCGATTCAAAAAGCCCTGGTGCCCGAGCCGGCCAACCCCGGTTATGTGGTGGCGCTCAACCTGCTGTCGCGATCGCCGGCCTGGTTGAGCAGCCTGCGCGCCGTGCCGATGTACCTGGGACTTGATTTGCGTGGTGGGGTGCATTTCATGCTGCAGGTCGACATGCAGGCAGCACTGACCAAACGCGCCGAGTCGCTCGCGGGTGATATCCGCACCAGCCTGCGCGAAAAAAATGTGCGCCATGGCGGCATCAGTCGCAATGGTCAGAGCATTGAGATCCGCTTTCGCGACAGCGGGGCCCTGAGCGCCGCACGTGCCCTGCTGCAAGACCAGTTTGCCGACCTGCAGGCGGTGGATGTGCCAGATGGCACCGAGTTCAAGCTCACCGCCACCATCAAGCCCGAGGCGGCGCGTCGGGTGCAGGACCAGTCGCTCAAGCAAAACATCACCACGCTGCATAACCGCATCAACGAACTCGGCGTGGCCGAGCCGGTGATTCAGCAGCAGGGGCTGGACCGCATCGTGGTGCAGTTGCCCGGGGTGCAAGACACTGCCAAGGCCAAGGACATCCTGGGCCGAACAGCCACGCTCGAGGTACGCCTGGTCGATGAAAGCGGTGAGGCCCGCGCCGCCGAAGCCGGTGCTGCCGCTGTGCCGCTGGGCGCAGAGCGTTACCTGGAGCGCAATGGCCAGGCGGTGATTGTCAAAAAACAGGTCATCCTGACCGGCGAAAACCTGACCGATGCCCAGCCTGGCTTTGACAGCCAGACCCAGGAGGCCGTAGTTAACCTGACCCTTGATGCCAAAGGCTCGCGGATTTTTCGCGATGTCACACGCGAAAACGTGGGCAAGCGCATGGCCATTTTGCTGTTTGAAAAAGGCCGGGGGGAGGTTGTCACGGCGCCGGTAATTCGCTCCGAAATTGGTGGCGGGAGGGTGCAGATCTCGGGCCGCATGACGGCCATGGAGGCCACCGATACCGCGTTGCTGCTGCGGGCGGGCTCGCTGGCCGCGCCCATGGAAATCATCGAAGAGATGACCATCGGCCCGAGCCTGGGGGCTGAAAACATTGCCAAAGGTTTTAACAGCGTCACCTGGGGCTTTTGTGCGGTGGCGGTGTTCATGTGTGTTTACTACATGCTGTTTGGCATCATCTCCAGCGTGGCGCTGGCGGTCAACCTGCTGCTGCTGGTGGCCATGCTGTCCATGCTGCAGGCCACCCTTACCCTGCCCGGCATGGCGGCCATGGCCCTGGTGCTGGGCATGGCGATTGATGCCAATGTGCTGATCAATGAGCGGGTGCGCGAAGAGCTGCGGGGCGGCGCCTCGCCCCAGGCCGCCATCCACGCCGGTTACGACCGCGCCTGGGCGACTATTCTTGACTCCAATGTCACCACCCTGATTGCCGGGCTGGCACTGCTGGCCTTTGGCTCGGGGCCGGTGCGCGGCTTTGCGGTGGTGCACTGCTTGGGCATCATGACCAGCATGTTCTCCGGGGTGTTTTTCTCGCGCGGGCTGGTCAACCTGTGGTACGGGCGGCAGAAAAAACTCAAGAGCGTGTCGATTGGCACGGTGTGGCGTCCGGATGCCGGCACCCAGATCACCAGCAACTGAGTGGGCGAAAGCTTATGGAATTCTTCAAAATTCGGCGCGACATCCCTTTTATGCGCCATGCGCTGGTGCTCAACCTGGTGTCGCTCGCAACATTTTTGGCCGCGGTATTTTTTCTGTTCTCGCGCGGTTTACACCTCTCGGTTGAGTTTACCGGCGGCACCCTGATGGAGGTCAGCTACGCGCAGCCGGCCGACCTCAACAGCATTCGCAGCAGCGTAGCCAAGCTCGGGTTCAGTGATGTGCAAGTGCAAAATTTTGGAACGGCGCGCGATGTACTCATTCGCATGCCGGTGCAAAAAGGCGTGAGTTCTGCCCTGCAAAGTGATCGGGTGATGGTGTCGCTCAAGGCGGCTGATGCTTCGGCCAGCATGCGTCGCACCGAGTTTGTTGGCCCCCAGGTGGGTGATGAACTTGCAGTTGATGGCCTCAAGGCCCTGGCCTTTGTGGTGATCGGCATCATGCTGTATCTGGCCCTGCGTTTTGAGTGGAAGTTTGCCGTGGCCGCCATCATTGCCAACTTGCATGATGTGATCATTATTCTTGGTTTTTTTGCATTCTTCCAGTGGGAGTTCTCGCTGCCGGTGCTCGCTGCAGTGCTGGCGGTGTTGGGCTACTCGGTGAATGAATCCGTGGTGATTTTTGACCGGATTCGGGAAAACTTCCGCCGCTACCGCAAGATGAACACGGTGGAGATCATCGACAACGCCATTACCTCCACCATCAGCCGCACCATCATCACCCACGGTTCGACCCAGCTGATGGTGCTGTCGATGCTGTTTTTTGGTGGCGCCACACTGCATTACTTTGCGCTGGCCCTGACGATTGGCATTTTGTTTGGCATTTACTCCTCGGTGTTTGTGGCTGCCGCCATTGCCATGTGGCTGGGTATCAAACGCGAAGACCTGATTAAAGGCGGCCCCCGCAAAGAGGGCGACCCGAACGACCCCAACGCTGGGGCGACGGTTTAGCCCGGCCAGCCCAGCGTGGCAGTGGCCGCGCGGTGCCCCAGCTTTAATGGCACAGGGGCGGGCGGCTGTGGTTTTGCAATTCGTCGAGGATCAAATCGTCAGGCGTGTAGCCCAGGCTGCGGTAGACCAGCAAGACAACCAGTTTCAGCTGAGCCGCAGTCAGGCCGCTGGCGCCGACGGCGACCGCCCGGTCAATCACCAGTTCGCGCAAGCGCATGGGCAGGGCGCCCATGCATTCCAGCCGGTGGATGAAACCCATGCTGTCTACGCCCAGCCGGTGCTGTTCGCGGCGGGTGTAAGCGCGCAGCCCGGTGGCTGGCAGCGCTGAGCCGCTCGCCGCCAGGGCCGCTAAACCAGAGCTTGGAGCTGCCTCGCAGCTGCTTGCCAGGGTCAGGCCGCGCAGCCACTGCAGTGCGTCGGCCACCTCGTCGGCGCCGAAACCAGCCGCGTTGAGCTGTTGCCCCAAGCTGACCAGTTCAGGGTGGGCCTGGTCCTGCCAAAAGTGATTGCAAACAAAGTTCAGTGCTTCAAACATGGTGCCAATGTAGCGCCTTCGTCCCTGTTACAAAGCCCACAATAAAGGGACAAATCAGAACTGCCCCGCTGCGCAGGCTCAATTCCGGTGGATGCGCTGAAACAGGCCGCCAGGCAAGCGGGCCACCCGTCCGTCGAGCTCAAGCAGCATGAGCCGGGTTTGCAGTTGTGCCGCTTCCAGGCCGCATCGGCTGTGCAGGGTGTCGAGCCCGACCGGCTCAAAGCCTAGCGCTTCGAGCACCTCGTCTGCGGGCTCAAACAGGTCGTCCGTACCGGGGAGTTGGGGTTGCGGGCGGCTTTTGTCAGCAGCAAATCCGCTGCCGGCGTCCAGCCGCATTTCTTCAAGCACATCCTGGGCAGACTCCACCAGCTTGGCCCCCTGTTTGATCAGGGCATGGCAGCCGCGGGCCTGGGTGGCGTGGATGGAGCCCGGAATTGCGAACACCTCCTTACCCTGCTCGGCGGCCAGTCTGGCGGTGATCAGGGAGCCCGACTTGAGCGCCGCCTCCACCACCAGCGTGCCCTGCGCCAGGCCGGCAATCAGGCGGTTGCGTCTGGGGAAGTTGGCCGCCAGCGGGGGCGTGCCCAAGTTGTATTCGCTGATCAGCAGGCCGTGGCGGGCGATGCGGCGCGCCAGGTCAAGGTGATTTTTCGGGTAGACCCGGTTCAGCCCGGTGCCTACCAC
>SHXM01000132.1 GCA_009693325.1 Rhodoferax sp.
GGTGGGCGAGATATCGATCTGGATGAACTGTTTGGCCTGCGGTGCCCCCCAGGTTTTTCCCTTCCCGTGGGACAGCAGCCAGTTCAGGCGGGCGCCGACCAGCAGCACCACATCGGCTTCGGCCAGCACATAAGAGCGCGCCGCTGAGGCTGACAGGACATGGTTGTCCGGCAGCAGACCCTTCGCCATCGACATCGGCAGGTAAGGCACGCCAGAGGTCTCCACCAGCGCGCGAATGTCGGCATCTGCTTGCGCATAGGCAGCGCCCTTACCCAGCAAAATGAGCGGACGCTTGGCATTCTTGAGCAGTGCAAGAGCGCGCTCGACCGACTCGGGCGCGGGAAGCTGGCGGGGCGCTGGATCCACCACCTTGATCAGCGAGGCCTGCCCGGCCGCAGCCTCCATGGTTTGCCCGAACAGCTTGGCTGGCAAATCCAGGTAAACACCACCCGGGCGGCCTGACAGGGCGGCCCGGATCGCGCGGGCAATGCCCACGCCGATATCCTGGGCGTGCAAGACCCGGTAGGCGGCCTTGCACAGGGGCTTGGCAACTGCCAATTGGTCCATCTCTTCGTAGTCCCCCTGCTGCAAGTCAACGATTTCTCGCTCACTAGAGCCGCTGATCAAAATCATCGGGAAGCAGTTGACCGTGGCATTGGCCAGGGCGCTGAGGCCGTTGAGAAAGCCTGGCGCCGAGACGGTGAGGCAAATGCCAGGTTTTTGCGTCAGGTAGCCAGCCGCTGCGGCCGCATTGCCGGCGTTCTGCTCGTGGCGAAATGAAATCACCCGCATACCTTGAGCCTGCGCTTTACGTGTCAGGTCGGTGATGGGAATGCCCGGCAGACCAAACAGGGTGTCGATGCCGTTGAGCTTGAGCGCATTGATGAGCAGCTGGAAGCCGTCAATTTCAGCCGGAGGCTGGGCAGCTGGGGCAGCCCCGTCAGGTGCAAAACTCGTCATTTTGGTCTCCGTTTTTAAAGTTATCTAGTCCGGCTTGGCCCGGCCCGTCCCGGTATGCGCAAACTGGCAAATTGTCTGTGGCTGCCAAAATCAAGGCCATATTATGGGCGCATCTGGCCTGGTTTTTCAGGGCCCGGTCGATCTTCCCGGGCTGCCTCAATGTGCTCAGGGCGGAGCCCAGGCTAATGGTTTGTTCTGATGGTCAAGTCGGGCCTGAGGTGATAAGGTTGCGTTCGGAGTACGACAGTTTTTACTGAAGACAAGGAGTTGCCATGATTTTTTTTACCCCGCGCAAGTCGCTTTTGAGCCTGGTATTTCTGAGCACTCTCTGCGCCCTGGGCCCGGCCCAGGCCTGGGAGCCGAGCAAGCCCATTGAGTTTGTGGTGCCCGCCGGAACCGGCGGTGGTGCGGACCAGATGGCCCGCTTTGTGCAGGGCGTGG
Organism: Rhodoferax sp.; assembly: GCA_009693325.1. Taxonomy (GTDB): domain Bacteria; phylum Pseudomonadota; class Gammaproteobacteria; order Burkholderiales; family Burkholderiaceae_C; genus Rhodoferax. The sequence continues at coordinate 1,402 of SHXM01000132.1, forward strand.
TTGCCAAGAACAAGCTCAGTCCGCAGCCTATCATTGTGGTGAACAAGGCCGGCGGCGCTGGAGCCGAGGGCTTTCTGGACATCAAAGGCGACGCTCGAAATCCGCACAAAATCATCATCACCCTGTCCAACCTGTTCACCACGCCGCTTGCCACTGGCGTGCCGTTCAACTGGCGGGACCTGACGCCAGTCTCTATGCTGGCGCTTGACCAATTTGTGCTCTGGGTCCATGCCGATTCGCCGCACAAGACGGCCAAAGACTTTATGACCGCCATGAAGGCCCAACCCGACAAGGCTTTCAAAATGGGTGGCACCGGCTCCAAGCAGGAAGACCAGATCATCACCGTGCTGCTGGAAAAGTCGGTGGGTAAAAAAATGATTTATATCCCGCTCAAAGGCGGTGGTGATGTGGCGGTGCAGTTGGTGGGAAAACACATCGACTCGACTGTGAACAACCCTATAGAGGCCGAATCTCACTGGCGTTCGGGCGCTTTGCGACCCCTGTGCGTGATGGACAAGGTGAAACTGCCTTACAAAACCAAGCTGACAGCGACCCAATCCTGGAGCGACATCCCCACTTGTGGCTCGGTTGGTCTGCCCCTGGAATACCTGATGCTGCGCGGCATTTTCATGGCGCCCGGCGTGACTGACGAGCAAGTCAAGTTTTACCTCGATCTGTTTCAAAAGGTCAGGGCCCTGCCGGAGTGGAAAGACTTCATGGAAAAAGGCGCCTTTAACCAAACTGTACTCAGCGGCAAGGAATATTTTGACTGGCTGGGAAAAAACGAGCAACTGCACCGGGAGTTGATGAAAGAAGCCGGCTTCATGGCCAATTGATTTGACGTTTTTTGGAGCCTTGACACGATGAGCGCGCCCGACACAGGGGAGGGCGGCGATGCCGAATCCTCCAAAGACCAAGCCTACCTGGCCCGCGGCCCAGAATTGGCTGTTGCCCTTGGCCTAGTACTGCTGGCCCTGCTGGTCATTGTTGACAGTCTGCGCGTGGGCATCGGTTGGGCCGATGACGGACCCCGCTCGGGCTATTTCCCATTCTTCATCGGCTTGATCCTGCTCGCTGCTGGAGTATTTATTGCGGTCTCCACGCTCTTCACCTGGCGCGGCTCAACTGCGGTCTTTGCCCGCCGGGATGAGCTGCTGCCGGTGTTTGCGATGCTCATCCCCATGGTGGCCTATGTGTTGGCTATGGTTTGGCTGGGTATTTATCTGCCCTCGGCGGTACTGATCGCTTATTTCATGCGCCGGCATGGCAATTTCGCCTGGCCAGGCACCTTGGCTGTGTCTGCCGGCGTGCCGCTGGCGTTTTTTTTGGTTTTCGAAAAGTGGTTTCTGGTGCCTTTGCCCAAAGGTCCAATTGAAGCCATCTTGGGGTTTTGATGGAAGAGCTCAACAACCTGTTCCATGGTTTTTCGGTGGCGATGACGCTGCCCAATCTGGCCTACATGCTCATCGGCATCGTCTTGGGCGTGCTGATCGGCGTCTTGCCGGGCCTGGGTGGCGCCAATGGCATCGCCATTTTGCTGCCGCTGACCTTCACCATGGACCCCACCTCAGCCATCATCATGCTGTCGTGTATTTACTGGGGGGCACTGTTCGGGGGGGCCATCACCTCAATTTTGTTCAATATCCCGGGCGAGCCCTGGTCGGTGGCAACTACCTTTGACGGCTATCCCATGGCCCAGCAGGGCCGGGCAGCCCAGGCCCTCACCGCGGCCTTCACCTCGTCCTTCGTAGGTGCGCTGTTCGCAGTGATCCTGATCACTTTTTTGGCGCCGGTATTGGCCCGTTTTGCGCTCAACTTTGGTCCTGCCGAGTATTTTGCCGTGCAGTTACTCACCTTTTGCAGCTTTGTTGGCATGAGCAAAGAGCCGGTGGCCAAGGTGGTCGCGGCCATGATGCTCGGCTTTTCTTTGGCGGCGGTCGGCATGGATAGCGTCACGGGTCAGCTGCGAATGACCTACGGATTTCCGGTGCTTCTCAAGGGATTTGATTTTTTGATCGCTGTCATCGGTTTGTTCGGCATCGGCGAAATACTGCTCACCATGGAGAAAGGCCTAGCCTTTAAGGGCAAAACCGCCAAACTTAGCCCGAACATCGTCTGGCAAACCTGGCGCACCCTGCCAAAGTATTGGCTGACCTTTTTGCGCTCAACAGCCATCGGCTGCTGGATGGGCATTACCCCCGGCGGTGCCACGCCGGCGTCTTTCATGAGTTACGGCGTGGCCCGGCGCATGTCCAGTGACCCGGAGTCCTTTGGCAAGGGCCAGGTTGAGGGGGTGTTGGCGCCTGAGACGGCCGCCCACGCAGCGGGCACCTCGGCGCTGCTGCCGATGTTGACACTGGGCATTCCGGGCTCACCCACGGCGGCGGTTCTTTTGGGTGGCCTGATGATCTGGGGCTTGCAACCCGGCCCCATGCTGTTTGTTGAGCACAAAGACTTTGTTTGGGGTCTGATTGCCTCGATGTATCTTGGCAATATCGTGGGCCTGCTGGTGGTCCTGACCACCGTGCCCTATTGGGCGGCCTTTTTGCGTATCCCGTTTTCAGTGATCGCACCAGTGATAGTGGTGATCTGCGCGATCGGCGCCTACACGGTGCACAGTTCAATGTTTGATGTGGTGATGATGATGGTGTTTGGCGTGGTGGGTTATTTGTTCAAGAAGCTCAAATACCCTATGGCGCCACTGGTGTTGGCCCTGGTGCTCGGCGACATGGCCGAGACGAGCTTCCGCCAGTCCATGCTGCTGTCGCAGGGCAGCCTGTCCATCTTCTGGTCTAACTCACTGGTAGGCAGCATCTTCGGCCTGGCCATGCTGATGCTGGCCTGGCCCCTGCTTGCCAAGTTGTCCGGGCTGCTGCGCCTCAAAAAAGATTAGGCCCGGATCTTCTGCCCCGGCAGGGCGTTTAGCCCCCGGCCCAATCAGGGCCGCTGTTGCGATTGCACCATTTTCATGGCTGAGGCAATGAGAGCCGAGACTTCGCTCATATTGCTGGGTACCACCAGGGTGGTGTTGGCACTGGATGCCACGCGGGAGTAGGCGTCCACCGCTTTTTCTGCCACTTTAAGTTGTACCGCATCGGCGCCCCCCGGCTGCCGGATAGCCGCTGCGATGCGCTCGATCGCCTGTGCGGTGGCCTGTGCGACTGCAAGAATCGATTGGGCGTCCCCTTCGGCCTTGTTGATCACGGCCTGCTTTTCGCCTTCGGAGCGGGCGATAAACGCCTCGCGCTCGCCGGTGGCGATGTTGATCTGCTCTTGTCGGCGGCCTTCAGAAGCTGCAATAAGAGCCCTTTTTTCACGCTCTGCGGTGATTTGCTGCTGCATCGCATGCAAAATTTCTTTCGGCGGGGTGAGGTCTTTGATTTCATAGCGCAGTACCTTCACACCCCAGTTCAGCGCCGCTTCGTCAATCGCCTGTACCACCTGGGAATTGATGATGTCGCGTTCCTCAAAGGTTTTGTCAAGCTCGAGCTTGCCGATCACCGAGCGCAAAGAGGTTTGGGCCAGTTGCGATATCGCTATGATGTAATTGCTTGAGCCATAGCTGGCACGCATGGCGTCGGTCACCTGGAAATACAAAATCCCGTCGACCTGCAACTGGGTGTTGTCGCGGGTGATGCACACCTGGCTTGGAATATCAAGGGGAATTTCTTTGAGCACATGCTTGTAGGCAACCTTGTCGATAAAAGGCATCAAAAAATTCAGGCCAGGTGTGAGAGTGCCGTTGTATTTGCCCAGGCGCTCCACCACCCAGGCATGCTGCTGTGGCACGACCTTGACCGACTGCGTGACAAAAATCACCGCGATGAGAACCAAAACAATTGCAATTTCCATGATGCACCTCGATAAAAAATTCAGTTAGGTTTGACGATCAGCCGGTTACCCATCACCTCGGCAATGGTGAAGGCGCCAGGCATTGCGGGAAAGCCCGGGGCGAGTGTCACCTGCCAATTGGCGCCACGATACTTCACATTGGCATGGCCCTCGGCATCCCAAGCGGCCACCTGCACCACTTCGCCCACGTCCAGGTTGACATCGGGGTTGGATGAAGCTGGCAGTGCCGAGGGTTTGCCTTGCTTGTATGCGCGCCAAGCCACCACCGCCCCGCCGCCCACCAGGGCGGCCACCACCAGTTGGACGCTAAGGTCGGCTCCCGCATGGGCAGCAAGGGCAGCGGCTACCAAGCCAAGCGAGAGCATCAGCAAATAGAAGGTGCCAGACAGCAGTTCCAGCGCGATCAGTGCACCGGCCATGACCCACCAAATCGTTGTCTGCGCCATTTTCAGTCCCGGATGTAGTTGAAGCCCTCATTCTCAGGCAAAAGGTCTCCTGCGCTACTGGGCAGGCGCAATATGTCCTTACACTCCGCGCCTCACCGATATTTTTGCCCGCTGCGGAGTGACCCATGAAGTTTCGTTTTCCCATCGTGATCATTGACGAAGATTTTCGCTCTGAAAACACCTCTGGTTTGGGCATCAGGGCGCTGGCACAGGCGATTGAAGCCGAGGGCTTTGAGGTGCTGGGTGTCACGAGCTATGGCGACCTGAGCCAGTTTGCCCAGCAGCAAAGCCGTGCTAGCACCTTTATTTTGTCGATCGACGATGAAGAGTTCACCCCCGGCCCGGACCTCGGCCCGGCGGTGTTGAACCTGCGCAACTTCATTCTCGAGGTGCGGCGCAAAAACCTGGATGTGCCGATCTACGTTTACGGGGAAACCAAGACTTCACGCCATATCCCAAACGACATCCTGCGCGAACTCCATGGCTTCATTCATATGTTTGAGGACACCCCGGAGTTTGTCTCGCGACACATCATCCGCGAAGCCAAAAGCTACCTCGAAGGTGTGCAGCCACCGTTCTTCAAGGCGCTGCTCGATTACGCCGAAGATGGCTCGTATTCTTGGCATTGTCCTGGCCATTCCGGTGGTGTGGCCTTTTTGAAAAGCCCAGTTGGCCAGATGTTCCACCAGTTCTTTGGCGAAAACATGTTGCGTGCCGATGTCTGCAACGCGGTTGAAGAACTCGGACAATTGCTAGACCACACCGGACCGGTGGCAGCCTCTGAGCGTAATGCGGCCAGAATTTTCAATGCCGACCACTGCTTTTTTGTCACCAATGGCACCAGCACCAGCAACAAGATGGTCTGGCATCACACGGTAGCGCCCAATGATGTGGTGGTGGTAGACCGCAATTGCCACAAGTCCATCCTGCATGCCATCATCATGACGGGGGCGATCCCGGTGTTCCTCAAGCCTACGCGCAACCACTTCGGCATCATCGGGCCGATTCCGAAGGGTGAATTCGAGCCGGCCGCCATCAAGGCCAAAATAGAGGCTAACCCGCTGGTGCGCCAACACTTGCAGGGGCTTGACACAGCCACCATCAAGCCCCGGGTGCTGACACTCACCCAGTCCACCTATGACGGTGTGCTGTACAACACCGAAACCGTCAAAAGCATACTTGACGGCTATGTGGAAAACATCCACTTTGATGAAGCCTGGTTGCCGCATGCGGCATTTCATCCTTTTTACGGCAGCTACCACTCGATGGGAAAAAAACGCACACGGCCCAAGCAGGCCATGGTGTATGCCACGCAATCAATTCACAAACTGCTGGCCGGTATCAGCCAGGCCAGCCACGTGCTGGTACAGAATTCACAGACTGTCAAACTCGACAAGCACCTCTTCAATGAGGCCTACTTGATGCACACCAGCACGTCGCCGCAGTACAGCATCATTGCCAGTTGTGACGTCGCTGCGGCCATGATGGAGCCCCCCGGGGGCACGGCTTTGGTCGAGGAGAGCATTGCCGAGGCGCTGGACTTTCGGCGCGCCATGCGCAAGGTAGATGAAGAATACGGTGATGACTGGTGGTTCAAGGTATGGGGCCCGGACATCACCATTGAGGAGGGTATCGGGCGGGCCGATAACTGGATCATCAAGGGGGAGTCGCCCAACGCCAAGGCCGGGGTGAACTGGCACGGGTTTGGGAAGATGGCGGCCGGCTTCAACATGCTCGACCCGATCAAGTCGACGATCGTGACGCCTGGTATGGACCTCAATGGCAGGTTTTCCGCAACTGGTATCCCGGCCAGCGTGGTAACCAAATTTTTGGCCGAGCACGGCGTGGTGGTAGAAAAAACCGGGCTGTACAGTTTTTTTATTATGTTCACCATTGGCATCACCAAGGGCCGCTGGAACAGCATGCTGACTGCGCTGCAGCAGTTCAAGGACGATTACGCCAAAAATCAGCCCATGTGGCGTATCCTGCCCGAGTTTTGCCAAAAGCACCCCCGCTATGAGCCCATGGGTCTGCGCGACTTGTGCCAACACATCCATGCCCTGTATGCCAAGTACGACATTGCCCGCCTCACCACCGAGATGTACTTGAGCGATCTGATGCCGGCCATGAAGCCGAGTGACGCGTACGCGCACATTGCGCTGCGCAAGACCGAGCGGGTCGAGATTGACCACCTTGAAGGCCGTGTGACTGTTGGTCTGGTCACCCCCTATCCGCCCGGCATTCCGCTACTGATTCCAGGCGAGGTGTTCAATCACAAGATTGTCGAATACCTCAAGTTCTCGCGCGAGTTCAACGCCAAATGCCCGGGCTTCGAGAGCGATATTCACGGCCTGGTGGAAGAAGTTGGCGACGATGGCAAGGTGCACTACTTTGCCGACTGCGTGCTCCCCTGAACGCTTGCCAAATCCTGCTGCGGACGACGCCCGCGCCGGTAGGCGACCTAAGGGGCCTCGACCACCGCCACAGCGGTCTGGCTGACGCCGCAGTCAACATAAGAAATCTGCCCGGTCATGCCTGAGGCCAGGTCGCTGAGCAGAAAAGCAGCCACATTGCCGACCTCATCAATCGTCACATTGCGGCGCAAGGGTGAGGCATTGGCAGAGAT
>SHXM01000133.1 GCA_009693325.1 Rhodoferax sp.
TATTGAGTTCATCGAGTACGCCTGCAGCCGGCCACAGGCACTGGGACAGGTTCTGGAAAACATGGGCTTTAGGCCGGTGGCCCGGCACCGTTCGCGCGAAGTGACACTCTACCGGCAGGGCGGTATGAACCTGATTCTCAATGCCCACCCTGATGACGCGCGGGTGAGCGCCACCGTGGGCGGCCAACCGGTGATTGCGGCGGTGGCGCTGCGGGTGCGCGACGCCGGTAAAGCCCATGCCCGCTGTGTAGAGCTTGGCGCCTGGGACGCCCCCAGCCACGCGCAGGCGATGGAGTTGCACATTCCCGCCATCCGCGGCCCAGGCGCCAGCCGCTTTTACTTTGTAGACCGATGGCAGGATTTTTCGATTTACGACATTGACTTTGTGCCCATCCCCGCCGTGGACCCGGCGCCGCCAGCCCTGGCCGGCATACGTTACTTTGGCCTGGTGCAGTACATCGGCGCCGGCCGCAGCGCCGACTGGATGGCCTATCTGGAGCACATGTTCGACTTCACCGCTATTCCAGACCAACAGCGCTTTGGCATTCTGCCCAAAGGCCACCTGATGCGCAGCCCTTGCGGAGGGTTTCTGTGGCAGCTGGTGGAGCCAGACCCGGGCATGGACGACGACAGTGCGCCCGAGGCGCTGCAGCGCATTGGCCTGAGTGTGCCCGACGTGGCCGCAGCGGTGGGTCTGCTCAAAGCACGTGGCGTTGAATTTGTCGAATCCAGCCAATTGCATCCGGAGGACCGTGGCGCATTGACGCGCAGTGCGCTTGGCTCGGTGTCGTTCGAGCTGGTTCATCAGTCCCTCTGAAAGGCCACCCATGGGCATGCTTGACGGATTCGGGATGGACACCATCACCCTGGCCGGCCCCTTGGAGGCCAAACTGGCCGCCATGGCGGACGCCGGCTTTAGCCAGGTGATGCTGAGCGCGCGTGACATCGTGGGCCACCCGGGTGGCGTGCCGGCGGCGGTGGCGGCCGTGCGCGCCAGTGGCCTGCGGCCCACCGGCTTCCAGGTGCTGCGTGACTTTGAGGGTCTGTCGGGCCACCTGCACGGCTACAAGGTGGACATTGCCAAGTCGATGCTGGAGATGTGCGCAGCCCTGGGCAGCGAGGTGTTGCTGGCCTGTTCGTCCACCTTCCGCCACGCCACGCAAGATATGGACGCCATCGTCCGTGACCTGCGCAAACTGGCCATGCTGGCCGTGCCGCTGGGTATCAAGGTGGCTTATGAGGCCCTGTCCTGGGGGCGGACCGTCAACGAATTCACGACATCTTGGGACCTGGTGTGCCGAGCCGATTGCCCCAACCTCGGGCTGGGGCTTGACTCATTTCATGTGTTAGCCGCCAAGACGCCGCTGGACAGTATCGACACGCTGGACCCTGCGCGTATTTTTCTGGTGCAGCTGTCCGACTTCATGTGGCAAGACACGCCGAGCTTTGAAGAGCGCATGGCCACGGCGCGCACTTTTCGGGTGTTCCCAGGGGAGGGCGTGCACAGCGACGAGCTGGCCGACCTGGTACTGCGGCTGGACCGGATTGGCTACCGCGGTGACTACAGCTACGAGGTGTTTAACGACGACTACCAGCAGCTGCCCCTGCACACCGTGGCCCAACGTGCCCGGCGCAGTACTCTGTGGCTGTGCGAAGATGTGTTGCACCGGGCTTTGCCGCTGCCTGGTTGGGTGCAGGACAGGGTGCAGCGCTAAGTCCCAAATATCAAACAAGGCCGCTCAAGGATTCAATTTTTTATAAGTTGTGCTACCGCCAGTGGCAAGTTTGCACCGTCAATCAATCCCTGGCGCATGCCGAGATACAACTCGCCCAGTGCCATTGGCACCGGATTGGCACCCACTGCTTTGAAGAAAACGGCCCAAGGTGGAGCGTCAGGAATGCGAATTTTCTTGCCTTTGAGATCTGCAGGTGCACTCATAGGGACTTGGGCAACCACCTGGAAGGCAGATGCGTAATCAGCAGACAGGAGGATTTGGCCTGTCGCCTTTTCCCATCCGTTCATCAACTCCTTGAGCACATCACTTGCAGCATAGGCCACCGGCTGGTCCCGGTTGGGAAATATATAGGGCTGGGAACTGATCCCTAGGTGCGGAAAGTTACGAGTTAGAAACGAGGCGCCACAGTTGGCGAAATCCACCCCGCCCAACGAACATGGGCGCGAATGGCGGCGGCCTTACTCGGCAAGCAGTCCGGCGGGGCGACGTAGAGCTAGTCCTCAGGCCTGAGCCGTGAACACGGTTAGCACACCGGTGTAGGCGTACAGGTGGTTGCGGGCGATTTCGCCGGCAGCAAAAAAACCGACCAGCGGCACATCGCCCAAGGCGCGGCGGATGATTTGCAGCTCGGCACTTGGGCCGCCAAAGTGCGGGCCGCCCCGTCCGGTGCAGCTGACATAGATTGCACCGGCAATACCCCGTGCCGGGTGCGGTGCGGATTCTGCCTCTGATGCGTGCAGGGCGGTGGCGGCCTGTACGGACAGCTCCTGCGGCTCAAGCTCTTCTCGGATCTCGGCGCACACGCGCATCAGGTCGGACCGCGCGGCTTGAACATTGCGTTGACAAAAAGCCAATTGCATACCGGCCTGCACATAGTCCGACACCGCCACCCCGCGGCGTCCAGTGTCAAGCCCGATGATGTGGCGAACCAGCACGTCGTTGCCAAAATTTCCCGTGCGGCTGACCACCACCCCGTCGCCCACAGCGCCCCCGGCTGCTGGCGCTGGCATCAGGCCCACCAGCGTGGCACGAAACGCCTGCAGCGCAGCCTCTGGTTGCGCCAATGAGACCTTGAGTTCGCGCAGCATCACATCCAGCGCGGGCTCGTTACCCAGTGTCAAGGCCACATTGTCTTGCGCACTTGTCACCGAGTGAGCCTGGGCCAGCGGCAAGCAACCCTGCGTAACGCGGGACAGCAAACCCACGCCGTCGCCAAATGCCACCCCGCTCAAACCACCTTGAAAAACCCCGCTGGCCGCACCCTGGCCGCTTATGTTGCCGTTACCACCCACGGCAAATTGCAAGGTGCCCAGGCGGCTTGAAGACAGGCCACCAAACAGGTAGCCAGAGGCCGTACGGGCCGACATCTCCTTGATCAAATCGGGCAGGTCGGGGCTGCTGGCATCGGCATGCACCAGAGCCGTGTGGGCCTCAAAGCCCAGGCCCAGTGGCGCTACGCCAGAAAAAACACGGTATTGATCGCTGGGCAGTTCGCACAGCATCAAGGCCATGGCGGGTTCGTCAAAGTACTCTACATTGTTGGACGCTACACCAACCCCCACTGTGCCAGACCAGTCGGTGATGCCGGGCAACTCTGCGCTCAGGTGAGACAGAATGCCTGCTGCCTCCCGGGCGTAGTGGTCGGTGATGTAGAGAAGGGCCAGCGTGGGGCTGCTGGCGTAGCCGTGCAGTGCCATTTGCGCACGCACCTGCGCTAGAACCAAGCCGGCGGCCATGCGCCACTGGGGATGGGTGGCATGGCCGTAGGGGAACAGTTTCATCAAGCGGCCCTGGCGTTGCTGTTCACGGCCGCGCCTGCTGTGTTTTTTTGGCAGTCGTTTTGGCGTTGCCTGCTCGGGCCTTGGCAGGGCTGCGGCCCGTCTTTTTTGAGCCAGGGCCTGCGCCGGTTGCCGCCGTGGCTGTGCTGGCGGCTTCTTTCATGGCAGTCGCCGCGATATGTTGGAACTGCTGGGTCAGGGCGGCCCAGAGTTGCAGGGGCTCGGTCATGGCCGTGCTGGTCTTGGCTGCGGCCGATGCCTGCGCCGGGGCAGCGGGTTTGGGCTGAAATGCTTTGGCCATCTCGGCCATGTTGAGGTTCATTCCCTTCAAAGTATCGAGGGTGAGTTTTTGCACTTCAAGTGCCTGCACCGTAGCTGCCAGCGCCTTGGCGTTTTGTTCCAGCCAAAATTGCACTGCGCGCAGCTCTGAAATGCGCTTGTCTATATCTTCAACATTGAGTGTGGGCGCAACCCAGCCCGCCGGGCCGGGCATTGGCGTGCTGCCTTGGCCTGCGCCACTTGCCAGGTTCTGCAAAAAATCGAAGCCCGGAACAAATTTTGCGAAACCGGCGGAGCTTGGATCAGTCATGAATTTCCTTGTGGCAGCGCATCTTGAACACTGCAAAGCTTAACCCAAGACCGCCAGTCGCCAGGCTGTCCAACCTGGATTTAGGCCACCGGCTTCACAAGTCTTTCTCAAAGGTGGCCACCTCGGGGTAGGCGCTGTGGCCGCGCACCAATCGCCCCAGTCGCGCTTGGCGACCGTTGTAAACCTCGACTGCGTCGGCGTCTGCGTAGCGTAAAAACAGCACCCGCCGGTCTTTGTCATGAGAGAAATTGCCCTCGGATTTGTGCAGCATCCAGCAGGAAAAAATCAGGCAATCACCTGCCTGTAGAGGCAGTGGCCTGGCCTTGGATTCATCAGGATGAATCACCACCTCGTGGCCAGCAAGTTTTTGCGTTGCCGTTAGGCCGGGCCGGATTTGCCCCAGTTTGTGGCTCTCGGGAAGCACCCACAAGCAGCCGGTTTGCTCATCGTTGTCCTCTAGTGCGGTCAGACAAGTTACAGCGTTATAGGGCTCAAGCTCGCCGTAGCCATTGTCTTGATGCCATGCAAAACCTTTGGTGTGCCCGCGCATTTTGAAGGTCAGTTGGGATGTAACGCCCTTGAGGTTGGGGCCTATGATTTGTTCTGCGATATCAACCAAAGGGCCGTTGAAATAGTAATCGCGCACAGCCTGGGACTGATGGTGAATATTGGCCAGAAGCGCGTTGGTTAACCAGTTAGCGTTGGGGTCGTAGGGACCTTTTTCTGACACCCATGCGCGCATACATTCATCGACCATGGTCCGCCTGCCTTCTGCGCTCAGGAGCGATTTGATCACCAGGTAGCCCTGCTCGTGGTAATGGCTCAGTTGCGTGGAACTGAGCCGGGTGTAATTGAACAAATCGCTGCGCCACCCGGCTCTGTTGCTCGGGCTCGGGCTCGTGCTTGTTTCTGTCGTCATATTTGTCCTAAAAAAACTTCAGGCTAAAGGGTCAGGGTCACTTTTTGAATCCTGAGCGGCGCATCGGGGTTTCTGTTCCGCAGGCGCGCTACATCATCGACCAACATATACAGCGCGGCCAGGGCGCACACCGGGTCGAGCAGCTTGTCCGAGGCGGGCGGCAGGCGCAGGTCGGCCGCAGCCTGGGGTCCGACCGTTTGAACTGTTACGCCCTGCGCCTTCAAAAAATCTGCGCACGCCAGCAACTCCGACTCACCCGGGCCGGGCAGGGTCAGAACCAGAGCGTGGCGATGCTCATCCATCAACGCCATCGGGCCGTGCCGCAACTCAGCGGCAGACAGCGCCTCGGCGTGCAGCCCACAGGTCTCCTTGAACTTCAAGGCGATTTCCTGCGCCGCCGACATGCCCAAGCCACGGCCGACGACAAACAAATGTGCGGCGCCCGCCAGGTTTTTTGCCACGACCGAGGTGTCAAGCTGCATGGCAGCCCGCAACTGGGCGGGCAAATCGGCAAAGGCCTGCCGTAGAGTGTTGGGCTCGGCGAGCTCAGCCGCTAGTCGCACACCCGCGACAAACTCCGCGACCACAGATTTGGTTGCGGCGATGGCGGTTTCGGGCCAGGCGTGCAAGGCGACAGACCACTGGGCCAGGCGGGCCAGGGGCGAGTCCATGTCATTGACAAAGGCCACCGTACGGCCGCCGCAGGCGTGCAGGCTGTCTACCACCGCCAACAGGTCGGGACTTTGACCGCTTTGGGAAAATGCGACCAAGCAGGCACCATCAAATTGCAACTTTGCGCGGTAGACCGTCACCAGCGACGGCGGCAGTGAACTCACAATACGCCCGTTGAGCAGGGCCATGGTGGTCGCGAAATAGGCTGCGGCAGCGTCTGAGCTGCCGCGAGCAACTGTCAGCCAGGGCCCGCTACCCACCCGCATGGCTTGGGCCAGGGTGGCCAGGTGCTGTGCCTCGGCCTCCAGGAAGCGCGCCACACAGTCGGGCGCCTGCAGGGCCTCGCGGCGCATGAGGGTCATCACGGGGCGTCCAGCCGGTCACTGGCCCAATGGCCCACGCCGATCAGCCCGGCGTCAGCGCCCAGGCGGGCTGGCGCCACTGCCACGCGAAAACGTGCCGGCAAGGCTTGCTGGGCCTGCCTGATTGCCTCGATCATGCCGGGCGCCAGGCCGACGCTGCCTCCCAGCCGAACCTCGTCGAGATCGAGCAGGGCATGCGCATCGGCCAGCGCTTGCGCCAGCGCCTGAGCGGCTCGCTCCAGCAGCCGACCGCACACCGGGTCGCCCGCGTGCCAACCGGCAAAGACCGATGCCGCGTCAATCGGCCTGCCGAGCAGATGAGACGCCTGCCGGGCAAGCGCCGTGCCCGACGCTATCGTCTCCAGGCAATTGAGCCGCCCACAGCCGCATCGGGTGTCGCCGTCCAAGGGGGCCAGCCCACTGCCCACATGGCCGATGTGGCCGGTCAGGCCGCGCAGTCCGCTGCGCAGTTGGCCGCCCAGCACCAGGCCACCGCCGACTCCGGTCGACAGGGTCATGAACAGCAGGTTGCCGGGCTGCCGGTCGCACGACACAAACTCGCCCCAGGCCGCCGCCTGCGCGTCATTCAGCAGAACCGCCGGGCAATGCCAGGCCTGCGTCAAGGCATCAGCCAGCCCATAGCCGTCCCAAAATGAAATCAGCTGGTGGTTGACGGCCGACCAGACCCGCCCGTCGGTTAAGCCGGTGACTGCCGCTGCCACCCGGCTCACGCCTGGGTAGGTTCCGGCCATCAAGGCCAGGGTCTGGCACCAGGCCTCGAGGCTGGGCGGCATCGGCCATTGGCGCCGGTCTTGCAACTGGCCGTCAACCCAGCGGGCAGCGGCAACCTTGGTGCCGCCAATGTCAAGCACCAGCATCGGGCACCGGTGGGCTGAGCGCCAGGGCAAACCAGCTGGTGATGTGCTCAACGCGGGTGATGGCCGAACCAACCGTCACCGCCCGGGCCCCTTCGCGCAGCGCCTGTGCTGCTTGGGCCGGCGTGCGCAGCCGCCCTTCGGCCACCACCCAGCAGCCCCGCTGGCTGAGTTGCCGGATCAGTGCCCAGTCCGGCGGGCTGTCCTCAGCGCAAACCGTGTCTGCGGTGTAGCCGGACAAGGTGCTGCCCACCCAGTCGAAGCCCAAGTCCCGGGCCGCCAAGCCATCGGTAAGGCATGAGCAATCGGCCATGGCCAGGCACGGGCCTTGCCTGATCCGCTGTAACAAGGCAGCGACTTGAACCGGGCGCAGGCGCTGCGTTGCGTCCACCGCCACCACCGCAGCTCCAGCAGCACACAGGGCGTCCACATCTTCCAGCAGTGGCGTGATCCGCACTGCGCTGCCGGCTAGGTCGCGCTTGACAATGCCGATGACCGGGATACCAACGCGTGCCACCACCTGGCGTACCCGGGCAGCGCCTTCGATGCGCAGAGCGGTGGCACCTCCGGCCTGGGCCGCCAGTGCCATCGCCACCACGGTCTCATCCTGGTCCATAGCGCCGCCCTCAAGCGGCTGGCAGGAGACGATCAGGCCGCCTGCCCAGCGCTTAGCCCGTGGGTCATGGACCACGGTTGGCCCTCAGGCGGCCAGCAGATTCATCACGATCAGGTGCTGGCGCACCCGCTCCACCGCAGCAGGGGGCAGCGGCCGGTTGGGCTTGCCCATGTGATGGCTCTTGATCAAGCCCATGAGTTTGAGTGCTGTCTTGAAGCTACCCACCCCCGAGGCCCCGGCACTGAGTTCATTGGCCGCAAAGAACACCATCTGGAACAGGCGAATCAAACGGTCCTGCTCGGCCCGGGCCTGCTCCCAGCGTCCGGCTCGGGCGTGGTCATACAGGCGCACATAGCCCTGCGGATCGACATTGGCCATGCCTGGCACGATGCCATGGGCACCACCCAGCAGGGCCGCATCGGCCACCACCTCGGAGCCGGTGAACAGGGCGAAATCGGGCAGGTCCTGCAGGTCTCGCAGCAGCATACGAAAACCACCCTCATCACCGCTGCTGTCTTTCAGCGCCACCACCACCTTCTCACGGGCCAGAGTGTTGACGGTGTCGCGCGCCAGCTTGATGTTCACGCAGACCGGAATGTCGTAGGCCACCACCGGCAGGTCGACCGCATCACGCACGTAGCGGAAGTGGTCCAGGGT
>SHXM01000134.1 GCA_009693325.1 Rhodoferax sp.
AGTGTATTGTCTAAAAGCAATATGGGCGACTTATTTCTGTTGCTGTGCACAGTGCGCTGCACGTTGGGGTTGTGTGGCTGTGCTGCAGCGCCTACAGCAGCTGGTTTGGGTGGGGTGTAGGCGTGGGTAGCAGCACGTACTAGCAAGTCAACTGCAGTGCGTTTTACCCACTTGTATACCAAACATACAAAGCAGCAAAAAGTGTGGGGTGGGGTAGGCAGCAGAGTGGCTGCAGAAAACCAAACTATTTCGCACTCAGCTGTGTGCAAAACCGTGCTACGTTTGTGCTATGGAAATCTGTAGCACGTTTTCGTGTTGCAAGCACTGCAAAATGGTGGCCTGGGGCGGAATCGAACCACCGACACAAGGATTTTCAGTCCTCTGCTCTACCGACTGAGCTACCGGGCCATGGGCCAAAATTGTAACACTGGCGAAACCTGTAATTGCTAGTTCGGTCACGATGTAGAGCAGGCCTGACTTGGCCAGCTTGTCGATCTGGGTGTGGAAGTCCAAGCTCTCAAAAATGTTGCGCACCGCCGCGCTGAAGGCTTGCATCTAGGCCCGCAGGTCTTCGCCAAGGGGGTACTGATCGCCCCTGAGCTTCTTGAAGGCTAGGGGCGAAGTGTTGTAGAAAAACTGGCCGGCCTGGCGCAGCAAAAAGGGCTTGGGGCTCAGGCCCTCTGCTTCGCCGGTGGCTTTCTCAGTCAGCACCTCGGCCTTGGTGGTCTGCAGCACGCAGTCCAGCCACTGCAGCAAGGTAAACGGCAGGATGGCCTTGCCGTCGTCGCTTTGTTTTTAGTCGCCCGTGCATCAGGTCGGCTACGGGCCAGCTAAAGGCGGAGAGCTTGGGGTTTGATTCAAGCAGTCTCTACCCTGCTTTGTACCGGCTTGCTCCTGCTGGCTTACATGTGGTCGATCATCACCTGGCCGAAGCCGGAGCAGCTGACCTGGGTGGCGCCCTCCATCAGGCGGGCAAAGTCGTAGGTGACTTTCTTGCTCTTGATGGATTTTTCCATGGAGCTGATGATCAGGTCAGCGGCGGCGGTCCAGCCCATGTGGCGCAGCATCATTTCGGCCGATAGGATCTCTGAGCCCGGGTTGACATAGTCTTTGCCGGCGTACTTGGGCGCGGTGCCGTGGGTGGCTTCAAACATGGCCACGGTGTCGCTCAAATTGGCGCCCGGGGCAATGCCGATGCCGCCCACCTGGGCTGCCAGTGCGTCAGACACGTAGTCGCCATTGAGGTTGAGCGTGGCGATCACGCTGTACTCAGCTGGGCGAAGAAGGATCTGCTGCAGGAAGGCGTCGGCAATGCTGTCCTTGACGATGATGTCTCGGCCGGTCTTCGGGTTCTTGAACTTGCACCAGGGGCCGCCGTCGATCAGCTCGGCGCCAAACTCCTTCTGGGCCAGGCCATAGGCCCAGTCACGGAAGCCGCCTTCGGTGAACTTCATGATGTTGCCCTTGTGCACGATGGTCAGGCTGGGCTTGTCGTTGTCGATGGTGTATTGCAACGCCTTGCGCACCAGGCGCTCGGTGCCTTCGCGTGACACCGGCTTGATACCGATGCCAGAGGTGTTGGGGAAGCGGATTTTCTTGACGCCCATTTCGTCCTGCAGAAACTTGATGATCTTTTTGGCCTTGTCTGACTCGGCTTCGAACTCGATGCCGGCGTAGATGTCTTCCGAGTTCTCGCGGAAGATCACCATATTGGTTTTGTGAGGCTCCTTGACCGGGCTGGGCACGCCGTCAAAGTATTGGATGGGGCGCAGGCAAACGTACAGGTCCAGTTCCTGGCGCAAGGCCACATTGAGCGAGCGGATGCCGCCGCCAACTGGCGTGGTGAGCGGGCCCTTGATGGAGACCACGTAGTCACGGATGGCGTGCAGGGTTTCTTCAGGTAGCCACATGTCGGGGCCGTAGACATTGGTCGATTTCTCGCCGGCAAACACCTCCATCCAGTGGATCTTCTTTTTGCCGCCATAGGCCTTGGCCACAGCCGCGTCCACCACCTTGAGCATCACCGGGGTGATGTCCAGCCCAGTACCGTCACCCTCGATGTAGGGAATGATCGGCTCGTCCGGGACATTCAGGGACATATCCGCATTGACGGAGATTTTTTCGCCTTGGCTGGGCACCTTGATGTGTTTGTACATGGGTTTGGCTCCGTAAAAGTGGCGGTTTAACGCATTGAGAACGCCATGCCGAGCCCTGGAGCCAGCCTGCGAGAGCGCCGATTTTAGCCCCTTTGCGGGCATGGAAAAGGGCTTAAAACCGGCACGGCAGGGGGTCAGCAGGCCACCCTGAACTCGGACTTTTGACAGGACAGTGGCGGGCACTTTAGCCGCCCTGGGGTAAGCTCTGCGCCTGTTTGAAAGCTACTGAATGTCCAGCCACCCCATCCTCGCCACCAAGCCCTTGGGATTCACCTGGGACACCGTCGACCCCTTCCTGTTTTGCGCCTACCACGACGACGCTTACCCGGTGGCCAATGCGCAGATGGCGCCGCAGGCCTCGCTGGCCGGCCGAGACATTGGCCAGGATTTCAGCCGCAAGGACGGCTGGAGCATGTACCACGGCCGCTCAGTGCCAGGTTTCCCGTCGCACCCGCACCGCGGCTTTGAGACCGTGACCATCGTGCGCAAAGGCCTGATCGACCACTCCGACTCCTTGGGCGCCCGGGCCCGTTTTGGCCAGGGCGATGTGCAATGGCTGACCGCCGGCCAGGGCGTGGTGCATTCAGAGATGTTTCCGCTGCTCAATACCGCGGCGCCCAACCCGCTGGAGCTGTTCCAGATCTGGCTCAACCTGCCGGCAGCGAACAAGATGGCGGCGCCCTACTTCACCATGTTTTGGGCCGACCGCATCCCCCGCGCGACCATGGCCGACGATGATGGCCGTGAGACTGAGGTGGCGGTGATTGCCGGCCACCTGCCGAGTGCCAACTCGCCACTGGCGGCGCCACCGGCCTCATGGGCGGCGCAGGCCGATGCAGACGTCGCCATCTGGACCCTGCGCATGGCACCCGGCGCGCGCTGGGCCCTGCCGCCAGCGGCCAGTGCCGCCACCCGGCGCCATTTGTATTTCTTCAAGGGCGGTTCGGTCGAAATTGCCGGCCACCCGGTGCAGCAGCATGGCGCGATCGAGCTGCGCGGCGATGCGTCGGTAGAGCTGGTCAATGGCGCCAGCGAGAGCGAATTCTTGCTGCTGCAGGGCCGCCCGATTGGCGAACCAGTGGCGCAGCACGGGCCGTTTGTCATGAACACCCGGGCTGAGATCATGCAGGCGTTTTCGGACTACCAGCGCACCCAGTTTGGCGGCTGGCCCTGGCCGGACAACGCCCCGGTACACGGCAGCGACCCGGCGCGCTTTGCCCGGCACCCGGACGGGCGCGAAGAGCACCCCGGCAATTGACATGACCGAATTAACCAGCCTGTCGGCCATCGAGCTACGTCGGCGCATCGGTGCCAAGCAAATCTCGCCGGTGGAATTGATGCAGGCCTGCATCGCCCGGATCGAGCGTTTCAACCCGGCAGTCAATGCCATTTGCGCCACAGATTTTGAGCGCGCCCTGCAAGGCGCAAGACAAGCCGAAGATGCCGTGATGAAAGGCCAGTTCTTGGGGCCTTTGCATGGCTTGCCACTGGGCGTCAAAGATTTGCAAGACACAGCCGGCCTGCTGACCACCTACGGTAATGTTCGCTTGCGCGGCAATGTGCCGAGCGCAGACAACGCCCTGGTGGCCCGCTTGCGCCAAATGGGGGCCATCGTCACAGCCAAAACCAATGTTCCCGACATGGGCGCGGGCGCCAATACCCGCAACCCAGTCTGGGGGGCAACAGGCAATCCGTTTAACCCCCGCCTGAATGCCGGGGGCTCATCAGGCGGTTCCGCCGCGGCCCTGGCCACCGACATGCTGCCTTTGTGTACTGGCTCTGACACTGGTGGCTCGCTGCGGATTCCCGCTGCGTTATGCGGCGTGGTCGGTCTTCGCCCGTCGCCCGGCTTGGTCGCCAACGATGCCCGCCCTTTGGGTTGGTCGGTGCTGTCGGTGCTCGGCCCCATGGCACGAACGGTGGCGGGCACCGCCCTGCTTTTTTCAGCCAGTGTCGGGCCGCATGCGATGGACCCACTGAGCATTCCCGTTGATGCACAAGCCTTGCACCCTCTGCCCAACGTGGACCTGTCGCGCTTGCGCATTGGCACCACCGAAGATTTTGGTGTGTGCATCGTGGACCCAGACATCCGTCGGGTTTTCCGTCAGCGTGTCGATGCGATTCGGCCCATGGTGTCGGTCTGTGAGCCCGTGGACCTGCAGCTCGGTGACGCTGATCGCGCCTTTGACATATTGCGAGCCGAGGGTTTTGTGGCCGCTTTTGCCGAGGTCTACCGAACTGCGCCTGAAACCCTAGGCCCCAATGTGCGCAGCAATGTGGAAATGGCTGCGGCCATTACCTTGGCTGACCGGGCTTGGGCCCATGTGGAGCAGACCCGCATTTCACGGCGCTTTGCCCAGGCCTTGCAGCACTACGACCTGATCCTGGCGCCAGTGACGCCAGTCAGCCCGTTCCCATGGACCGAGCTCTATGCCGAACGCGTGGACGGACAGACCATGCAGAACTATTACCACTGGTTGGCCTTGGCCTATGTGGTGACTTTGGGGACGCAACCGGCGCTGTCATTGCCCTGCGGCAGGGATGAGCATGGCATGCCGTTTGGCTTGCAGGTGATTGGTCATCTGCACGGCGATGCGCGCATGCTGGGCGCAGCCCATGCCCTGGAACAGGCTTTTGCCTCAAACCCTGAGCTGGCTCGCCCGCAACCTGACATGCTGAAGCTGCAAACGCCGAGCGTAGACTTGAAATCCATCGTGACCGATCCGCCACAGATGAGCTTGGGTGGCCAGGCGAGCGCCGCACACAACGCCGTTTAGGCGCAGGAGCCACGCAGATGGGTCAGGTGATTGCCTGACGCTGGCAGACCAGCCGATTGCCCCATCGGTCGAAGGGGGCGTTGTCGCCAGTGGCGCCGTTGGTTATCATCGGATGATATAGTCAATAAATTATGAATGGTCCAGACATCGGCCTCGAAACGCTGCTTGATCTGGACGGCAGTATTCTGGAGCAAGAGGGCGGTTACTGGATGAAGCTCGAGGCACGACGTGTCCCGGTGTCGGAGCATCTGTTGCACGGCATCAGGTACAGCCTGACGCTGCATGACAGGTATGGCACCCGAGTTTTGGGTTACGACAACGCGCATGCGGTAAAGCCGCCGAAGAAGTTCAAGTTCGCAGGGCAGCGCCTGCCCTACGACCATCGTCACAGGACTTCGAGCGACAAAGGCGTGCCCTACGCGTTCGAAACGGCAGATCGGCTTTTGAACGACTTCTTCGCAGAGGTGGATCGCGTCATCAAGGAAGCACAGCAATGAAAACCATCGTCATCGGTGTCATGCCCCAAGAGCAAATTCGGGCGCGGGCCATCTCGATCGCCAAGGGCGAGTACAAGCCCAAGCCGGGCGAGCCCAAGATTTGGTTCACTTCGATGAAGTCGGTGGCCGAAGTGCTGAGCGACCAGAACCGCGCCTTGCTGAAGGTGATCCGGGAGACCAACCCCGATTCCTTGGCGGTGTTAGCCAAGGCAACGGGACGGCAGCCGGGCAACCTGTCGCGTACCTTAAAGACGATGTCGCGCTACGGACTGGTGGACCTTCAGCGTGAGAAGTCGCACGTACGACCGGTGGTGACAGCGACCAAATTTCGAATCCTGGCAGCTACTTGAGATCTTGTGGTTGCACCAACCCCACTGTGGCTTATGCCACTACCGCTGAGGTGCGAACGGAGTTCGGGCGCCCGGCACTCATCATGCGTTTGAGCACCGCCACCGCGACGCCCGCTTCGGTGCGCTGAGCTCGCCAATCGCGCGCATGCTGGGCGCAGCCCATGCGCTGGAACAGGCTTTTGCCTCAAACCCTGAGCTGGCTCGTCCGCAACCTGACATGCTGAAGCTGCAAACGCCGAGCGTAGACTTGAAATCCATCGTGACCGATCCGCCACAGATGAGCTTGGGTGGCCAGGCGAGCTCCGCACAGAACGCCGTTTAGGCGCGGGGACCAAGCAGGTAGCTCAGGTCACCACTTAACGCTGGCAAACCAGCGCCATCAACTCGGTCAGCAGCAGATCCACCGGTGCGTCGTGCGGCTCTGCCGGCACGCGGTCCACCAGCAGGGCGTCATGGACGCAGGCCACACGCAGCGCCGAAGGCAACAGTCGCAGAAAAAGCCGGTCATAAAAACCGGCACCGTAGCCCAGACGATTGCCCCATCGGTCAAAGGCCACCCCCGGCACCAGCACCAGATCAATCTGCGCCGGGTCCACCAGCGGGCAGCGCTCGGGCCTCGGCTCTGGGATGCCCCAGCGGCTAGGCGACAGGTCTTGTTTCAAATCGGCCACCTGCCGCAGCTCTAGCGCCCGGCCCTGCGCCGGTACCCTGGGCGCGACCAGCAGCCGGCCCTGTTGCAACAGTTCGCGGTGCAATTCGTCCAGATCCAGCTCAGAGCCAAAAGCCATGTAGCTCAACACACCTCGCGCCCTCTGCCAGGCCGGCAGGCTGCGCACACGGGCCGCGATGGCAGCGGCTGAGGCCGCCCTTGCCTGCGGTGTCAGGCCATCGCGGCGGGCCACTTGGGCGGCCCGCAAGGCGGTCTTGGCCTCAGACATTCAGGCTCAGGCGACGACGCGCACCATCTCCAGGCACTTGTTGGAGTAGCCCCACTCGTTGTCGTACCAGGCCACGATCTTGACAAAGGTGCTGTCCAGGGCGATGCCGGCGTCGGCGTCAAACACGCTGGTGCAGGTTTCGCCACGGAAATCGGTGGCGACCACCTTGTCTTCGGTGTAACCCAGCACGCCCTTGAGCGCGCCCTGGCTTTGCGCCTTCATCTCGGCGCAGATTTCCTTGTAGCTGGCCTCGGTGCTGAGCTCTACCGTCAGGTCCACCACCGACACATCGCTGGTGGGCACCCGGAAGGACATGCCGGTGAGCTTCTTGTTGAGCGCTGGAATCACCACGCCCACTGCCTTGGCGGCACCGGTGCTGCTGGGAATGATGTTTTCCAGAATGCCGCGGCCACCGCGCCAGTCTTTGTTGCTCGGACCGTCCACGGTTTTTTGCGTGGCGGTGGCCGCGTGCACGGTAGTCATCAGGCCGCGCTTGATGCCCCACTTGTCGTTGAGCACCTTGGCCACCGGGGCCAGGCAGTTGGTGGTGCACGAGGCATTGCTGATGATGGCCTGGCCGGCATAGGTGGCGTGGTTGACGCCAAACACGAACATCGGTGTGTCGTCCTTGCTGGGCGCCGACAGAATGACTTTCTTGGCACCGGCGACCAGGTGTTTCTCGGCCGTGGCCTTGTCCAGAAACAGACCGGTGGACTCAATCACCACGTCAGCGCCGACCTCACCCCACTTCAGGTTGGCCGGGTCGCGCTCCTGCGTCAGGCGGATGCGCCGACCGTTGACGATCAGCGTGCCGCCGTCCACACTGACCTCGCCTTTGAAGCGGCCGTGCACGCTGTCGTACAGCAGCATGTAGGCTAGGTAGTCGGGCTCGAGCAGGTCATTGATGGCCACCACTTCGATGTCTGAAAAATTCTGCAGTGCGGCGCGCAGCACATTGCGGCCGATGCGGCCGAAGCCATTGATACCGAGCTTGACGCCCATGAAAAACTCCTGGTGATGAAAATGGGGACAGATTTATTTGTTGGCCAGTGCCGTCTGCACGGTGTCGGCCAGGTTCTCGGGCGTGAAGCCGAAGTGCTTGAACAGCACCGGTGCCGGCGCCGATTCACCGTAGGTGTCAATGCCGAGCACGGCCGCACAGCCGTATTTCCACCAGCCGTCGGTGGCGCCCATCTCCACCGCCACACGCGGCAGACCCTTGGGCAGCACGGCGGTTTTGTAGGCGGCATCCTGCCGGTCAAAGGTGGTGGTGCTGGGCATCGAGGCCACGCGCACGGCGATCTTGCGGGCGGCCAACAGCTCCTGCGCCTTGAGGGCGAGTTGCACTTCGGAGCCTGTGGCGATGATGACCGCCTGGGCTTTTTTCTTCAGGCCCACCTCGCTGGGCTCAGCCAGCACATAGGCGCCGCGGCTGATGTCGCCCAGGTCGGCCTTGGGCGCGTAGCTGATGTT
>SHXM01000135.1 GCA_009693325.1 Rhodoferax sp.
GCAGGATAGGCTTGAGACCGGTACCCGGTTACGCCGCCGCCAGCTGGCTCCCTTTTACTCCGCCATTCACAGGCCATTGAACTGGCGCAAGAACCGCAGCGCTTGCAAGGCCTGCGGGATCGTCTGGCAGCTAATCGCCATCAGACGCCTCTGTTTGACACCCCTGCCTTCACACGCAGCCTTGAGTCGGGATTTATCCAGATGCTGGAACGGCACTGTGCAGCATTGCCGCCCGAGCACATCCACGTCAAGCCGGCCTGACGGCCAGCAAGCAATTAGCCCACTGGTTCGAGCCGCATCTCAGCTGCCCGCGCATGGGCCTGCAACCCCTCGCCATAGGCCAGCTCGGCGGCGATTGGGCCGAGCACCTGAGCGACGAGCTCTACCATGGATTGAGTATCCTGGCGAAGGCGTGGCAGGGGTTTCAGTCTGATGAAAGCCATGGAACCCAAAGCTTACAGTTGCAGCATGCGGTTGATGTCTTGCATGGCAAGGTCGTCAGCCGCCCCAACCAGCGCGAGCAGCCGGACCCTGGCGATCAAATGCGAAAAACGCACCTGAGCCAGATCGCGCAACACCAGCATGCGCTGCTGCTCGGCATTGAGCACGTCAAGAACAGTACGGTTGCCAGCAGAAAAAGACCGACGGCTTGAGACAAGCAACTGGTCAGCCGAGCGAGCGGCCTGCTCAATCGCACGAATTTTTGGCACACTGTCGCTGAGGCTGCGAAATTCCTTGTGAACTCGCAAACCCAGGTCGCGGCGAGCACCCTCTAATTCCTCCTTTGCCCGCTCAACACCGGCCAAAGATTGGCGTACCACAGAGCTGATATAACCACCGCCATAAATCGGAATACTGAGTTGCAGGCCCAAAACAAGATTGGTGTACTTGGAATTTACACTCGTGACGCTTTCGCTTTCGCTGCGTGACCACTGTGCGA
This sequence comes from Rhodoferax sp., assembly GCA_009693325.1. GTDB lineage: Bacteria > Pseudomonadota > Gammaproteobacteria > Burkholderiales > Burkholderiaceae_C > Rhodoferax. The sequence goes on from SHXM01000135.1 coordinate 941, forward strand.
CTGCGTCTAGCGTGGGGTGATGCCCCGACTCTGCTTTTTCAAGCTCTTGCCGCGCGGCTTCGAGCCTGGCCCGAAGTGCTTGAAGCTGCGGGCTGTTCTGCTCGGCCCGCTCAATCCAGGCCGACAGGCTATTTGGCTGGGGGGCAAGCAACTGCAAGCGCGACACCTCTAGTTTGGCCAAGCGTTCGATCGGCTCATTAACCAGAATCTGTAACTGCCTGAGGGTGTAGTCAACGTTTTCCCGGGCATCCAACTCCTGCGACAGGGCCATATCCAACCTAGCCTGGGCCTCGTCAATGTCTGTGCGCGTGCCAACTCCCGCAGCAAAGGATTTCCGGGCTGCATCCAATTGGGCGGTATACGCGGCGCGTTGAGCCAGCACCAGCACCAACTGTTCGTTCGTCAACATGGCCTCAAAGTAGGCGCCGCTCACGCGTACCGGCAAGCTCTGCTCTTCCTGAGCAAGCAGCGCATTGCTGTTATCGACATCCGCCATCGCCTGCCGGTACTGGGCCATTAAACCGCTGCGGTATAGGGGCTGCCTTACCGTCAGGGTCTGGTTGCTGCTGGCGTAGTTTGAATCGGTTGTTTGCTCTCGACCCAAAAAATTAGCTGAAGTACTGCTCAGCTGGTTCTGGTTATAGGCGATATTCGCCGACACATTGGGTCGCAATTGGGCCAAAGCTTGCGGCAAACGCTCACGCCCAGCGTCTGCTGCGGCACGTGCAGCGCGCAGGGTCGCATCATGTTTTTTGGCGGCCTCATAGGCCTGCAACAAATCCATCGACCAGGAGGCCGAAGCAACAGACATCAGGCAGGCGACAAAAAAAACTGTCCTGCTGGCGGTAAGGGGGTTTAGGTTCATGCGTAACATCGCGTCACTCCTCTTTCATTGAAGCAGCCATTCGCTTGGTCAGGGGGCTCAACAAGTAGGTCAGCAATGAGCGCTCCCCGGTCAAGAAAATCACCTCAACAGGCATGCCGGGCTGTAATTGACGCTTACCAAGTTTTTTGTAGCCATCCGCTGTGACGCCCACGCGTGCCAGAAAATAGCCGATGCCAGTCGTTGGTTCAATCAGCAGATCTCCTGACACTGACACCACCTTGCCATCGACCACCAATTGCGGTGAGTGCGCAAACGATGAAAAACGCACGTCAACCGGCAGACCAGCGCGCACCCGATCGATCAAGTGTGGTGGAACACGCGCCTCTATCAAAAGCGCTTGATCCTGAGGGACGATGTCCATTAATTTTTGGCCAGGGCCGACCACCGAACCGACCGTTTGAAACGCAATGCCCACCACCTGCCCCGCAGCTGGTGATTTGATCTCCAGGCGGCCAAGATCGTCGCCCGCGGCGGTGAATCTGGATGCGTCAGCCTGTACTTCGCGGCCAACGTCTGCCAATTGCGACTCGACCTCTTTGCGGTACTCCTGTTGGCGCACTATCGTTCGCTGGCGCAGCTCGGCAACCGCGCGGCGAGCCCGCACCGTGTTGCCCTGTAACTCCGCAATAGCTGAACTAATCTCAGCCGCCGAGCGCTCCAACTCCAGTTGCTTGTTCCGCGGCGCATAGCCGTCGCTCACCAGACTGCGGATATTGCCGAGCTCTTCACCGATCAAGGCCTGCTGCTGGCGCCGATTACCCTGCATGGTGTCATAGGCTTGAATCAACCCCTCCTGCCCCTGAATAGTTTCACCGAGTGCCTGGACATCAGCCTGCAAAGCGGCCCGCCGAGACCGAAACAACTGCTCCTGTGTCGCCAAGACCTGTCGGATCTGCGGGTCTGTGCTGGCTTGTTGCAAGTCTTTATGGAAGCTGATCAATGCGAGGCCTTTTTGCTCGGCCAGCAGTCGGCTCTCCATGGCGCGCAGGCCCAGGTAGCGTTGCCGCACGGATTCGTAGACTGCGCGCACCGCAGCCTCGTCCAAACGTATCAGCGATTGCCCCTCCTTGACTTGATCCCCCTCCCCCACCAGCACTTCCCGAACGATACCGCCAGTGAGGTGCTGAACCGTCTTGCTCTTGGTGTCGATGGCCACCATACCCTGGCCTGGAACGCCCTCATCCAGCGGCGCAAAGCCTGCCCACAGCAAAAAGCCCCCAAAGCCTAGAACCAAAGCCCAGAATCCAAGCCGGTTTGGTGATACTGATTGCACCGGGATTTTTTTTTCAGAGAAATCGATGTCTTGAATACCGGCTAACTCGCTACGGGGTTTGTGCTTCACATGTACGGATTTATCGTCGGTTTTCATGTCGGATTTGACCTTCATCATCTAGGTATGGTTCGAATTTAAGGGTTCACTCAGGCTGCCGAAACAGCAGCTTGGCGAGTTGCAGAATCAGGCTGGGTCCTGGCAGATCGGGCCGCTTGCATGGCCGCCATGACCGCATCCCGTGGGCCCTCAAACTGCACCCGTCCGTCTTGGAGAACGAGCAGCCGGTCGGCTAAAGCCAAAGCGCCAGGGCGGTGAGATATTAAAAACACCGACTTTCCAGCCGCCTTGAGTTGCGCAACGGTCTGATAAAGCGCTGTCTCGCCAACCTCATCAAGGTTGGCATTGGGTTCATCAAGAACCAGCACAGAAGGCGCAGCATAAACGGCGCGGGCTAATGCGATGCGTTGGCGCTGGCCGCCAGAAAGCAGGTTACCAGCCTCTCCCATCTGGGTGTCATAGCCCTTGGGGAAACGCAAGATCATGTCGTGCAACCCAGCTTGTTTTGCAGCCGCAATAATTTGTTGCGACTCGGCCTCGCCAAATCGAGCTATGTTCTCCGCGATCGATCCATCAAAAAGTTCAATGTCCTGGGGCAGGTATCCGATTTGCGAGCCTAGCGCGACTCGGTCCCATTTTTCGATGGGAACGCCGTCCAGTAGCACCTGCCCCGAAACCTGGGGCCAGATGCCGACCAAGACCCGGGCCAAGGTTGATTTTCCAGAACCCGAAGGACCTGCAATAACCATCACTGTGCCAGCTGGCACTTCAAGGCTCAGGCCCGCGAGAATTGGCTCAGCCCGGCCGCTGGCGGTCGCTGTTACTACGCGCAGGCTTAGGTCGCCACTCAGATTGTCCTGCCGGTAAGTCGCGCCGCGCGGCGGGTAATCGATCAACAACTGCTCCAGGCGCCCAAAAGCCAAGCGCATGCCGGTAAATTGACGCCAACTTCCCACCAGAAGATCGATGGGCGCCAGGGCGCGGCTCATCAGTACGTTAGCGGCAATCATTGCCCCGGGCGATAACTCGCCGTCAATCACCAGCAGCGCACCCGCACCCAGCGCCAAAGATTGTTGGCTGTAGCGAATGAACTTGCTCCAAGCCGAGGTGTGGTGGGTCAGGCGTTGTGCCCACCCGCTCAAAGACAGCTGCTTCTGGTGCCGCTCAAGCCAGCGCGTACGCAAATTGGAGACCATCCCCATCGACTCCAAGACCTCGGCGCTGCGCAACTTGCCTTGTAAAAAAATGTTGGCCTCTGTTGCTGCCTTGTTTGCGACCTCGCTCGGCTCTGCTCCGATCCGACTGCTCAACCAAGCCAGACAAAGCTGCACCGCCGAAAAAAGCAGCCCAAGCGCTCCCAGCCAAGGATGTAAAAAATACAAAACCGCCAAATAGATCGGAGCCCAAGGCGCATCAAAAAAAGCAAATATACCGTTGCCGGTCAAAAACTGACGAATTTGGATCAGATCGCTGAAAGATCGAGCAGCAGCATTGCCTGAGTGACTTAGATTAGCCTCAAAGCTGGCATTGAAAACCTGTGTGCTCAATTGTTTATCCAGGCGCACTCCGGTGTGGACCAACAACCTGGAGCGCATCCACTCGGCAAATGACATCACCGCAAACAAGCACAGTGTCAACAGGGAGATGGCCACCAGGGTCAGCTCACTTTGGCTTGCCAACACCCGGTCAAATACCTGCAACATGTACAGTGTGGGCGCCAGCATCAGCAGATTTGCGACTAAGCTGAACAGCCCAACCAAGACAAACTCGCGCCTGAATGTCCATAAACCTTGGGTCAAGGCACTGCGGCTGAAAAATGCAACAGGTTTCATTTGGTTTTTAGTCTCTCGTGTATTTCAGCCGGCTACTGGCGCCGGTGCAGCCACCGACACATGACGCGACTTGGCCGCCGCCTCGGCGAGGGCTTTGATCACGTCATCCCGAGGCCCGAACATCTGGGTTTGTCCATCACGCAGCACAAGCAACTTGTCAGCCACGCCCAGCACACTGGTGCGGTGTGTCATCACCACGAAGGTGGTGCCCGTCAACTTAAGTTGGGCAATCGCTTGGGCCAAGGCTGCGTCTCCGCTTTCATCAAGGCTCGAATTGGGTTCGTCAAGCACTACGAAAGCGGGCCGTCCATAGAGGGCTCGCGCTAAGGCTACGCGTTGCCGCTGGCCACCAGACAGCACAGCACCATCCCGACCAACCGGGCTCGCGTAGCCCTGAGGCAGGGCCAAGATCAGGTCGTGCAGGCCTACGACTCTTGCCGCATCCTCGACCAGTTGTTGATCTACCCGGCCAAAGCGTGCGATGTTCTCAGCCACAGTGCCCTCAAACAATTCAACGCCCTGCGGCAAATAACCCATACTTGGGCCGAGCTCATTTTTGTCCCAGGCGAAGACATCAGCACCATCAAGTCGCACCTTGCCGCCAACCGCTGGCCAAATACCCACCAAAAGGCGGGCCAAAGTGGTCTTTCCAGACGCCGAGGGCCCCACTACCGCCAGCACCTCTCCCGGGTTGAGGGCGAATGCCACGCCCCTGAGTATGAGTGCCTGGCTGCCTGGCGCGGCCGCCATCAGGCCTTCTACCAGCAGTTGCCCATTGGGCCGGGGTAAGGCCATTCCAGCTTGCCGCGCTGGCACCGTTGCCAGCATTCCGTCCAGCCGGGTGTAGGCATCCCGAACATTGACGACGGTTTGCCACTGTGCGACGAGCTGGACCAGGGGTGCCAACACCCGGCCACCCAATATGGAACCAACGATCATGAAGGCAGCCCCACCGTTGAGTTGGTTTTTCAGCAAAAGCCAGGCGCCTAGCCCCAACAAAAGCGAGCCCACTGTGGTTTGTACAAACTTCGAGAGGGCTTGGTAAAAGCCACCCCGGTAAGATGCCAGAGCCTGGCTTTGCAAAAACTCTTCATGCCGCTCCATCCACCGCCTGTAAATTCTGGGCAGCATTCCCATCGACTCGATGACCTGAGCGTTCCTCAGGCTGCTGTCTGCATACTGCTGCGCCGCTGTCGCACTGCGGTTGGCTGCCAGCAGTGGCGGCTGCGTGCTTCGCTCATTGCGCCAGCCCACAAAAGTTTGGACTACCGCTGCGACCACCGAAGTCCATCCCAGAACTGGGCTGATGGCAAATGTCAGCACCAAGGCCACCAAAGAAACTGGGACCTCCATGACCGTTAGCAGTGGCGGCGAGTACAGAAAATCTCTAAGGGTTCGCAGGTCGTTCATGGGTTGCATGCTGCCACCAGGAAGTCTCTTAAGGTTGGCATCGAAAATTGCAGAGAACACCCGAGGGCTCAGGCGCCGGTCGAGGCCCACAGCTGCCTCACGCATCACTTCTGCGCGAACCCACTCCAAAACCTCCATCAACGCATAGGCCATCAAGACCAGCAGGGTCAGCATCGCAAGCGTGAGATGGCTGCGGCTGTTGACCACCCTGTCATAGACCTCCAGCATATAAGCCGAGGGAGCCAACACCAGCAAACTCGAAAACAAGCTAAACCAGGCCCCGCGCCAAAAATAGGGACTGAGCTCCTCCAAGGCCAGACGCAATTCAGTGGCGGGTTTATTTTGATTCATGGGGCATCCTCGACCAGAACATACTCAGGAATATCGACATCCTTCAACATGGCGGCCTCCGAGGGGCTCGCGTCCTGCAGATCACCAAAAAGAAAAGTTAGCTCAAATTGTCCCGCCGGCTGCCGCAGCAGCGCGATTTCACGCAATTTTTTCTCGTTGAAGTTGGCCTCATCGGCAGGCTGCAAGGCCAGGGCAAAGCGCATCCGGCCATCTAGCGTGAACATGGACAATTGGCCGTTGCGCGCGCTCAGGGTGTGCCGATCAAAATACACGGGACAGGTATCGCTAAAACGCAGCAAAGGCAAGGGGCGACCACCAAGCTTGACCAGATTGAAGGGGCTGTGCGGGTGCTGAAAAATCAGTCGGCTGGTACGCGATACCGAATAAATAGCGTTACACACCATTTGGGAGCCCATGTCCGGGAACCTCTCGCGCAAGCTCCGGTAGGCCAAGTGGTGCAGGGCCACCCGGTTCCAAACCCTGGTTTGCTGCACCGTGGGCGCCAAGGCATTGCATAAGGCGGCAAAAGCAGCCTGCAGGGCCTGAAGCCTTGCCAACTGCTCTGGCGTGGTGTTGAGCACAATGCGCAATGAAAAGTTCATATAGGAGAAAAGTTTAGCACATTCCTATATGAATTTTTATCATTGCAAGGAATTTACATATTTCCCTCGAGGGTGCGTAATTCCTGATTAGACGCACCAGCCCTGTTCGGAGTGGAAAGATCCCCGGGGTTCGCCTTACCCGATTACTTTCCAGAGCTTGGCCTGCGCGGTTGGTAGTGCTGATATTTGCGCCCGCCGGGGAGACCTTGGTGGGCGTTGTCGCATCTGGGGTTCAACTCGATGTGCGCAGCAACCCGGTGAACAGCGGCGCGCGTGGTTCGACAAACGGGTTCACCACTGTGAGGCCTCGCCAGGTAAAGCCATTGTGGAAATCTTCCGTTTTGCTGACGAAGCCGTCCGAGCAAGTTGAGCTTTGCCGCCTCACGCTCACCATTGCCAGAGCGAGCAGGTGCGATGGTAGCAACGGCTTGCCACCCGCAAGAACAGGCAAAAACCCCATGCTCGATGCGCCCCAAGGCGTCGAGCACGCTGTCTGCCCCCATGCCGGTGTTGAACAGCGCCAGTAGGCCACGACAATCTGAGACGAAGATCCCCCGATCTCACTGCCCCTGTGGTGGTGGGGTCGAGGGATTTTTGCGTTTGGGGCTTTGAAGCGCTTTAGGTTCCGGGATTCACGAGGATATATTCCGTAATATACGCCTCTTCATTCCTGGATTTACGTGTCGGCAGTAAATAGAACTGTCCGGTTTGGTAACAAGTAGATTGTCCGCTTTCTGTTGTTTGGATTGCGATGGCTTTAAAGCCATCGCGCGTTTTGTTTTGACGGCCCTCACGCGGCCAGCCTGAGCACCTCGCTTTCTGCGCAGG
>SHXM01000136.1 GCA_009693325.1 Rhodoferax sp.
ATCGCGCATGGGAGGCTATTGTATTTTATTTACGGATAAGTTCTAAGCCGTCCGCAGTGAGCCCGCCGTCGAGCGTGGCCGACTCGCTGGCCGAGCATGTCGCGGCAGCCGGCGCACCCGAACCCACGGTCGTGCTGGCGTGGACCCATGAGACCACCGGCCAGCCGCCGGTCGGTGCGGTACCACGGGGCACGAAGAGCAGCGTGGTTGCCTTGCTCAGTTGCCCATTGGCACCTGTCATCCAATGGATGAGGCGCCGGCTGTCTGCCGCAATTGCTGCAGGCGCCGAATAGGCTTCGGCCGAGACGAGGTCGCCTGCCGCAGGGTCGGAACCGCCGCAACCCGCCAGCATTAAGGTGACCACCATCGCCCCAAGCGCCATTTATTTTGAATACGCATCGTTGTCTCCATGTGTGGTCCGGCTTCTACGCGGTGAACGACACCGCGAATCGGACTCTTAGCGATTCTCGGTAAAACACGCACAACGCCCCATACGGAAACCGAACAGTCGATGTCCGTCAAAGCTGCTTGTCTAGGTATGGCCGGCTATGTGGAATTCGGAACTGGCAATGCGATGACAGCAGTGCCTCGGTTTGTGAGTTGGCCTTTTACAGATAGCCAACCGCAACGCGCTTTCGCGTTGTCGCTCTTGGAGGACCAGTTAAATTTCTCTCCACTTCCATGCGAAGCGCTGCGTTGATTCGGGACTGATAGCCAGTCCCTTTCGACTTGAAGAACGCCAAAACGTCCGCATCCAAACGAACGGAGGTGAGAACCTTCGTGGGCGTAGCTTGCGGCCCGCGTCCACGCTTAAGCACTGGCGCACCCAGCATGTCTTCTGTCCATGCTGGATTGTCTGGGTCGTTGACCTTAGCCGAGGTTTTCTTTGGCAACTTGGCGGTAGTAGCGAGCTTCATGTTTTTCTGCCTTTCGCAGCGATATCACGTGAGGCCCTTTCGGGCGCTCGGTGTAAACCATCACAACCACCTCTGCCTCAAGAAGACCGAAACAGACCAAACGTTCTTCGCCGTAGTCTTGCCGTTTGTCTTCGCGGGTCACAGTAAAGTGGTCCCAGATTGCATCGCATCCAACGAAGTCAAGCCCGTGATACTTGATGTTCAGCTTGCGCTTTGGTTCGTCTCATGTGAGCATACTTAATTGTATCTACAAAATAATGGAACGCAAGGTGAACTTTAACGCTGGCGCTCCGCTTGAGCGAGGGGTTAAGCCTCACACAGTCAACGATGAATAGCTTGGCACCAAGATTTGTTCTGGACTTGTGTGCTTCCGCGGCGTCTGCGACTTGGTAGCTCATCCCTGGCTTCAGTATGAAGCAAAGCAGACACAAACCGGATTTGCTCGTCGCGTGTCAGCGCGATGATTTCATGGGTTCCAAGAGACACTCTAGTGCAATAGTTGCCCTATCCTGCGGTTTATGCCGTCCTTGCATCGTTTTCCCGATTGCCGCGTCCTGATGTATCTCGGGGACCATCCACCGCCACACGGCCATGTGGTTTTGCGAGAGGGTCGCGACGCCATTGTTGAAATTGATTCATTGGCGGTTATTGGAAAACTGGCAGTGCGCGAAATCCGCGATGCACTGGATTGGATATCAGCACGCAAGGCGCTTCTTCTTGGTGAGTGGCAGAGGTACAACCCACGAGCGAATTTTTCCACCCCAAACTTCAGTCCGTCAGCGCACTGGAACCGTACCGGCTGAGCACCGTTTGGAGCACAGGCGAAGTACTGGAGGTTGACCTCGCGCAGATCATGCGCGGTGCTGCGTTTGCTGAAATCCGAAAGCCTGAGGTGTTCAGCACGGTTCACACCGATGGATTAAGCATTGAGTGGTTTGATACAGAGCTTGGGCCAGACAATGTTTATGCCTGGGCTAAAGAACAATCAGATAAGGTCAGCCACAAGATGTTTGGTGCTTGGATGCACCGCAACAAGCTTTCGCTTTCTGGTGCTGCCGATGCGCTGGGCATCAGTCGTCGCATGGTGAGCTACTACCGCACGGCTCACAAAGCCATCCCGCGTTCCATTTGGCTTGCTTGCTTGGGCTGGGAGGTAACACGCCCTGAAACGCAAGTGCTTCCCCGTCGGCTGCCTACCGCAAAAGAATACGCGAACGCACACGCCTAGAGCCGTGGACTGTGCCGGTTAGTTCGGTTTCCTGAAGGGTAATGTCCCCGGTAGTGACTGTTACCTTTTCACGACCGCTCAGGCCGGCACGGGCATGGTGTAGTTGAGCGTCATGCGCCCGCCGTCCACGGTGACGATCTCGCCGGTGACGTAGCTGGCCGCATCGCTGGCCAACCAGGCCACCACGTCGGCCACTTCTGACGGCTCACCCAAACGTCTCATCGGGGTGCGGCTCAGGATGCGGGCCCGTGCGTCGTCGCTGGTCAGCACGGCACGGGCTGCCAGCTCGGTGGCAATGGTGCCAGGGGCCACGGCGTTGACCCGGATGCCGTGGTCGGCCAGGGCCAGCGCCATCACGCGGGTGAGCTGGTTCACGCCGCCCTTGCTGACGTTGTAGCTGGCAATCGAGGGGATGGCCAGCACGCCGTTGACCGAACTCATGTTGATGATGGCGCCGCCGCCGGTTTGGGCCATCTGGCGTGCCACCGCCTGGCCCACCAAAAAAGCGCCTTTCAGATTGACCCGCAGCACGGCGTCAAAATCGGCCTCGCTGACCTCCAGAAAGTCGGCCGCCTTGAAGATGCCGGCGTTGTTCACCAGCACGTCGATGCGGCCAAAATCAGCCGTGCAGCGCGCCACCATGGCATCGACCTGGGCTTTGTCGCCCACATCGCAATGGATGAAAGTAGCGCCCAGCTCGGTGGCCAGGGCCTGGCCTTGAGCGTCGTTCACGTCCACCAGCACTGCCCGCGCGCCGTCGTGCACAAAACGGCGCACACAGGCCTCTCCAATGCCCTGCGCGCCGCCTGTCACCAGGCAGACGCGGCCGGCCAAGCCGAATGAAACTTTGGAAGAAATCGGGCTCATTGACTTGTCCTGCCTGGGTTTGTTGCGATTTATTTAACAGGCAAGACGCGTTGGTTCAGCGGTTGAACGAGCCGCGTGGCCCGGCTGGGCCCCGGTTACCGCCACCACCATAACCGCCGCCGCCGCCGCCACTGCGGCCGCCACCACCACCACCACCGCTGCGGCCGCCGCCAGCATAGCCGCCACCACCGCCCCGGCGCGCACCGCGCTCGGCCATCATGTCCACACTGGTGCGCATGGGGTCAGGCTGGCCCTGGGCTGCTTTGGGCGCGCCGCCGCCGCCATAGCCACCACCGCCACCGCCACCGCCACCGTAACCGTAACCGTAACCGTAACCGTAACCGCCACGGCCCTGCGCTGCGCGCGGTCCGCGGCTGGCGCCGTCACCCAAGGGGTTGGGTTGGCGGGCCCCACCACCACTACCGGAATGGCCGCCCCGGCCACCGCCACCACCACCACCGTGACCACCACGTGGGCCACGGTCTGCCGAGGCGCCTTGCGGGCCTTTGTTGTCACGCACTCGTTGCAGCATCTCGGTGCGGGCGTTGCGGGCTGCGGCCTGCATCACGTCGCGGCTGGGCGGCTTGCCGGCGCCGCCCCAGATGGTCTGGCGCCCCATGGCAATAGGCTCTGCGATCTCGCCCGGCTCGGGCATGAAGCCCTCGATCACCTGCACCGGGATGTCTTGTTTGGTGAAGCGTTCGATGTCCTGCATGAAGCCTTCTTCGTCCAGGCACACCAGGCTAACTGCGGTGCCGTCGGCGCCGGCGCGGCCGGTGCGGCCGATGCGGTGCACATAGTCCTCGCACACGTTGGGGATTTCGTAATTGACCACATGGGGCAGGTCGTCGATGTCGATGCCGCGTGCGGCAATGTCGGTCGCCACCAGGGCCCGGATGTCACCGCTCTTAAACCCGGCCAGTGCCTGTGTGCGCGCGGCCTGGCTTTTGTTGCCGTGCAGTGCCATGGCGTGGACGCCGTTCTTGGTCAGGAACTCGGCCACGTTGTTGGCGCCGAACTTGGTGCGGGTGAACACCAGCACCTGGCTCCAGTTGTGCTCCTGGATGATATGCGCGAGCAGTGCTTTTTTCTTGCCGCGGCCCACCGGGTGGATCAGCTGCGTGATGCGCTGCACCGTGGTGTTGCGCGGCGTGACCTGAATGCTTTGCGGATTTTTAAGCAAAGTGGCGGCGAGTTCGCGGATCTCGTCGCTGAAGGTGGCCGAAAACAAAAGGCTTTGTTTGTCCTTGGGCACCACGGCCAGCACTTTCTTGACGTCGTGGATGAAGCCCATGTCGAGCATGCGGTCGGCTTCGTCGAGCACCAGGATCTGCACCTGGCCCAGATCCAGCACGCCTTGCTGCAGCAGGTCGAGCAGACGACCGGGCGTGGCCACCAGAATGTCGACGCCTTTTTTCACGCGGGAGATCTGCGGGTTCATGCCGACCCCGCCAAACACCACGGTCGAAGAGACCTCCATGTACTTGCCGTAGGTCTGCACTGACTCTTCAATTTGCGCCGCCAATTCGCGGGTGGGCGTCAGGATCAGGACCCGGATGCCCAGGCCGCCGAATTTGTTGCGCGGTGGGCTATTGGTGCTGAGCTTGTGCAGTATGGGCAGCACAAAGGCCGCGGTTTTGCCAGTGCCGGTCTGGGCCCCGCCCAGCAGGTCTTGCCCGGCCAGCACCGCCGGAATAGCCTGGGCCTGAATCGCCGTTGGGGTGACATAGCCCTGCTCGAGCACAGCCTTGAGTATGGCCGGGGCCAGATTGAGTTCTTCAAAGTTCATAGATTGGCGCCAATCTTGGGCGCTAGATCATCGGCCTGTCATGGTGCCTGGGGCACCGCGTCAGTCAAAGGCAGATGGGGTACATAAGTGGAACCGCTGCGCAAGGCTTGGTTCCCGGCAAGGTGCCGATGTTGCAGGCAACTGATACACCGCAACTGTCGAATTGTCGCACGGTCTGGACCAAGCGCCGATAATGCCGATTTTACCTTTTCGCACACAACTCAAGTCCAATGGCTCAATACGTTTTCTCCATGAACCGCGTCGGCAAGATCGTGCCGCCCAAACGGCATATTCTCAAAGACATATCGCTGAGTTTTTTCCCCGGCGCCAAGATTGGTGTGCTTGGCACCAACGGCTCGGGCAAGTCCACGCTCTTGAAAATCATGGCGGGTGTGGACAAGGAGATTGAGGGCGAAGCCACGCCCATGCCCGGCCTCAACATCGGCTACCTGCCGCAAGAGCCCAAGCTCGATTCCGAGCAAACCGTGCGCGAGAGCGTGGAGGCCGGCATGGGCAGCCTGTTTGCCGCCAAGGCCCGGCTGGAAGAAATTTACGCCGCCTACGCCGAGGAAGACGCTGACTTTGACAAGCTCGCCACCGAGCAGGCCGATATGGAGGCCATCATCGCCAGCGCTGGCACCGACTCCGAGCACCAGCTCGAAATCGCCGCCGACGCCCTGCGCCTGCCTCCCTGGGACGCCAAAATCGGGCTGCTCTCGGGCGGTGAAAAGCGGCGCGTTGCGTTGTGTCAATTGCTGCTGTCCAAGCCCGACATGCTCCTGCTCGATGAGCCGACCAACCACCTGGATGCTGAATCGGTTGACTGGCTGGAGCAGTTCCTGCAGCGCTACCCGGGCACCGTGGTCGCCATCACCCACGACCGCTACTTTCTGGACAATGCCGCCGAGTGGATTCTGGAGCTCGACCGCGGTTCCGGCATACCCTACAAGGGTAATTACAGCGACTGGCTGAGCCAGAAGCAGGCCCGCCTGGAGGCCGAGCAAAAGGGCGAGGATGCCCGCGCCAAGGCCCTGAAGAAAGAGCTGGAGTGGTCCCGCCAGAACCCCAAGGCACGCCAAGCCAAGAGCAAAGCGCGCTTGGCCCGTTTTGAGGAACTGTCCGACTTTGACTACCAGAAGCGTAACGAGACCAACGAGATTTTCATCCCGGTGGCTGACCGGCTGGGCCAGGAGGTGATTGAGTTCGTCAACGTCACCAAGTCGTTTGGCGACCGGGTGCTGATCGACAACCTAAGCTTCAAGGTGCCCCCCGGTGCCATTGTGGGCATCATCGGCCCCAACGGCGCAGGAAAATCCACCCTGTTTCGCATGATCTCGGGCCAGCAGCAGCCTGATTCCGGCACGGTCAAGATTGGCTCGACCGTCAAGATGGCCTTTGTTGACCAGAACCGCGACGACTTGGCAGATGAGAAAACGGTGTGGCAAGACGTGTCGGGCGGGCTGGATATGCTGAATATTGGCAAGTTCCAGATGGCCAGCCGCGCCTACTGCGGCCGCTTCAATTTCAACGGCGCAGACCAGCAAAAACGGGTCGGCACACTGTCTGGCGGTGAGCGGGGGCGGCTGCATCTGGCCAAGACCCTGATTGCCGGTGGCAATGTACTGATGCTCGACGAGCCGTCGAACGACCTCGACGTGGAAACCCTGCGCGCCCTGGAAGACGCGCTGCTGGAGTTTGCTGGCTCACTGATGGTGATCAGCCACGACCGTTGGTTTCTGGACCGGATTGCCACCCACATCCTGGCTTGTGAGGGCGACAGCCAGTGGACCTTTTATGACGGCAACTACCAGGAGTACGAGGCCGACAAGAAGCGCCGCCTGGGCGAGGAGGGCGCCAAGCCCAAACGCATGCGCTTCAAGGCGCTCAAGTAAGTCTCCGCCTCAAAGGTCGCAGGCGGCCGGCCAGTGCAGGCCGCCTGAACTGGCACTTCGCGCAGCCCGTATGGCGCGCACCACAGCGCGCGCCGTCACTTCGGCGGCCAGCGTGCCCAGCACCATCATGCCGGTGGTCTTGCCCGCCCGGCCAGTGCCCAGCGTGAACAAGGCATCGCCATCGGACAGGGTGTGCACCGGGTTGATGCTGCGCGCCAGGCCGTCATGGGCCACCTGGGCCAGTCGATGCGCCTGCGCCTTGGTCAGGATGGCGTCGGTGGCGATCACGCCGATGGTGGTGTTGGTGCCGGCCAGCAGCGGCCTGGGACTGTCGCCAGCCAAGATGGCCTGACGGATATTGAGCAGCGAGCGGCCATCGGCGGTGCGCGCGCCAGCGATCACCTGCCCGGTGTCAGGGTCGATCACATCGCCCAAAGCATTGCAGGCAATCAGCGCGCCGACCGTGATGCCGTCAAGCGTGACCGAGGCGCTGCCAATGCCCCCGCGCATGGCCCGCGCCAGGCCAAACACCTTGCCCACCAGTGCCCCGGCACCCGCGCCGACATTGCCCTCGGCCGGCGCCTGGCCGCCAGCGGCCAGGCAGGCCTGGTAGCCGGCCTGTGCATCGGGCCGAATGCTGGCATCGCCCACGGGCAGATCAAACAGCACCGCCGCGGGCACGATGGGCACTCGGCCAAAACCCACCTCCAGACCTATCTGCTGCTCTTCCAGCCAACGCATCACGCCGGCGGCCGCATCGAGTCCCCAGGCACTGCCACCGGCGAGCAGCACGGCGTGCGCCCGGTCTACCAGGTTGGAGGGGTGTAGCAAATCGGTTTCCCGGGTGCCGGGCGCCGCGCCTCGAACGTCAACTCCAGCCACCGCTCCGCCACGGACGATCACGACGCTGCATCCGGTCGGCCGACGCGGGTCGGTGAAATGCCCGACTTCGATGCCGCCCACCCGGGTGATGCTTCCGCTGGGCGAGGGCGAGGGCGAGGCGTGGTTCATGGTGGGCGAATTATCTGGGATTACCCAGCCGCAGCGTGCCACAGCCCCGAGTCGAGGCTCAGGGGAATCAGACGACAATCCGCCCCACATGACCAGCGCTGCCAACCCAAAACCTGCCGTGCCGCGCCGCGCTGTTTATTTGTTGCTGGCGCTGACTCTGGTCTGGGGAACCAATTGGCCGCTGTTCACCTACGCGGTGCGCGAAATATCGGTGTGGACCTTTCGAACCATTGCCATGACCGGCTCGGGCCTGCTGCTGCTTGGCATTGCCCGCTGGCGGGGCGACTCGCTGCGTATTCCCCGCCGTTACTGGAAGACGGTGGCTTTAGCCACTTTTTTCTATTTGATTTTGTGGAACATCACCAGCACCTATGCCTCGGTGCTGATTCCCTCAGGCCACGCCGCTGTGCTGGGGTTCACGATGCCGCTGTGGTCGGCCCTGAT
>SHXM01000137.1 GCA_009693325.1 Rhodoferax sp.
AACGTCTGCAAGACATTCTGGGTCAAAATTTTGTGGTGGACAACAGGCCTGGGGCAGGCTCAGTCATCGGCACCGACCTGGTGGCCAAAGCGGCGCCCGACGGCTACACGCTCCTGGTGATGTCCAACACCCAAACGGTCAATGAATCCCTGATCCCCAACAAGCCCTATGCTTTGATGCGTGACTTTGTGGGCGTGGCACCGATCAATTATTCAGACTTGGTGCTCGTCGCCAATCCGGGCGCAGGTCTCAACTCAATTGCGGACCTGATCAAACGCGCCAAGGCTGATCCGGACAAGTTGAACTTCGCCTCTTCCGGCCCCGGTACGCCGTACCACATGGCGGGCGAATTGTTTAAAAGCATGGCCAAAGTCTCTATCGCCCACGTACCCTACAAAGGAAGTGCCGGAGCGCGCACCGATGTACTGAGCGGCCAGGTGGAGATGATGTTTGACGCAGTGACCACCATGACCGAGCAGGTCAAGGCAGGCAAGGTCAGGGCGCTGGCCACCACCGGCAAACAACGCTCGGACGTGATGCCCGATGTGCCCACCGTCAGCGAGGCGGGGGTGCCGGGCTACGAGGCCACGATTTGGCTGGGCGTGATGGCCCCAAAAAACACGCCCAAAGCGATTGTCGACAAGCTCAATGAAGCGATCAGCCAAATTGTGGCGCAAGCAGAAGTCAAACAGACCTGGAGCAAACAAGGCGCTGTGCCCATGCTGATGAACTCGGTGCAGTTCGACAAATACTTGAACGAGGACATAGCCAAATGGGCGCATGTGATCAAGAGCGCCAATATCAAACTGGACTAAGGCCTTGGCTGATTTTCAAGTGCTTAGTGGCGGTGCGGCGCAAGGCCTGTTGCGCAAACTGCAAGACACGTTTGAGAGGGTCAGTGGCGACCGCCTGCAAGCCACGTTTGGCGCGGTGGGTGCCATGCAAAAGCTGCTGACCCAGGGTGCGCCATGTGAGCTCTTGATTCTGACGCGCCCGCTGATTACGCAAATAGCGCAGGAGGGCAAGGTGCGTGCCGATGGCATTGCCAACCTGGGCATGGTGAAAACCGGCATCGCAGTAAAACGGGGTGCCGCGCCGCCAGCCGTGCATGACGCAGACAGCCTGCGTGCTGCGCTGCTGGCCGCCGACGCCATTTATATGCCCGATCCGAAATTGGCTACCGCGGGTATCCATTTCAAACAAGTAATCCAGCAATTGGGCATAGAGGACACGGTAGCCGCGCGCTTGCGGCCCTTTCCCAATGGCTATGCGGCGATGACAGCGATGGCGGCAAGCGACGATGCCCAACCGATAGGCTGCACGCAAGTGACGGAGATTTTGATCACTGTCGGGGTACAACTGGTCGGCAATTTGCCAGCGGCATTTGAACTGGCTACCGTGTATACCGCTGGCATCTGCAGTGCGGGCACGCGCACGACGTCGGCGCGTGTTCTGGCTCGCTTGCTGAGCGACGATGCGCACGCAGAAATGCGGCGCGACAGCGGCTTCTTACCGTTGTAAGCGAACACCATCGGACCTTGCGGCTTAGCCGCCGAAGCTGCCGTGGCGGCCCTCTTATGGTCAAAATATCAATATGAGCCAATTTCCAGGATGCACGCCGCTGTTGTGACTGCCACTGCCAGCCGCCCGCCAATCACCAAACGGCCCAAGCAAAAACCGGGATTTGTACCGCCAACTCAGCCACAGGCCCTGGAGCTTGCCCTATGTGGCGCGATCCTTACGCCGGGCTGGTGCACCATTCGGACCTCGAATCTCAGTACGCCGCGTGATCTTGGCAGGGGCAGCCGCGACTTTCTGCTTCGCCAATCGCGGCCACGACCGGCGATCCATCAATGCATGGATTGCCGCCTGCGCGGGAATGACGGGGAGTGGACCCCATCGCTCAGGGATTCAGTCTTGCCCCGTCAACGCCCAGCCCAACCCAGCCCCAACATCAGAGCGTGAGCAAACCGCTGTGGGCCGTCGCCTGGTGCAGCCAGGCCGGCTCTTGCGCCAGCGTCAACGCGGCCTGCAGCGCGCGTGAGGGCCGGGTTGCGGCGTGCGACATGAAGCCAATCGGCGTCTGCACCTCGGGGCTGGCCAGCGGCAAGGCTTCGAGCTCGCCGTAAGCGCGCACCGTGCCGACCAGGGCGCCCGGCATCACGCTGCAAACGCTGCCCGCCAGCACGCTCAGCGCCAGCGTCAGGATGGAATTGGTCTCGATCACCGGCTGCGCCCACACCCCGGCGCTGGTGAAGGCCGCGTCAACAATTTTGCGGTTGTGCATGTCAGGGGTCAGCAGACACAGCGGCAGGCGCCCGGCCTCCTGCCAGGTCATGGCCGGCCCCCGCTGCAAACCCAGGGGATGGGTTTGAAGCGCACGGCGCAGCAAAAAATAGTGCTCGGTGTACTGGGGCCAAGCCACCAAGCGGGTGTCGCGCAGGCCCATGCGCTCGGTGTAACCCAGGGCCAGATCAATCGACAGATCGGCCAGGCCCTGCTCCAGCTCGTCCGAGCTCATCGACAACACCGCCGGGCGGATGCCGGCATGGCGGGCCTGCAACAGCGCCGCAAAACGCGCCACGATAGGCATGGCCGTGGGCACAGCGCCGATGCGCACCGCGCCCTGCGGCACATCGGTTTGGCTGCCCAGCTCCTGCTGCAGGATGGCGTGCTCGTGCAGCATGCGCTGGGCCGAGGCCAGCACCCTCTCGCCCTCGGGGGTGAAACCGGCAAAGGCGCGGTTGCGCTTGACGATCACCACCCCGAACTCAGTCTCGAGCGCCCGCAGCGCGTTGGAGAGTGCCGGCTGCGTGATGTGACAGGCCTGCGCAGCCCGGCCGAAGTGCCGGTGCTCATGCAGCGCCACCAGGTAGCGTAGGGACGACAGCAGGTTCATGCGCGAGCCCCGGGCGCTTGGGTTCAGGTGTCCTTGGAGATTTTGATCGAGGGGAACTTGCTGGAAAAGTCCTTGTTCTTGGCCGCAATCGACAGCGCCACCTTGCGCGCCACCGCCTTGTAAATGGCGGCCACCTCGCCATCGGGGTCGGACACCACGGTGGGCTTGCCGCTGTCGGCCTGCAGCCGGATCTGCATGTTCAGCGGCAGCGCGCCCAGGTAGTCCATCTTGTAGTCTTCGGCCATGCGCCGTCCACCATCGGCGCCAAAGATGTGCTCCACATGGCCGCAGTTGCTGCACACGTGCACCGCCATGTTTTCCACGATGCCCAAAATCGGCACCCCCACCTTCTCGAACATCTTGATGCCCTTCTTGGCATCGAGCAGCGCAATATCCTGCGGCGTGGTCACCACCACGGCGCCGGTCATGGGCACGCGTTGCGACAGCGTGAGTTGGATGTCGCCGGTGCCGGGCGGCATGTCCACGATCAGGTAGTCCAGCTCGCGCCAGTTGGTCTGACGCAGCAGTTGCTCCAGCG
The DNA here is from genome assembly GCA_009693325.1 of Rhodoferax sp. Lineage (GTDB taxonomy): Bacteria > Pseudomonadota > Gammaproteobacteria > Burkholderiales > Burkholderiaceae_C > Rhodoferax. The sequence continues at coordinate 3,438 of SHXM01000137.1, forward strand.
CCTGGGTGGCCATGGGGCCACGCCAGATCATGGCCTCGTCCTGAGCCACCAGGAAACCGATCGACATTACCTGCACGCCGTAGTTTTCCAGGGGCTGCATGGTCTGCCCGTCTTCGCTCTCGGGCCGGCCGTCAATGCCCATCATCATCGGCACGCTGGGGCCGTAGATGTCGGCATCGAGCAGGCCCACGCTGGCCCCTTCGGCGGCCAGCGCCAGCGCCAGATTGACCGCGGTGGTGCTTTTACCGACGCCGCCCTTGCCCGAGGCCACCGCCACAATGTTTTTCACCTTGGGCAGCAGTTGCACGCCACGCTGCACCGAATGCGCCACGATGCGGCTGACCACATTGACCGACACATTGTCCACGCCGGCCACACTCTTGGCGGCGGCAATCAGCGCCTTGCGAAAACCCGGGATCTGGCTCTTGGCCGGGTAACCCAGCTCAACCTCAAAGGCCACATCGCCTTCATTCAAGGTGAAATTCTTGACCGATTTGGACGATACAAAGTCCCGCCCGGTATTGGGATCGACCACACCCGCAAGTGCGCCCATCAACGCCTGTTCTGTCACTGCCATAGCATCTCCTGTAGCCGGATAGTCTAGCGAAGTGCACTAGCCCGGACGGAGCGAGGGTTCAAGCTGCGGCTGAAGGGGCGCGCCAGCCAGCAGGCCTGCCAGCCACCACAAGATGAGGCAAGCGGGCGCCAAGCACCGTGCCATTGGCCGCCACGGTGGAAAATGGGCCAGCAGCCAAGGAGGGGATTCAATTGAAATCAGGCATTCGTGATACCCGGGCCCGAGGGAGTGTGGCGGCGTTTTTGGGGGAAAAAGGTAGCCGAGCCATCTTTCAGTAGTTTCAGCCTACTTCACCGAGGGCCGCTTACCCACCTACGACAAGTTAAACGAAGAAATTGAAAAGCATCAACTCGCCCTCTTCAAGCACGATCTATGTGCTGCCCCAATACCAGGATCAATACCGAGGTGAAACCAATGTGCGCAATTTCAGCCAGTAGATCCGTGAGAAATTTTTGATCAACATGATGAAGGTGAACTTTTTGAAGCGGCTAGAAAGCTCGGTCAAATAGTTGGCCACCACCGTGGGGCGCACCGTCACCAAAATTGAAGGTTTGGAAGAGCGCCTTAGCGCCTACCAAAAGCTGCGAGACGGCAAAGCGCCAAGCAAGGCTGTGAAGAGCAATACCGATTTTGACTTGATTATCTAGCTGGTGATAAAGTAGGTACGTTTTCATGCATACAGTAAAAGGAGAGAACCATGCTGACCACAGCCAAAGTGTTTACCAACGGCCACAGCCAGGCCATTCGCTTGCCCAAGGCGTTTCGCGTGGAAGTTGAAGAAATGTGGATTGCTCGGAACGAAGTTACGGGCGAGATCACACTCAAACCCAAAGACACGGTTGAATTGCGTCGCAAGCGGCTTGAGCAGCTAATGGCGGCTATCGCTGAAAACCCCTTGCCAGACAGCTTTTTATCGGACGCCAGCCGCCAAAACGACCCACCGAAGAACCCTTTTGCGGACTGGCAAGATAGCCCTGTCAAAGTTCTCCCAAAGCGCGCAGTGAAACGCTCGGCAAAAATCAAGGATGTCACTTGATTAAGCACCTAGCCGACACCAATATTCTGGGCTATTTTTCGCGTAACAGTTCTGCTGCGTTGCAAAAGCGCATGCTCTCTGCACTGAAAAAGCAGGAGGTTGCAATCTCCGTCATTACCCTAGCTGAAGCGCGGTTTGGCTTGGCGTTGCTGCAGACCGATGACAAACGCCGCCGCACGGTTGATTTGCTGCTCAATGAGTTTCCGGTTTTGCCGTGGACTGGGGAAGCAGCAGATCGCTACGGTGAAATTGCCGCGCACCTGCAGCAAACCGGGCAACTCATTGGCGTGATGGACACCCAAATCGCCGCACATGCTCTGGTGTTGGGCCTGCCATTGGTCACCCACAACGCACGACATTTCAAGCGGGTTCCGGGGCTGAAGCTTGAAGACTGGCTGGTTTGAACGTGGCTGACGCGCATCAAAAAATAGCGATTCGAACCGCTATTCAGGGCTTCACAGCCCAAAACTGTGCCATGGCGACGGCCGGTCCAAGGCTTGCATCAATACGCCGGGGCTGTTGCCGCTCCAATCGCGTTCGCTTTGTTCATGAAACTCTCGCCCTGCGGCCATGAAGTTGAGGCTGAACATGGCCAGAATAAGGGTCAGGTCGCCAATGGTGAGCTGCACCACCGGACGCACCGCCAGCGCATTGCCCACTCGCTCAATGTCAATGTCCTGTGCACCCTCAACAACAGCCAGCTCTTTGGGGATGCGCACGACCAGCGAATTGCCGCTCTTGGAAACTCGGGGCAAGATAGGCTTACCTCCTGGAATACGAAAGCAACAGGGGCACAACCCGGCCCATGACCCTGGCCCTGCCCACCCCCGCTGACTAAAATCGGTCCCTCACCGCCCGAAAGCCCCCGCCCCCATGTCGCGCCAACTGTTTGTCACTACCGCCCTGCCCTACGCCAACGGCACTTTTCATATCGGTCACATCATGGAGTACATCCAGGCCGACATCTGGGTGCGGTTTCAGCGCATGCAGGGCCACGCGGTGCACTTTGTCTGCGCCGACGATGCGCACGGCGCACCCATCATGATCGCGGCCCAAAAGGCCGGCAAGACGCCGCAGCAGTTTGTGGCCGACATTGCCGCCGGCCGCAAGCCCTACCTGGACGGCTTTCACATCGCCTTTGACAACTGGCACTCCACCGACGGCGCCGAGAACCACGAGCTGGCGCAGGCCATTTACCGCAGCCTCAAGGCCAACGGCCTGATCGCCACACGCACCATCGCCCAGTTTTTCGACCCCGAGCGCGGCATGTTTCTGCCCGACCGCTTCATCAAGGGCGAATGCCCCAAGTGCGGCGCCAAAGACCAGTACGGCGACAACTGCGAGACCTGCGGCGCGGTGTACAGCCCGACCGAGCTGAAAAACCCCTACTCCGCCCTGTCTGGCGCCACGCCGGTGCTGCGCGACTCGGAGCACTATTTCTTCCAGCTGTCGGACCCGCGCTGCGCTGCCTTTCTGGAGGCCTGGACCCAGGGCAGCAACGCCCGCGGCGTGCCGCACCTGCAGCCCGAGGTGTTCAACAAGATCAAGGAGTGGCTGCTGCCCAAGGAAGACGGCCAGCGCGACCTGGGCGACTGGGACATCAGCCGCGATGCGCCCTACTTCGGCATCGAGATCCCCGATGCGCCGGGCAAGTACTTTTATGTGTGGCTGGACGCGCCCATCGGCTACCTGGCCTCGCTCAAGAACCTGTTTGTGCGCCGCGCCGGCGACGCGGCACTGGGTGCGCAGCAGTTTGACGCCTTCCTGGCCGACCCGGCCACCGAGCAGGTGCACTTCATTGGCAAGGACATCATCACCTTCCACACCCTGTTCTGGCCGGCCATGCTGCGTTTTAGCGGCCGCAAGGTGCCTGATGCCATCAACGTGCACGGCTTCCTGACCGTCAACAGCGAAAAAATGAGCAAAAGCCGGGGCACCGGCCTGGACCCGCTCAAATACCTGAGCCTGGGCATGAACCCCGAGTGGCTGCGCTACTACCTGGCGGCCAAGCTCAACGGCCGCAACGAAGACGTCGAGTTCAACCCCGAAGACTTCATGGCTCGGGTCAACAGCGACCTGATCGGCAAATACGTCAACATCGCCAGCCGGGCGGCAGGCTTCATCGCCAAACGCTTTGGCGGCGCGCTGGGCGAGGTGTCCGCCGACGGGCAGGCGCTGCTGGACGGGCTGCGCAGCGCGCAGGAGACCATCGCCCAGTTGTATGAGAACCGTGACACGGCGCGTGCCCTGCGCGACACCATGCTGCTGGCTGACCGGGTCAACGAGTACGTAGATGCCAACAAACCCTGGGAACTGGCTAAACAGGCGGGCATGGACGCGCGGCTGCAAGACGTTTGCACCGTCTGCATCGAAGCTTTCCGCGTGCTGTCGGTTTACCTGAAACCGGTGCTGCCCACGCTGGCGGCCCAGGTCGAGGCGCTGTTGGGCGTGGCGCCGCTGACGCTGGCTGATGCCGGCGTCGCCCTCGGTGCCGGCCACCGCATCGGCAATTACCAGCACCTGATGCAACGCGTTGACATCAAGCAGCTTGAGGCCTTGTTTGAGGCCCCAGCCCCCGTGGCGAATGAGGTTGCAGCTATTGAATCTGTAGCAGCAGGCGGTGAGAATATAGCCGAGCCCATCGGCATCGAAGACTTTGCCAAGGTCGACCTGCGCATCGCCAAAATCGTGCAATGCGAGGCCGTAGAGGGCTCCAGCAAACTGCTGCGCCTCACCTTGGACGCTGGCGAGACAGACGCCGCTGGCCAGCCCCGGCTGCGCAATGTGTTCAGCGGCATCGCCAGCGCCTACCGGCCCGAGCAGCTGACCGGGCAGCTCACGGTGCTGGTGGCCAACCTGGCGCCGCGCAAAATGAAGCTTGGCGTGTCCGAGGGCATGGTGCTGGCCGCCAGCCATGCTGATGAGAAAAAGCAGCCGGGTATCTTCATCCTCAACCCCGGGCCGGGGGCCACGCCCGGCTTGCGGGTGCGTTAGCCCCTCCCAATACTTTCAGACTGCGAGATCACCATGATTCCCTGGATCCGCGGCTGGACCGAC
>SHXM01000138.1 GCA_009693325.1 Rhodoferax sp.
ATCTTCAAGACCAACTTGGAGGCCTCGCAGGCAATTGCTCGGCAACTGCGTTTGCGCAACCTGGGCGGAATCATCATTGCCGACTTCATCGACATGGTTCGCGCAGACCATCGGGACGCCGTGCTGGCCGAGTTTCGCAAACAGTTGCTGCGCGACCGTGTCAAAACCATGGCCGCAGGGTTTTCTCAACTCGGACTCGTGGAGATGACGCGCAAGCGCACGCGGGAATCGCTGGCCCACATGCTGTGCGAGCCCTGTGCAAGCTGCCAGGGCAGGGGTAGCATCAAAACTGCGCGCAGCGTGGTCTATGATATTTTGCGCGAGATCCTGCGCGAGGCCCGGCAGTTCAACCCGCGCGAGTTCCGGGTGGTGGCGTCGCCCAAGGTGATCGAGTTATTTTTGGATGAGGAGAGCCAGCATCTGGCAGGCCTGAGCGAATTCATTGGCAAGCCGGTCTCCTTGCAAAGCGAAGCTGCAATGGGTCAGGAAGACTACGATATTGTGTTGATTTAACAGGCGCAACAATGAAGCTGGCGGCCCCTATTCCCATTTTGATGTACCACCAGGTTGATGCAGCCCCGCCCAGGGGCACTCCCATGCGTGGGCTGGTGGTGTCGCCAGCTTCCTTTGGTAGGCATATGGCCACCCTGTGGGCAATGGGCTTGAAAGGCTTGTCCATGCGAGACCTGCTGCCCTACCTGAATGGGCAGAAGGCGGGTCGGGTTTTCGGGATCACCTTTGACGACGGTTATGAAAACAACCTGCGCTGTGCGCTGCCGGTGCTGCAGCGTTTTGGTTTTAGTGCCACCTGTTATGTGGTCGCGGGACGGGTTGGCCAGCGCAACCAATGGGATCTTGAACGCGGCGTGCCCCAGGTGCCTTTGATGACAGCGCAGCAGATGCAGGCCTGGGTCGATGCTGGGCAGGAAATCGGCTCGCACACCTTGACCCACCCGGACCTCTGCAACCTCGAGTTGGGCGAGCAGCGGCAGGAGATTGCACAGGCCCGGCTGACGCTCGAAGCCCTGGTAAAACAGCCCGGCGGCATACGAAATTTTTGTTATCCCTATGGCAGCTTTGACCAGGGCGCCATCCGCTGCGCCGGGGAGGCCGGCTACGACACCGCCACCACCACGGTGCGCGGGCGGGTTCACGGGCAGCCAGGCCTGAATCCGCTGACCCTGCCACGGGTGCTGGTCAGCCGCACGACCACCTGCCTGCACCTGCTGCTCAAGTGTTTGACTGGCTACGAGGATCGGCGCGGCAGGCAGCTTGCGAATACATCCTTGATTCAAGCGCAGGCACGGCTATGAAGCTGTTGCTGACAGGCGCTGAGGGCAACTTTGGCTCGGAATTGTGCAAACAGGCGGCGGCAACAAACGCCGCTCGCGTGATTGCTGTGGGCCGTCAAGACTGGGGCGCTATCGATGAAAAAATAGCAGCAGCGGAGCTGGTGGTGCACGCTGCCAGCGATCTGCGGACCTCTGCGAGTTTGGAGCCCCGCCGGCTGCTCGACTCGAACCTGATGTCAACCGCCACCCTGCTGGAGGCGAGCCGCCGGCACGGGCTTAAACGCTTCGTACTGATAAGCAGTTGCGCAGTCTACGGCGAGGACATGCGTACCGGCGAGGACAGCCTGTGCTGCCCGATCACGATCAACGGTATTTCCAAGCACTTGAATGAAAAATTGGTGGCCGAGTTTTGCACCGCCAATCGCATTGGGTACCAGATTTTGCGGGTGTTCAACACTTATGGGGGGCGCGATCGGTTTTCGATTTTCAGCAAACTGAAAAATGCCTTGGTCCGTGGCACCCCCTTCACGCTCAATAACGAAGGCCGAATGCAGCGGGACTTTATCCATGTCAGTGATGTTGCAGCCGTGGTGCTCAGTCTGGCGACGGGCACGAGCCGGCACAGCCATCTGAACATTGGCACCGGGGTTGCGACAAAGGTATCCAAACTGGTAGCCATGGTGGCAGGGCAGTTTCCTGGCCTGGTGATACAGCCTGGTGTGGCTCAGGAGGCGGAGTATTCCCGGGCCGATACCAGCAGACTGGGCGAGTTGTGGAGCGGGCGCTTCATTGGTGTGGAAGACTATATTCGCGGCACTTTTGCAGATGAAGTGGCTGCCGCTCGATCGGCCGAGGCGCCTGACAGTTGTGGCCAAGGCCGGTGATCTGACAATCGTTGGAGCACCGGCCGCGGCAGACCACGCCGGCCCGGCAAACCCAGGCGGGCATTACCTAGGAGCCCGGTTCGTGACCCTGCGGTACACCTGGTAGTACTTGGCTTTGGCCACGTCCCAGCTGTACTGCTGCGCAAAGGTAAAGCCTTGGACGGTCAGTTTTTTCCGAAACTCCGGGTCGCAATTGATTTGACTCAGGGCGGCGGCCATGCCTGTGACATCGTCCGGGGAGGGCAGCAAAATCGCATCGCTGCGGTCCTGCAGCAAGCTCGCCATGTTGTTGTAGGGCTCAGCCGTGGTGACCACCGGGACATGTTTTGCCATGGCTTCGAGCAGCACCATGGGGAACACATCCTGCGTGGTCGGATGGGCCAGGCAGTCCATGGCTGCATAAGCGCTTGGCATATCGCTCAACACGCCCATAAAGCGGCAGCTCTTACCCGGGCCCAGCGCGGCCACCAAATCACTGTATTGACTGGCTTGCGCTGGTTTGCCGACCACCATGATTTGCAGGTCAAAGTCCAGCAGGGCTGCTGCTTTGAGCAGCGTGCCAAGGCCTTTCTTTTTAAAATCATGACCGACAAAGCCCACAGTCATGATGCCGGCTTGCAAGCCAAGTGCGTGGCGCGCAGCTGATTTTTCTTGGCTGGAAAATTCGCGCAAGGGAATATCCACGCCGGGCGGTACCACGCTACTCGCAGGGATGTTGGGCATGATTGCTAGAGTTTCGTCATGCACAAACTGCGACACAAAAACACTGTGGTGTCCGGCACTGCACAGGCGTTTTTTCTCCAGCCACAGATAGGCCAGAAGCCGTGGGCTCAAAGCGATGCGCAAAGCGCTCATGCGGCGCTGCTGCAAGCTGGCATGCACAGTCTTAACGCTCACGGTCTGCACCTGGCCATGGGTCAGGTTTTCATAGGAGTGGACGACATCAAAACCCTGCCGGGTGATGCGCTTGGTGTACCAGCTGAACCAGAGTTGGTTGATCCAGCGCGTGCGTAGCGCCAGCCGTGGCACCTGGATGTGCTTGAAGAGTTGGGGCGACTGGTCAAAGCCCTGCGAGATGACCGTGATGTCGCATTCGTCCAGCATGGCTGTGGCCAAGGAAACCGCCAAACTTTCAGCGCCACCGCCTATTTTTGAAAAATTACGGGTCAAGATTGCGAGTTTGGTTTTCATGCTGCTGCCTTCAAGTCACCAAGCCTGCTTGCCAGCGCCAGGCATCTGCGCACATCTCTGCGAGGGTGCGCTGGGCGCGCCAAGCCAGCAGTCGTTCTGCCAGGCCCGGGTCAGCGTAACAACTCGCCACGTCACCTGAGCGGCGCGGCGCAAACTGCCAGGGCACCGGGCGACCACTGGCCAACTCGAAGGCCCGCACCACCTCGAGCACGCTGTGACCGCGCCCGGTACCCAGGTTGACGGTGAAGCTGGCCTGGCCGCGCAGCAGTGCTGCCAAGGCGGCAACATGCCCCTGGGCCAGGTCTTGCACATGGATGTAATCGCGCACGCCGGTTCCGTCTGGGGTGGCGAAATCATTGCCGTACACCTTCAGAGTGGGGCGCAGGCCCGCTGCCACCTGGGCCACAAATGGCAGCAGGTTGTTGGGCGTGCCCAACGGCGCCTCACCAATCAGGCCACTTGGATGTGCCCCCACCGGATTGAAATAACGCAGCAGACCGGTTCGCCAGGCGCCAGAGGCCCGCTGCAAAGCGGCGATCATGTCCTCGCAGATCAATTTGGTATGACCGTAGGGGCTGGTGTGGCTGCGCGGGCAGTCCTCTGTGATTGGCAATCTGCTGGACTCGCCATAGACGGTCGCGCTGCTCGAAAAAACCAGGGTCTGGCAAGCGCTGTCGCCCATGGCTTTGAGAAGGCTGAGCATGCCGCCGAGGTTGTTGCTGTAATACTTCAGCGGCTGCTCGACGCTTTCGCCTACTGCTTTGAACCCGGCAAAGTGCATCACCGCCTGAATGCGCTGTTGCTTGATTAACTCGGCCACCAGACCGGTATCGGCCACACTGCCGCGCTGGCAGCGGGTGGGCGCACCGGTGATTTGCTGCAAGCGCTCGAGTATGGCGGGGTCGCTGTTTGAGAAATCATCCAGGATGAACGGCTGAAAACCGGTCTGCCAAAGAGCCACATAGGTGTGGCTGCCTAGGTAACCGGCGCCACCGGTCAATAAGATATTGACTCGGCCAGTGGTGCCAGGCGGGCTGTTGTCAGGCATGGCTCGGTGTTCGGTTTGGGTTTGAGTGCTCAAAGCCGGCGCGAAACAGGCGCGCATAGTGGCCATCGGTGCGCAGCAGTTCGCTGGGCCGGCCAGATTCGACAATGCGCCCGCCCGCCATGACGACGATTCGGTCTGCGTGCTGCACCGTGGACAGACGGTGGGCTATGACCAGCGTGGTGCGGTTTTGCATGAGCCGCTCCAAGGCCTCTTGCACCGCCCGCTCGGACTCGGCGTCCAGCGCCGAGGTGGCCTCGTCCAGGATCAGTATCGGCGCGTCCTTGTACAGTGCACGGGCGATGGCCAGGCGCTGCCGTTGTCCGCCTGACAACTGCATGGCGTTATGGCCAACTTCGGTATCGATGCCGGCTGGCAACTCGGCGAGAAAACCCTCGAGGTTGGCCGAGACCAGGCATTCGCGTACCCGCTGCCTGTCCAGTGGCTGGCCAAGTGACACGTTGCTGGCCAAGCTGCCACTGAGCATCACGACATGCTGGCTGACCAGGGCGAACTGCTGGCGCAGGGCGCCGAGCTTCCAGTCCCGCACATCATGGCCGTCAACCAGCACAGCCCCGGCACTTGCCTCGACAAAGCGCGGCAGCAGGTTGGCCAGCGTGGTTTTACCGGCGCCCGATGCCCCTACCAGCGCCACAGTTTCACCGGGCTCGATGGTCAGGCTGAAGTCATCCACAGCGGGCGGGCTGCTGTCATTAAACTGGACGCGCAGACGCTCGAAGCGGATCAGGCCGGTGGCGCGATCAGTCGAAAAATTGCCGCCAGTTTCAATCTCGATGTTGTCGATCAGCTCCAGCCCACGTTCCAGCGCCGCCAGGCCGCGGGTGATGGGGCTGGCCAACTCGGAGAGGTGTTTGAGTGGGGCTACCAGCAGCAGCATGGCCGTGACAAAGGCAACAAAACTACCCACTGTGGTGCTTTGGTCTGCGCTTTGCAGCAGGGCCACACTGATCACGCACGACAGGGCAACGGCTGCCAAGACCTGGGTCAGAGGCGTCATGGCCGAGCCAGCCGCGGTGGCCTTCATGGACAGTCTGCGCAAGCCATCAGCCAGCACAAAAAACCGCTCAGACTGAGCCTGCTGCGCGCCCTGCACCCGAATATCTCGGTTGGCCAATACGTTTTCCTCCACCACATAGGCCAGCTCATCGGTGGCCGTCTGGCTGGTTTTGGTCAGGCTGTAGAGTCGTCGCGACAGTGTGCGCATGACAAAGGCCACCGCCGGAAACAGGCCTGCCACGATCAGCGTGAGCTTCCAGTTCAGGTACATCAGGTAGGACAGCAGGGCCAGCAGCGTGACGCTGTCTCGGGTGAGCGTCATCAGGGCGCTCACCAGCAGGCTCGAGCCGGTCTGCACCTCATAAACAATGGTGTTGGCCAAAGCACTCGACGATTGTTGGCTAAACAGTGAGAGCTTGGCCTGCTGCAAGCGGTCGAACATGGCAGTTCGCAGCCTCAGCAGGCCCTGGGTTGTCAACTTGGCCAAGGCCATTTGAGCGATAAAGCCGGCCAGACCGCGAACGCCGAATAAACCTAGCAGGGCAGCTGGCACCAGCCAGACCGGCAGGCTGCGTTGCTGGAAGCCGTGGTCCAGCAGCGGCTGCAACAGAGCCGGAATCAGCGGCTCGGTGAGTGACATCGTGATAGTTGCCAAAATAGCCACCACCCAGGCTGCCCGGGGTCGACTGAAATGGCGCCCAATCCGGCCCAATCGCGTCAACAGGCCGCCGGGGTGGCTAGACTGGCTTTCGGTCATGGCGCTGTCAGAGGCTGGTTCACTTTGGCATTATCGTGCCTCGGCCCTGGCTTGAGGCTACACCACACTGGTGCCAGGCTCGGCTATGCTCACAACTTCCTCAATTGGCAAATCACCCAGTTTCTTCGCCCTTGGCACTTAGCGTCATCATCATCACCCGCAACGAGGCCGACAACATCGCTGCCTGTTTGGCCAGCGTGGCCTTTGCTGACGAAGTTGTGCTGCTCGACTGCGGCAGCACAGATGGCACGGTGGAGATGGCCCGTGCGCTTGGCGCGCAAGTTCATGTGACAGATGACTGGCCCGGTTTTGGGCCGCAAAAAAACCGCGCCCTGCAACTGGCCCGCTACGACTGGGTGTTGTCAATCGACGCCGACGAACGGGTATCGGACGCGTTGGCACTGGAGATCCGCCAGGCGATAAGCCGGGGCGGGCAGGGTACTTATGAAATCCCTCGACTAACCCAATTTTGCGGCCACTGGATTCGCCACTGTGGCTGGACCCCAGACCATGTGTTGCGCCTGTTTCGACGGGGCTCAGCCCGCTTCAGCGCCGACCTGGTCCATGAAAGGGTGGTGCTAAGCCAGGCAGCTGCCACAGCGCTTAAGGCGCCGCTGTTGCACTACAGCTACCCCACACCGGGCCACTATTGGCGCAAGCTTGAACACTACAGCCGCGCCTGGGCGCAGCAGCGCCATGCCCAAGGCCAGCGCACCTCGATGCTGCGGGCGTGCCTTGCCGGCGTGGTAGCATTCTTGCGCAGTTATTTTTTCCAACTTGGAGTTCTTGATGGTGCGATGGGTTTTGCAGTGTGCGCCATGCAGGCCCAAGGTGCTTTTGGAAAATATTTCACACTTTATTGCTTAAACCGCGCCCATGAATCCAAGACCTCCTTGCCACCCACTTGACATCTTGCGAGCGCTATCTTGTGTTTTGGTGATGCTGTTTGCCGCGTCTGCGCAAGCCCAGTTTAGGGTTGATGTTTCGGGCGTTGGCATGAAGCAACTGCCCATTGCAGTGGCCCCTTTCCGTGGCGAAGACGCGGCTGTGCAAAAGCCTAGTTTGATAGCCCGTGCCGACCTTGAGCGAAGCGGCCAGTTTGTAGCGCTCGCTACAGATGGCGCCGTATTGGACGAACTGGCGCGCCCTAACCTCTCGGCCTGGCGCCAGCAGGGTGCAGACTCACTGGTTACCGGCAGTGTCACGAGGCTCGCAGATGGCCGCTATGACCTCCGTTTTCGCTTGTGGGACGTGGTGCAAAACCAAGACCTGGGTGGCGAACAGTACGCCGTGCCCCCAGATAACCTGCGCTGGGCCTCGCACCGAATGGCTGATTACATTTTCGAAAAACTCACCGGCGACCGGGGCGCGTTTTCTACCCAGATTGCCTATGTGACACGCAGTGCCAACCGCTACGATCTGTGGGTGGCAGAGGCCGACGGCGAAAACGCCAAGTCCGTATTTAACAATGCCGAGCCGATTATTTCGCCCGCCTGGTCGCCCGACGGTACGCAACTCGCTTATGTGTCGTTTGAGACACGCAAGCCGGCTGTCTATGTGCACGAAGTCGGCTCTCGGAAAAAGCGCCTGGTGGCTAATTTTCGCGGCAACAACAGCGCGCCCGCCTGGTCTGCCGACGGACGAAACCTGGCAGTGACGCTGAGCAAAGACGGCGGCTCGCAGCTCAACGTCATTGATGCGGCGGGTGGCGAGCCGCGCCGCTTGGGAAGAACCGGCAATATTGACACCGAACCGGTGTACACCGCCGATGGACGGCACATCTACTT
>SHXM01000139.1 GCA_009693325.1 Rhodoferax sp.
CCCTGCGCAGAAAGCGAGGTGCTCAGGCTGGCCGCGTGAGGGCCGTCAAAACAAAACGCGCGATGGCTTTAAAGCCATCGCAATCCAAACAACAGAAAGCGGACAATCTACTTGTTACCAAACCGGACAGTTCTATTTACTGCCGACATGTCCATGCCCTGTATGCCCATACCCTGCAGCGGCCTATGCCCCGAGACAGCGCTGCTGGGCCCGTCTGGCTGCGGCTTTTGATGCGATCAGCACCCCTGTTTAGTTGTGTTTTCAATTTGACCGGCGGCCTGGTCGCCATCGCCATGCTGGAGCCGGATTTTGAAGGTGGCGCGTAAGATGCGGGGCCACGGCCGCAGGGCCCTGTCACTCAAGGAAATGCCAAATGTCAGATTCCCAGCAAACCATTGTCCTCGGCGGCGGTTGTTTTTGGTGCACCGAGTCCGTTTTTGTCGCGGTGCAAGGGGTGCTGGACGTGGAGAGCGGCTACAGCAACGGCCAGGTCGAGCGGCCCAGCTATGAGCAGGTCTGCACCGGCCGCACCGGCCACAACGAGGTGGTCAGATTGGTGTTTGATTCAGGTCTGGTCAGCCTGCGGGAGCTGCTGGAGATCTTTTTCGTGATCCACGACCCCACCACGCTGAACCGCCAGGGCAACGACGCCGGCACCCAGTACCGCAGCGGCATCTACTTCAGTGACGCGGCGCAGCAAGAGCTGGCGCAGGCGCTGATCGCCGAGATGGCCGCCAGCGGCACCTACCGCCAGCCCATCGTGACCGAGGTGCTGCCGCTGGCCAATTACTGGCCGGCCGAGGACTACCACCAGGATTTCTTTGCGCGCAACCCCGGCCAGGGCTACTGCGTTGCGGTAGCCGCGCCCAAGGTGGCCAAGTTCCGCAAGACCTTTGCCCGGCTGGCCAAGTGAGGCCGCCCTACCGACCACTTTACCGCCGCTGATTGCAAACAGGATTTCCGAGTGCGGCGCAGTGCAGTTTTTGGGTAATAATGCAACTTGATTGCGATATTGACTTTGCCGGATGTATGCTCAAAAAGCCTATAGCCTTCCAGATTGACCCAACGCCACCTGTTTGCTATGGCTTGCCTGCTGCCCACCACCGATCCGATCGACGCCCTGCTGTCGGCCCATCGCCTGCGCCGTACCAGTGCCGCGAGGCAGGTGCTGGGTTGGTTGCTGGCCCATGCCGACACCAGTTACACCCACGCCCAGTTGCAGGCGGCCCTGCAGGCCGATCAGGCGCTGGCGCTGGACCGGGTCACGCTGTACCGGCTGATTGACCGGCTGACCCAGGTCGGGCTGTTGCTGTGCCGGGTCGATGTGCACCGGGTGCGGCGCTACCAGGCGATGCCAGCGAGTGTGCAGTCGGCGCCGCATTTTGAGTGCCAAAGCTGCCACCGTGATCAGTCGCTGGCCGGTGCGCTGCGCGCTGACACGCTGGACCTGGAAAAGGCAGCTCAAAACGCCTTGCAGGCGCTGCAGGCGCTGGGCTACCAGGGGCTGAGCCTGGATGTGTCGGTGCGCGGCCTTTGCCTGGACTGCGCGCCCGCCTTGCCAGATGCGCCCGGGACTGCCGCATGATCCAGAGCCAAGGGCTTTGCTACCGCTACCCGGCCGGCCCGCTGCTGGCCTTCCCCGATGTTGCTGTGCCGCAGGGCGGGGTGTTGCTGGTGTCGGGTCCGTCGGGATGTGGCAAATCAACCTGGCTGGCGCTGGTCGCGGCCCTGATGGCTCCCAGCGCTGGCGCGATCAGTGTGGCAGGTCAGGCGCTGGCCGGCCTGCAGGGCGCCGCGTCCGATGCCTGGCGCGCCCGCAACATCGGCTTTTTGCCGCAGGGCCTGCACCTGAGCGCGGCCCTCAGCGTGTACCGCAATCTGGCGCTGGCGCAGTGGGCCGCCGGCCAGCCGCAAGACGATGGCGCCATCACCCTGGCGCTGCAGGCGTTGGGCGTGGCGGAATTGGCGCAGCGCAAGCCGGCCCAGTTGTCGGGCGGCCAGGCGCAGCGGGTGGCACTGGCCCGCGCCGTGCTGATGCGCGCGCGCGTGATCCTGGCTGACGAGCCCACCGCCAGTCTGGATGATGAGGCCGCGGCTGCAGCCGTGGCCCTGATGCACCAGACCGCACTGGCGCACGGCGCGACGCTGGTCATTGCCAGCCACGATGCCCGGGTGGCGGCTCTGCTGATGCCCCGCCTGGCCTTGCCGATAAGCCTGCAAACCATGCAGTTGCCCCGGCTTGCCGCCATGAACAAAGCAGCATGACAACACTCTCACTGTCCTGGCGCTACCTGTGGTCGCGGCCTTTGGGCGCGGCGCTCAACCTGCTGTTGCTGAGCCTGGGGCTGGCCTCGATCACCTTTCTGCTGCTGCTCGGGCACCAGCTGCAGCGCGCCTTTGAGCGCGATCTGGCCGGCATCGACCTGGTGGTGGGCGCCAAGGGCAGCCCGCTGCAGCTGATCTTGAGTGGCGTGCTACACCTGGACGTGCCCACTGGCAACGTGCCCTTGCAGGCGGTACGGGAGCTGGAGAAAAACCCGCTGGTGGCGAGCATCATTCCGATCAGTCTGGGGGACAGTTTTCGTGGTTTTCGCATTGTTGGCACCTCGCTGGCTTACCCCGCCCATTACCAGGCCGCTCTGGCCGAGGGCAGGATGTGGAATGCGCCCATGCAAGTGGTTCTTGGCGCTGGTGCGGCCCGCGCACTGGGCTTGCAAGTTGGCCAAAGCTTTGTCGGCTCGCATGGGCTGGGCGCCGGCGGCCACACCCATGGTGACATGCCTTACAACGTGAGCGGCATTTTGGCGCCCACTGGCAGTGTGCTGGACCGGCTGATCCTGACCGACACCGCCTCGGTCTGGAAGGTGCACGAAACTGCCACCGCACTGGATGCCGATGACCAAAAAATACTCGAGGAAGAACGCGAGCTGACACTCGCGCTGGTGCGTTACCGTACCCCCATGGCGGCCATGAGCCTGCCGCGCTTCATCAACAGCAGCACCGAGATGCAGGCTGCCGCGCCGGCGCTGGAGATCAGCCGCTTGCTGCGCATGCTGGGCGTCGGCACCGAGGTGCTGCGCGCACTGGCTGGGGTGCTGCTGCTGACCGCTGCGCTGAGCGTATTTCTGGCGCTGTGGAGCGCGGTGCGCGAGCGCCGGGCCGACCTGGCCCTGCTGCGAATGCTGGGGGCGCCGCCGCGCCGGGTGGCTGCGCTGCTGCTGACCGAAGCCCTCTGGCTCGGCCTGCTGGCCGCGGTGCTGGGTGTTGCGCTGGGTCAGGGGCTCATACTGCTGCTGGGCCACTTGCTGGCGCTGGACCAGTCGCTGCTGATCGGCGGGCTGGTCTGGCCGCCGGCATTGGGCTGGGTGCCGGCGCTGGCGCTGGGCGTGTCGCTGGCGGCCGCGCTGCTGCCGACGCTGGGCGCCTACCGTGTGAGTGTGCAAGAACTTCTTCAACCAAGGTGAATTTATGAAAAAACAGCTCTTGAGCCTTATGGCGATTGCATTGTTTGCTACGTTTTCAGTAGCGCAAGAGAAACATGGCGACAAGGAAACCAAGGCGGACATTCAGCGCCACCGCGCCATCGCGGCCGCCCACGAGGGTGCTGCCAAATGCCTGGAAGCGGGCAAAAAAGAAGATGTGTGCACCAAGGAGTTGCAGGCAGCCTGCAAGGGTTTGGCGATTGGCAAATATTGCGGTATGAAGCACGAGCACTAAGATAGCGGTCTAACTGGAGCCGCAGCCATGAAAAACCCCCGGATCTTTGCTTTTCTCTTGGCTGTGGGCCTGCCACTGGCCGCCCAGGCGCAACTGAGTCCCCCGATTGCCGGCGCTGGCGCTGGGGTTCATAGCCCCAACAGCCCGATAGCTCCCCTGGTGGAGCGCGCCGACGTGCTGCCCTGGTCGATGCTCACCGAGGTGAAAACCAAGTCGGTTAAAAACCGCTTGTTGCCGGTTTTTACACCGCAGGTGCAGGCGCTAAACGACAAGCCGCAGCGCATCCAGGGCTTCATGATGCCTCTGGAGCCAGGCGAGCGGCAAAGGCATTTTCTGCTCAGCTCAGTGCCGATGAGCTGCTCGTTTTGCATCCCCGGTGGGCCCGAGAGTATGGTTGAGGTAAAAGCCCGTACCCCGGTCAAGTACACGCTGGAGCCGGTGGTGGTTGAGGGCCGGTTTGCTGTGCTGGCTGACGACCCCTATGGCCTGTACTACCGCGTCAGCGATGCGGTTGGCGTCAAGTAGCCCGCTGCGCCCGCTTTTGCCGGGCCAGCCGCGTGGCTGGATTGCGGCCAAGGGGAAGACCTGTCCGCTGACAGCTGCGCTGGCCTGGGCTTTGGTCGCCATGCTGGCCCTGAGTCTGTTGCTCGGGCAGACGCTGGGCCTGGTTCACGCCGTGTTGCACGGCGATGCCGTCGGCTATGGGCATCGGCAGCACGCGGCCCACGACGAGAACCAGCACGAGCACCAGCACGACCACGGGATTGAGTCCTGGCGGGCTGAGCGTGGCGAGCCCGCAGCGCCTAGTGCTGCCCTTGAAGCGCTGTTTGGCGAGCATGAAGACAGCTCAAACTGTCGCTTGTTTGACCAGTCCAGCCATGCTGATGTAGCCCCTGGACTGCCGCTGCTGGCCCTGGCCATGAGGCTGGTTTGCAGCCGCCTGGTAGCTGGTTTGGTCGAGCAGCCACTGCCCCCTGCCTGGGCGCTGTTTGAAGCCCGCGGACCGCCGACGGTTCGCTGAATCTCCCGCTCCATAAGTGCCAAGCCGCCGGCAGGTCTGCCGGTCGTCTGGTCTGTCTTTGTCGATTCATTCAAAACTTCCGATGAAAAAATTACCTTTGCCCTGGCTTGCCTGGGCTGTCTTGGCCTGGGTGCAGTGCAGGCACAAACTCTTGGCACCACCTTGGCGCCGGTCACGATTACTGCCAACCCGCTTGGCGCGACCGACCTGATCGCACCCGTGTCCCAGTACGGGGGCACTGAGTTGCTGTTGCGCAGCAAGCCCACCTTAGGCGAAACCCTGGACGGCACGCCCGGCATCAGCAGCAGCTACTTCGGCCCCAACGCCAGCCGGCCAGTGATACGCGGCCTTGAAGGCGATCGCATCCGCATTCTGAACAATGGCGGCACCAGCCTGGATGCCTCTGGCCTGAGCCATGACCATGCGGTCGCGCTTGACCCGCTTGCTACCGAGCGTATCGAGGTGCTGCGCGGCCCCGGGGCCCTGCTTTATGGCGGCAGCGCTGTGGGCGGCGTGGTCAATGTCATCGACAACCGGATTCCGCGCGAAGCCCTGTTTGATGCCAAGGGTGGTGTAACCGGCAAGGCCGACCTGGGTCTGGCCAGCGGCAACGCTGAACGCAGCGCAGCCCTGCTGCTGGAGGCAGGCAACGACCGCTACACCCTGCATGCCGACGTGTTCAGCCGCGGTACCGATGATGTGCAGGTGCCGGCGGACCTGGCCTGCACGCAGGCCGGGGCTCCGGCATTGCAGCGGCGCATCTGCAACTCGGCCAGTCAGAGCCGGGGCGGCTCGCTGGGTGGCTCGCTGTTTTTTGAGCGGGGGCGCCTGGGTGCCTCGGTCAGCAGCTTTGGCAGTGACTATGGCACGGTGGCCGAAGACGCCGTGACCATCGGCATGCGCTCCGAGCGCTTGGCCGTGGACGGCGAGTTGCGTGGCCTGGGCGGCGTGCTGCAAAGCCTCAGTGCAACTTTGGGCCGCAGCGTGTACCAGCACACCGAATATGAGGGGCCCAAGGCTGGCACCGTGTTCAAGAGCAATGGCAACGACCTGCGCTTGCAGGCTCGTCAAACCCGCTGGGGCGCGCTCGAAGGCGTGGTTGGCCTGCAACTCGAGCAGAGCAGTTTTTCGGCTGATGGCGACGAGGCCTTTGCCCCTTACAGCAACACCCGCCAGAGTGCCCTGTTTGCCCATGAAGAGCTGAGCACCAAATGGGGCCGCTTCAGTTTTGGCGCGCGCATGGAGTCGGTGTCGGTCGAGTCTCTGGGCAACCCCTTGGTGGCCCGCTTTGTCGCGGGGAGCCGCAGTTTCAGCCCGCGCAGCTATGCGCTGGGCGGCCTCTGGCCGGTGGCTGGGGGTTGGCAACTCACTGGCAACCTGGCCTGGTCTGAGCGGGCCCCGCGCGACTACGAGCTGTACGCGGACGGGCCCCACCTGGCGACCCGTGCCTACGAGGTCGGCAACCCAGCGCTGGAGCTGGAGCGTTCCAGCAACCTTGACCTGGGCGCGAACTGGGCCAGCGGAGCCCACCGCTTGAGCCTCAACGCCTTTGTCAATGAGTTCAGCAACTACATTTCCCAAGAGGCCTCAGGCCTGAGTCGGGAGACTGAAAGTGAACCACTGCCCGAGTACCGCTACACCCAAGTGCCGGCCCGCTTTACCGGGCTCGAAGCCAGTGGCCGCATGCGCCTGCTCGATGGGCCGCAGACCCTCGACCTGAGTCTGCGAGGAGACTTGGTGCGTGCCAGCAACACCCGCAACGCTCAGGCCCTGCCGCGCATTGCGCCGGCCCGCTTGGGCGCTACGCTGCATACAACACAGGGCCCATGGACTGCAGAATTTGGTGCCAGCCATTCAGCCGCTCAGACAGAGGTGCCAAGCGGCCAGACTGCCAGCACTGCCTACACGCTGTGGCACACGGCCCTGGCCTACCGCATGAAGGCCGGCGCTGCCAGCCTGCTCTGGTTTGCCCGCCTGGACAACCTCAGCGACGCCCTGGCTTATTCGGCTACCTCGATGCTGACGCAGACCGCGCCCGGCAAGGCACCGCTGCCCGGGCGCAGCATGAAGGTGGGACTTCAAGCCAGTTTTTGAGTTCAACCGAGATGGTTCATGAGGGTTTGGCTTCAACCGAGATTGTCTGTTACGGTTTGGCGTGCAGGTGGGTGCAGTGACGAGGCAATTTTGTCCTGACTGAGGCGTCCATAGCTTGGGCTATGGACAACGAAGAAGGGCGAAAATGACCGCCAATGCGCCGCCTGCGCCCAAACAGCACCGCAGGTGCGCCACATGAAAAATCTCGGTTCAAGGGTGCGGCGGCCTGACCCAGGGCTTTGGCTAAGATCGGGCCATGAGCAGTCTGGATGAGCAGGCGCGGATCGAAGTGGCCCTTATCGGTGGCGGGGTGATAGGTCTGGCCTGCGCTTTTTATTTGGCCCAAAATGGCCATGAAGTTGTAATTTTTGATCCTGCGCCTGGGCGCGGCGCATCCTACGGTAACGCGGGCGGTATTACACCAGGCTGGGTGGCACCCACGGCTACCATGGCGACCCTTCGCGCCTTACCCCGCATGCTGGCCGATCCCCTGTCGCCCTTGGTGATCCGGCCCGCCTATTTGCCTCGACTTGCCCCCTGGTTATGGCAGTTTGCGCTATCAGCCCGGGCGCATCGAGTGGAGGCGATATCCAAGGCTCTGGCTAGTATTGCAATGTCGTCAGTTCAGGCTTGGGCAGCGTTCGCCGAAGATGCGGGGGTCAGCCATCTGATACGCCAGCAAGGACTTCTTTATGTCTACGCAAAGAGCCAAACCCGGACAGGCGCCCAGCCCGCCCACGATCTGCGCCGTAAGCGCGGCGTCTTACTTCACGACGTTGACCAAGCGTGGCTGCAAAAATTCGTTCCAACACTGGCTCCCGAGTATCGCTATGGCGTCTTTGCACCTGACGCTGCCCATGTGGTAGACCCGGGCGCGCTGTGTGATGGGTTGCTCAATGCTACTGAGTCCCTCGGGGGGCGCCTGCAGCGACTGGCGGTGACCGATGTCGCTCTGGAGCCCACAGGAGTTCGCCTGCACACTGCAAAAGGGTCGTGGCT
>SHXM01000140.1 GCA_009693325.1 Rhodoferax sp.
TATCCCGCGCCCAGCAACGGGTTCAAGTTCATCGCGCTGGGTCACAGGAAATCGGCAGACTGGGTAAATTTGACGTAGGCGTCAACAACTAAGCCCTTGCGCAGCACTTTTATATGCAAAAAAGTCCGATAGCCCTCATAGAACGCGCGCAAGCAGCTATCAAAAGAGTAGCAAATGGATACGACCACGCCATCTCCAGCTTTTCCCGCAGTTGGGACAACGGTTGGGACAATGGATGATTCTGAAGACACAAAGAAGAAAGGACTTAGCCCCTTCCGAAGCTAAGTCCTTGATTCATATGGTCGGTGTGAAAGGATTCGAACCTTCGACCCCTTGCACCCCATGCAAGTGCGCTACCAGGCTGCGCCACACACCGAAATCTCAGGAAATTATAGCGAGTAGCAGTGCCTGGTGTCAGTGAACAGCGGACAGCAGATCACGTATCTCAAAAAGCTCTCGTCGCACATAAAAAAAACGGTCGGGGCTGGCGGCAGAAAAACTGGCAAGGGGTTCCTCAGCGGGCGATTCTTCGCCTGCATGGGCCACGCCGATGGGCTCAATGCCATCTAGCAGCAATTCGCCGTTGCGTTTTTTGTCTCGCTCGAGTTGCAACATCTCGTGTACTTTGGTGCGTGCACCATTGATGGTGAAGCCTTGGTCGTACAGCAGGTCTCGAATACACCTGATCATCAACACCTCGTGGCGCTGGTAGTAGCGCCGGTTGCCACGCCGCTTCATGGGGCGCAACTGGGTGAACTCTTGCTCCCAGTAACGCAACACGTGCGGCTTGACGCCACACAGGTCTCCCACTTCGCCTATGGTGAAGTAGCGCTTTTCTGGAATGCTCGGGAGGAAATTCTCCATTGAAATCAGGGCGGTGCAGAGTAAAGCTAAGAGATTACTCTAAGCTGGCACTCGTTGTAAAGCTTAGCTCGGCGAAATCAACAAAAAAGTCTTTGGGCCTAAGGGTTCGACGAGCAAGAAGTTGTGCATTTGGCCGTCGGATTCGGCATGCGGTGCTAGACGTGAGGATCGCCATGTGACCAAGCCGCATCAACGATGCACAACGACAGAATGCACCCGAAGCTGGCGAGACAAATCTACAAGTGATTGTTTGACGAGCCCTAAGTGCCAACAAATTAGCGGTCGTCGGCCTGGATTTGCGCCTTGAGCTTTTGACTGGAATGGAAGGTGACCACCCGCCTCGCCTCGATGGGAACCATCTCGCCGGTTCTCGGGTTGCGCCCCGGGCGCGGCGCCTTGGTACGAATCTGAAAATTGCCAAAGCCGGTGATCTTTACGTCTTGGCCACTGACCAGGCTAGCAGCGACATGGTCAAAAAAAGCGTCCACCATGTCCTTGGATTCACGCTTGTTCAAGCCGATTTGCTCAAACAGCAGTTCTGCGAGCTTGGCCTTGGTGAGGGCCGAGGTTTCCAGGCTTTCGACGGCAATATCCATAATGGTTCCTGATCTTTTGCTTTCGCTAGTGCTTCATCACAACTGTAGCGCAGACTCAGGCGCGCTGTCGGGCACCGAGTTTTTGGGCAAGGGTAGACAAAACAGCTTGAACTACACCCTCAATTTGGGCCTCGGTAAGGGTCGCATCTTGGCTGTTGAGCGTTAGCCGCAAAGCCATGCTTTTTTGAGGCGCCGGCTCAGCCGTCTGCGGCTGGGCATCCACCGTAGCCTTGGGCCGATAAATATCAAACAGCAGCAGGTCGCGCAGCAGCCCAGCAGTTGGCGCTGCCCAGACTGCATCGATCAACTCGGCATGGCTCAGATTCTCGCGAACCAGTACTGCGATGTCACGTTCCACTGCCTGGTATTTGGCTACACCCTGAAAGGCTGGCACCCGGTGTTGCATCACGGCAGCGAGTTCAAGCTCGAACATCATGGGCGCCTCTGCAATGCCATAGCTTTGGCGCCAGCGTGGGTGTAACTCGCCAACAAAACCGATCGCCTGCCCAGCCAGCGTGACCCGGGCACAGCGGCCCGGGTGCATAGCGGGATGCTCAGCAGGCTCAAACACCGGCCGCGCTGGAGCCAGCAGGGTTTCTACATCGCCCTTGATATCAAAAAAATCAACGCCCTGTTCTTTGCGCCCCCATTGCAGCGCATCAGCATTGCCAGCCAAAAGGCCCGCCACCCGCATAGGCTGGTAAAAGCCTTGCACCGTGGTGTCGCTATCGGGCACTGATGCATCATGGCTGAACACCCGACCCACCTCAAACACCCTCACCCGTGCAGTTTTGCGGTCTAGGTTGAACTTGAGAACCTGCAACAGCGAACCGAGCAAGGAGGACCGCATCACACTCATCTGGCTGGCGATCGGGTTGATCAGCTTGATGGGCGCGGCATTGCCAGCAAGTTCATGCTCCCAGCGGGATTCGACAAAGCTGAAGTTGATGGTTTCCTGGTAACCCAGCGCGGCGAGCTTGCGTCTCACGGCAAAGGGGCCGCGCTGAGATTCCGGTCTGATTTTGGCGCTGATGGGCGCTCGCGGCGGCGTGTGCGGCAACTGCTGGAAGCCGATCATGCGGGCCACTTCTTCAATCAGGTCTTCTTCAATCTGCAGATCAAAACGGTAGCTCGGCGGCAGCACCGTGATCAGCCCTGGCGCCTCTGTCAGCGGCAGACCGAGCCGGCGCAGAGCATCAGCGCACTGAGCCTGGGTGAGCGGCATGCCAATGATTTTGCTCGCCCGTGCCACCCGCAATTGCACCGGCAGGGCTGGCGGCAGATTGATCTGCTGGTCATCAATTGGCCCGCACTCGGTTTCTGGCGTGCCGCAGATGCCAAGAACCAGTTGGGTGATGCGTTCGATGTGCTCCACGGTTTGGCTGGGATCGACACCACGCTCAAAGCGGTGCCCGGCGTCCGTCGAAAAATTAAATCGCCTGGAGCGTCCGGCAATCGCCTTTGGCCACCAAAAAGCGGCTTCCACAAAGATGTGCTGGGTGTCGTCCGACACCGCCGTGGCCGCCCCGCCCATGATGCCTGCCAGGGACTCCAGTTGCTGCGCATCGGCGATAACGCCCACCTCGGCATCGACCGTGACCAAGTTGCCGTTGAGCAGCTTGAGGGTCTCGCCAGCACGGCCCCAACGCACCTCAAGGCCGCCGTGGATTTTGTCCAGGTCAAAAATGTGCGAGGGCCGACCCAGCTCGAACATCACGTAGTTGGAAATGTCCACCAGGGCGGAGACGCTGCGCTGACCACAGCGGGCGAGCCGGTCAAGCATCCATTGCGGGGTACTCGCACGTGTGTTGACATGGCGCAGAACACGCCCGGAGAATCGCCCGCAGAGGTCAGGCGCGCTGACCTTGACCGCCAGCGTCTGCCGAATACCTGGCTGGATTGGCGCAAACTCGGGCTTGTTCAAAGGCGCGCCTGTGAGGGCGGCGACCTCGCGTGCCACGCCGTAAACGCTCAGGCAATGGGCCAGATTGGGGGTGAGTTTGAGTGTGAACAGGGTGTCATCGAGGCGCAGGTGCGCCCGAATGTCCTGCCCCAGCGGTGCATCGGCAGCGAGTTCGAGCAGGCCGCCGTGGTCCTCGGAGAGTTTGAGCTCCCGCGCCGAGCACAACATACCCTCACTCTCGACCCCGCGCAACTGGCCACCCTTGATCAAAAACGGCTTGCCGTCTTCACCGGGCGGCAACTCGGCTCCCACCAAGGCACAGGGCACGCGTATCCCGACCCTGGCGTTGGGCGCACCACACACAATGCTAAGCACTTGCGTCTGCCCAGCATCAACCTTGCACAGGCGCAGGCGGTCGGCATTGGGGTGCTGAATAGCCTCGATGATCTCGCCCACCACGATGCCGCTGAAAGCTGGGGCGACCGGCTTGAGCTCTTCCACCTCCAAGCCAGCCATGGTGAGGATTTCGGCCAACTGCTCGGTGTCTATGGGCGGGTTACAAAACTCACGCAACCAGGATTCAGGAAATTGCATAGGGCTTGGCGGGTCTTATTCAAATTGCGATAAAAAACGGATATCGCCGTCAAAAAACAGACGCAAATCGTTGACGCCATAGCGCAACATGGTGAGCCGGTCGGGGCCCATACCAAAGGCAAAGCCAATGTAGCGTTCAGGCTCCAGCCCCATGTTGCGAATCACATTCGGATGCACCTGGCCCGAGCCTGCCACCTCAAGCCAGCGACCGGCAAGCGGGCCGGTCTGAAAGCGGATGTCAATTTCAGCGCTGGGCTCAGTGAAGGGGAAAAAGCTGGGACGAAACCGCAACATCAAATCATCGGATTCAAAAAAACTGCGGCAAAAATCGGTAAACACAAACTTCAGGTCCTTGAAGCTGATGTTGTCGCCCACCCACAGGCCCTCGCATTGGTGAAACATCGGCGAATGGGTGGCATCGCTATCAACCCGGTAGGTGCGGCCTGGCGCGATGACCCGGATTTCAGGCATATCCCCAGAAAAAAGCCCCTCTGAAGAGGGTTGGGCGCCAGTGCGGTAACGCTTGACATGCTGAACCGCATGGCGAATTTGCATCGGGCTGGTGTGGGTGCGCAGCAGGTGCGGTGCTGTGCTGCTGCCACCCTCCACATAAAAGGTGTCATGCATCGATCGCGCCGGATGATCTTGCGGCGTATTGAGTGCGGTGAAGTTAAACCAGTCGGTCTCGATTTCAGGCCCGTCAGCGACATCAAAACCCATCGAACCAAAAATCGCCTCGATCCGCTCCAAGGTGAGCGACACCGGGTGCAAGCCGCCATGCCCGCGCCTGCGCCCAGGCAGGCTGACATCCAATGCTTCGGCCTGCAACTGTGCCAGCAATTCGGAATCAGCCAGAGCCTGCCGGCGGGCATTGAGCGCACTTTCGATCGCCTGCTTGGCAAGGTTGATGGCCGCACCGCGAGCTTTTTTCTCATCGACGCTCAGTGCCGATAGCTCTTTCATCAGGCTTGTGATGTGGCCAGCTTTGCCTACAAACAGGGCCTTGGCATTTTCCAGGTCGGCCGGCGTGG
This sequence comes from Rhodoferax sp., assembly GCA_009693325.1. Classification (GTDB taxonomy): domain Bacteria; phylum Pseudomonadota; class Gammaproteobacteria; order Burkholderiales; family Burkholderiaceae_C; genus Rhodoferax. The sequence goes on from SHXM01000140.1 coordinate 4,989, forward strand.
TGGCTTGCGCGAAAGCGGCATGGGCGCTGTCAACCAGGGCGTTCAACTCATTCATAGGTTTCTCGTCATTGAAAAGGGGCTAGTGCTTTCTCAAGCGCTAGCCCCTGTCGCCAGTGCATGCTTGGCTGCTGGGTAAGCAGTCAAGCAGCGCGAGCTCAAGCCGCCAGCTTGGCCTTGACCTGCTCCACAATGCCGGCAAAAGCGGCCATGTCGTGCACTGCAATATCGGATAAAACCTTGCGGTCAATCTCGATGTTGGCTTTCTTGAGGCCATTGGCAAACTGGCTGTAAGTCAGCCCGCACTGACGGGCTGCAGCATTGATACGAGCGATCCAGAGCTGCCGAAACACGCGCTTTTTAGTGCGGCGGTCACGGTAGGCATATTGCCCGGCCTTCATCACCGCTTCTTTGGCGATGCGGAAAACATTGCCGCGGCGACCGCGGAAACCTTTGGCAAGGGCGAGAACTTTTTTGTGGCGGGCGCGAGCCGTTACACCACGTTTGACGCGAGGCATGTGAGTACTCCTTGTTCGTCGTTAATCAAATACCACGGCCGGGCAACATCTGCGCCATGTGACCCATATTGGTCTCATGCACAGCGGTCGAACCGCGCAACTGGCGTTTATTTTTGGTGGTCTTCTTGGTCAGAATGTGACGCTTGAAGGCGTGCCCGCGTTTGACGGTACCTCCAGGACGGACGCGGAAGCGTTTCTTCGCCGCGCTTTTGGTCTTCATTTTGGGCATTTTCATGCTCCTTCTTCATTGTGCTCGTGAGGCGTCTGCAAACTATTTGCAGCCTTGTTGGCCCCGAGCCACTTTTGTTTTACCGCGATCGGCTTGGTTTCCCAGCCGACCGCAGCAAAATTTTCACGACACCGCAACTGGCGCGGGGTCGGCCACTGCTTTGACAGCGGACTTTTTCTTTCCAGGCGCGATCATCATGATCATCTGACGGCCTTCGAGCTTGGGAAACTGCTCGATGACGATGGTGTCTGCCAACTCCGAACGAATGCGGTTGAGCAGGGCCATTCCGATTTCCTGGTGCGTAATCTCACGGCCACGAAAGCGAAGGGTAATTTTGCACTTGTCGCCCTCCCCCAAAAAACGCTTGATGTTGCGCATCTTGATGTTGTAATCACCATCATCGGTACCTGGGCGAAATTTGATTTCCTTTATTTCGATAACCGTCTGTTTTGCCTTGGCCTCCGCCGCCTTCTTTTGCTCTTGGTATTTGAACTTGCCGTAGTCCATCAATCGGCAGACCGGCGGTATGGCGGTCGCTGCGATTTCTACCAGATCAACATCAAGTTCGCCCGCCATGCGCAGGGCCTCGTTGATGTTGACAACCCCCAGGGGCTCGTTTTCGATGCCAGAGAGTCGGACTTCAAGGGCCATGATCTCCCGGTTCAGGCGGTGTTTGCGTTCTTCGCGGTGGCGACGGTCTCGAAATTCAGTAGCGATGGCTCAATCCTTTTTAAATCAGCTACAAAATGGTAGCCACATTCGCCTCAGGCGCGTTCAGGGGTCGGGGTCTAGCCGGCAGGCCTCAAACAACAGACTTGTGGGCAAGGTCACCCGCTATTTTTTGCACGAATGCATCGAGGGCCATTACCCCGAGGTCTTGACCACCCCGGACGCGCACTGCAACGGTTCCGGCTGCCTTCTCTTTGTCTCCGACTACAAGGATAAAAGGCAACTTTTGCATCGAGTGCTCTCGTATTTTATACGTTATTTTTTCGTTGCGAAAATCAGTTAAAACCCTAAGCTCTTGATTTGGCAGACATTTTCTTAATTTTTCTGCAATTTCACGACAGTAATCAGCCTGCGCATCGGTGATGTTGAGCACTGCCACCTGCACCGGGGCGAGCCAAAGTGGCAGGGCTCCGGCGCTTTCCTCGATCAAAATCCCAATGAAGCGTTCGAGACTTCCCACGATGGCGCGGTGCAACATCACCGGTCTGTGACGCACGCCATCCTCGCCCACATAGTGGGCATCAAGCCGCTCCGGCATCGAAAAATCAACCTGAATGGTGCCGCACTGCCACTGCCGGCCAATCGCGTCTTTGAGGGTGTACTCAATCTTGGGGCCATAAAAAGCGCCTTCGCCAGGTGTGATCTCGAACTCGCAAGCCGAGGCGCGCAGACTCTCCATCAGTGCCTGCTCGGCTTTGTCCCAGATCTCATCGGAGCCAATGCGTTGTGCCGGGCGAGTGGCAATCTTGTAGATGATGTTCTTGAAACCAAAGTCGGCGTAGACCTTTTGCAGCAGCGCGGTGTAGTTGACACACTCACTCAATATCTGGTCTTCGGTACAAAAAATATGGCCATCGTCCTGTGTGAAGCCGCGCACCCGCATGATGCCGTGCAGGCCACCGGAGGGCTCGTTGCGGTGACATTGACCAAACTCGCCATAGCGCAGGGGCAGGTCGCGGTAGCTTTTGATGCCCTGCTTAAAGATCAGAATATGCCCCGGGCAGTTCATCGGCTTGAGCGCATATTCACGTTTTTCCGACTCTGTGGTGAACATGTTTTCGCGGTACTTGTCCCAGTGGCCGGTTTTCTCCCAGAGGGTTTTGTCAATGATCTGCGGACCTTTGACCTCCAGGTAGCCGTTGTCACGGTACACCTGCCGCATGTACTG
>SHXM01000009.1 GCA_009693325.1 Rhodoferax sp.
CAATTCACGGCGGTCGCAAATGAAGTCTACCGCCCCTTTGATTTGTAAAAACTCAGCCCGCTGAAAACCCTCCGGCAGAGTCACCCGCACGGTGGACTCAATCACCCTCGGGCCGGCAAATCCGATCAGGGCCTTGGGCTCGGCCACCACAATATCACCTAAAAAAGCAAAGCCAGCGCTAACCCCGCCCATGGTCGGATCGGTCAGTACACTGATGTAGGGCAGTCGTTTTTTGGCCAGGCGTGTCAAAGACGCATTGGTCTTGGCCATTTGCATCAGGCTCAACAAGCCCTCTTGCATCCGCGCACCGCCGGTTGATGTGAAGCAAATAAAAGGCACTTTTTGCTCAATCGCTGCATGCACGCCGCGCACAAAGCGCTCGCCAACCACCGAACCCATGCTGCCGCCCATGAACTCAAATTCAAAGCAGGCCGCAACCACGCCGATACCCATCACAGCGCCGCCCATGACCACCATAGCATCGGTTTCTCCGGTGTTCTCAAGCGCTTCCTTGAGCCGATCCGGGTACTTTCGGCTGTCTTTGAATTTAAGGGCGTCGATGGGCAGCACTTCCTGTCCGATTTCGTAGCGCCCCTCGGCATCCAGAAATCCGTCAAGCCGTGCCCGTGCCCGAATTCGATGGTGATGACCGCAGCTGGGGCAGACATTTTGGTTTTGTTCAAGGTCGGTCTTGTAAAGCACCGTGTCGCAACTGGGGCATTTGATCCAGAGGCCTTCGGGAACGGTACGCCGCTCGGCCGGGTCCGTGTGCTGGATTTTCGGGGGCAGCAGTTTTTCGAGCCAACTCATGGGCGTACTCCGCAGTTGAGAATCAATTATGAGTCTAAGGCGATTCGTATATCGCTCAGAAATGCTTGTGCAACAGCGGCCACTTGTTGGCGCGGCTGCTCATCGAGCAATTGGATGATGCGGCTGCCGATCACCACCGCATCGGCAACCCGGCTGATGGCCCGGGCGGTGGCGGCATCCCGGATGCCAAAGCCCACACCCACCGGCACGCTGACAAACTGGCGAATTCGCGGCAGCATGGCCTCGACCGAGGCGGTGTCAAGCGTTCCGGCGCCAGTGACGCCCTTGAGCGAAACATAGTACACATAGCCGCTTGCCACGCGGGCAACCTGCTGTATGCGGGCATCGGTGCTGGTGGGGGCCAACAGAAATATCAGGTCCAGCCCGTGGCGCTTGAGTTCTGCAGCGAAGCCCTCGCACTCTTCCGGGGGATAGTCAACGACCAGCACGCCGTCGACACCGGCCGAATCGGCGTCCCGCACAAAGGCACTGTGCCCGTCGCGCTGGTCATGCTTTTGGTTGTAGCGCTCCACCGGGTTGGCATAGCCCATCAGCACCACCGGAGTGTGCTCATCGTTTTTGCGGAAAGCTCGAACCATGGCCAACACCTGCACCATGCCGATGCCCAGGGCCAGGGCTCGGTCGCCGGCTTTTTGGATCACCGGGCCATCGGCGCTGGGGTCAGAAAAGGGCACGCCCAGCTCAATGATGTCGGCGCCACCAGCCACCATCGCATGCATCAGCTCGGGCGTGATGTCGGCGAAGGGATAGCCGGCGGTGACATAGGGGATCAGGGCCTTGCGCCCTTGGCTTTTCAGCGCCGCAAGGGTCGCGCCAATGCGACTCATGCTGCCACGCCCACCGGCCTGGAGATGACGATTCTGTGCTCGGTTGCGCCCTTTACCGACTGCCCCTGGCAACTTGGGCGGCAGTAAAAATCGCCTTGACTGAGATCGGCCACGGTGCCTATGTCCTTGTCGCCACGGCCCGACAGGTTGACTAGGATTGACTGGTCGGGACGCATGGTTTTGGCTAATTGCATGGCGTACGCGACGGCGTGGCTCGATTCAAGAGCCGGGATGATGCCCTCGGTGCGGCACAGATGGTGGAAGGCCGCCAGCGCCTCGGTATCGGTGATGCCAACATACTCGGCCCGGCCAATGTCTTTGAGGAAGGCATGCTCGGGGCCGACGCCGGGATAGTCCAGGCCAGCGCTGATGCTGTGGGTCTCGGTAACCTGACCGTTGTCGTCTTGCAGCACATAGGTGCGGTTGCCGTGCAGCACGCCCGGGCTGCCGCGCTGCAGCGAGGCCGAGTGGCGGCCCGAGTCGATGCCTTCACCGGCTGCCTCCACACCAATCAAGCGGGTGGCCTCATGTGCGATGTAGGGATGAAAAATTCCCATGGCATTACTGCCGCCGCCCACGCAGGCCAGCACGGCATCGGGTTGCGGTCGGCTGCAGCCCTGCCGGGCCAGCATATCGGGCATTTGCACCAGGCACTCCTGCCCAATAACACTTTGAAAATCACGCACCATCATGGGGTAGGGATGGGGCCCGGCCACCGTGCCTATGATGTAGAAGGTGTCATCGACATTGGCGACCCAATCGCGCATGGCCTCATTGAGCGCGTCTTTGAGGGTTTTGCTGCCACTCTCCACCGGTACCACGGTGGCGCCGAGCAGTTTCATGCGGTAGACATTGGGGCTTTGGCGCTTGATGTCCTCGCTACCCATGTAGACCACGCATTTCAGTCCGTAGCGCGCGCAGATGGTGGCAGTAGCCACCCCGTGTTGGCCAGCGCCGGTCTCGGCAATCACCCGTGGTTTGCCCATTCGCTTGGCCAGCATGGCCTGCCCAATGGTGTTGTTGACCTTGTGGGCGCCAGTGTGGTTGAGGTCCTCGCGTTTGAGGAAAATTTGCGCGCCACCCTGCTCCAGGCTCAGACGCTGCGCATGGTAAACCGGCGAGGGGCGGCCGACAAAGTGGGCCAACTCATACTTGAATTCGGCCATGAAGGCCGGGTCATGCTGGTAGCGTGCATAGGCTGCTTTGAGCTCGTTGATGGCATGCGTGAGGGTTTCTGAGACGAAGGAGCCGCCATAAATTCCGAAATGGCCTGTCGGGTCAGGTTGGTGGTAGTCAAACATCGGTGTTCTTTGCAAAATATTGATCGGCGGCCCGAACGGCCGTGACAAACTGCTTGATTTTTTGGAGGTCTTTGAGACCCTGGTGGCCGGGGCCAGACAACTCGACCCCGGAACTCACATCAACAGCCAGCGACAAGCAGCGTGGCCGCAATTGCAGAATGCCGTCGGCCACGTTTGCAGCAGTGAGTCCACCACTCAAGACGAGGTGAGCGTTGACGTTTGGAGGCAGCAGTGACCAATTGAATGTTTGCCCGCCACCGCCGTAGCCGTCCACATGGGCGTCGAGCAGAATGGCTTGGGCGCTTTGATAATCTGAAGCATATTTTACGAGATCAAAGTTTGCGGCCGCGGCGCCCATGGGAATTCTGGCTGCGCGCAAGAAGGCGCGCCCGGCCGGCTGCGTCGCCAGCAGACAATCGGCCGGGGATTCATCGCCATGGAACTGCACGCTGGCGCCGGCCACCAAGTCGCAGGCCGACCTTATTTTTTCGGCAGTTTCGTTGACGAACAGCAGCAGGGGCGTGACAAACGGCGGCAGCCGGCGAGCCAGTGCAGCGGCTCTTTGCGCCGTGACGAAACGCGGGCTTTTGGCATACAGAACAAAGCCAATGGCGTCAGCGCCAGCAGCCACAGCAGCGTCTACATCCTGCTCACGGGTGAGCCCGCAGATTTTGATGCGGGTCCGCTCCGCTGGCAGACGTGTTGGCAAACTTGGACTCGCACCGAGGCCAGGGGCAGGCGTGAGGCTCATGGCAGCATGTCGAAGGCGGGCGTACGCTCGGGCAGGCCCCAGTGCTCAGCATAGCGTGGCCCGACAAAATACAGCCCATCTGGAGGGAAAGTTGGCGCCGCGGTCCGCCGGTTGCGGGCCTTGAGCAGCTCTGCTACCCAGGCGGGCTCTTGCTTGCGCTGCCCAACGGCGACCAGGCAGCCCATGATGTTGCGAATCATGTGGTGCAAAAATGCGTTGGCCTCAAAGTCGAAGCGCCAACAGTGCCCGCGCCGCGAGATGTCGAGCCGGTGCAAATGCTTTACTGGCGACAAGGCCTGACAGGCCGCGGCTCGAAACGAGCTGAAGTCGTGCTGGCCCAGTAAACTGGCCGCCGCCGACTGCATTGCTGATTGGTCAAGCGGGCGAAATGCCCAGCCGATTCGGCCTGCAGCAATGCTTGGCCGCACAGCAGACTCCAGCAAAACATAGGTGTAGCGCCGCGACAGGGCGCTGGCGCGGCAATGAAAATCGCCAGGGACGGCTTGCGCCCACTCCACCGCAATAGTGTCGGGCAAAAAGGCGTTCGTGCCTCTCACCCAAGAGGACACGCTGCGCCGAAGTGCTGTATCGAAATGCACCACTTGCATCAGCCCGTGCACACCGGTATCGGTGCGACCGGCGCACAGTGTGCTGATTTTTTGCGTGGTGAATTTACCCAAAGCCAGCTCGAGCTTGTCTTGCACGGTTTGGCCCGACAGCTGGCTCTGCCAGCCTTGGTAGGGCTGGCCGTTGTAGCTGACGCCCAGCGCCATCCTCAAGTCAACCCCAGCGGTCGCTTGGCATGGCGGTACAGGCCAGATTTCACTTTAAGCGACCCAGCGCCCGTTCTGCCTTGGACAGCAGGTCGCCCGAGGCCCCTGCGATGACTTCCTCTATCAGCGAACGCGCGCCGTCTTCATCACCAATGGCCCTGAACTCTTCGGCCAGGTCGAGTTTGGTTTGCAACGGGTCGTTCGAGTCATCTGGCAAGTCAAGGCTGCGATCGGCGGGCGGGTCGTCCAGGTCAAGCGAGAGTGAGTCGAGGCTGGTCGGCATGGACTGCTGACTTGCCTCTGGTCGCTGCGCTGGCTGCTCGGGTTCGAATTCAAGATCGAGTTCGCGCGGATCGAGCTCGCTGTCTTGCACCGCTGTGCCTGCGACTTCATCGGGCAGGGCTTGGACCTCAAGGTCTGCCTGTGCGCGCCCTGGGTCTGGGTCGGGCTGTGTTGTTTCTGGCAGAACCACCGGGGGCGGCTCGGGCTGCTGCAGCATGGGTGCAAGGGCAGGGCGGTCCACAGCCTCATCAGCTGTACGCAGGGCCTCTTGGTCGGCTGCTTTTTGGCGCATGACCAGGGTCTCTAGCGGGCTGCCCGGCCCTGCCGGCTGCACCGAGTCGACGGTGTTTTGCCGGCGTTGGCCAAGGCGGTAGGCCAGCAAACTCGTCAGCAGTGTGAGCAGGCCTGCCGCAAGCCAAGGCACCAGCGGATGCTCGGCCCAATAGCCTAGGGTTGCAGAGCTCTTGGCGGGCTGGGTTGACGAGGCAGGCGCCTCGGGTGCTGAGGCTGGCGCGCTAGCGCTGGGCAAAGCCGGCACGGGCTGGGCCAATACTGGCGCTGGTGTTGAGCCTGCAGAGGCCGGTGCCGATGCGCTGCTGGCAGCATCGGTGCTGCCGCTCAATTTGCTCAATTCGTTGATGTTGCGGGCAAGTTCGTCGGTTCGGCTGGCGGTCTCCCGCAGGGTGCGTTCTTTGGCCAGCCGGTCCTCAGCTGAGCTCTCTTCGACGCTATTTTTAGCCAGGGTTAATTTGTCGGCGCCAGCTTTGCCTGCCTGCCGGTCCTCAAGCTTGGCCTGCACTGTGCCGCTGGATTGCCGGCTTTGGCTTTCGATTTGCGTCGCCTGGGCAATCGCAGCGAATTTTCGCCGGAAGTCGTTGAAGTCTTGGCTCTGCGCCGCAATGATGCGCGACGCCAGCGGCGCGGGTGTTTGGGCGGACTGCTGTGCAGTTGGAATAACCAGGACAGCGCCGGCTTGGATCCGGTTGACGTTTTCTCCCAGGAAAACCCCGGGATTGGCGCGCAGCAGCGCGACCAACATTTGGTCTAAAGATACGCCAGACGGCTTCAGGGACAGGGCAATTGCGCCGGCAGTGTCGCCAGATCGCACTGTGACTGTGTCTGGGCCGAGCTTGGGCGTTTTGTCCGGGCTGGCGTCTTTGGGGCTGGTGCCAGCTTTGGCTTGGGCGAACAGCAGCGTGTAATCGCGCAGCAGTCTGCCATTGGACCACTTGGCCTCCAGCACCAAGTCAATGAAGGAATCGTTGATGGCCCCGCTGCTCATGAGCCGAATAAAGGGCTGGCCATCGGCGCGTTTTTGTACAGTCACCTGGATGGCCGAGACAATGGTGCTGTAGCTCATGCCGGCGGCCTGAAACGCGTCTTGGGAAGCAATGGCGGCACTGAGTGTGGCGGCCTCATCGGCCGATATATCCAGAAAATCAATCTCGGCGCGAAGAGGCTCCCCCAGCAGCGAACCCACCACCACGCTGCCCAGGGACAGAGCCTGTGCCTGTGAGGCCCACAGCGTGAGGCTCAGCACGCCGCACAACAGCGCTGCGCGCGGCCAATCCCGAATTTTGACAGTCACGGTGATGCCTCCATGCCCCGGATTCTACGTGCCCGGGCCAGCCGGCCAGGGGGCGGCAGCGCTGCTTTTTCAGTGGGCCAGAAGAAGTCGCAGCATGCGGCGCAGGGGTTCCGCAGCGCCCCACAGCAGCTGGTCGCCAATCGTGAATGCGCCGACATAGTCCGGACCCATGGCAAGCTTGCGGATTCGTCCCACTGGAATGTCCAGCGTGCCGGTCACGGCCACTGGCGTGAGCCCTTTCAAGGTGGCTTCCCGGGTGTTGGGTATGACCTTGGCCCAGGGGTTGTCTGCAGCAATCAAGGCCTCGATATCGGCGCTAGGCAGGTTTTTCTTGAGCTTGAAGGTCAGTGCCTGGCTGTGGCAGCGCATGGCGCCCACACGCACGCAAAGCCCATCGACTGGGGTCTCTGCGCTGCCAAATGCTGCACCCTGCCCCAGGATTTTGTTGGCCTCAGCCCCGCCTTTCCACTCTTCGCGGGAGACGCCCCAGCCCGCCTCGTCCGATTGCTTGCCCAGGCCCAGGTCTTTGTCAATCCAGGGTATGAGGCTGCCGCCCAGGGGCACGCCAAAGTTGGCGGTTTCCCGTGAGTCGAGCGAGCGCTGGCGGACCAGCACCCGCTTGTCGATTTCCAGTATGGCGGATTTGGGATCGTCCAACAGGCCGCGCACCTCAGCATTGAGACTGCCAAACTGGGCCAGCAACTCTCGCATGTGCTGAGCTCCGCCGCCCGAGGCGGCCTGGTAGGTCATGCTGGTCATCCATTCGACCAAGCCTGCTTTGAACAGGGCGCCTACGCCCATCAGCATGCAACTCACCGTGCAGTTGCCGCCGATCCAATTTTTGCCGCCGGCAGTCATGGCCTTGTGGATGACGGGCAGATTGACCGGATCCAAAATAATGACAGCGTCTTTTTCCATGCGCAGCGTGGACGCCGCGTCGATCCAGTGACCCTTCCAGCCCGAAGCGCGCAGCTTGGGAAAGACGTCGGTGGTGTAGTCGCCGCCCTGGGTGCTGATGATGATGTCGCACCGCTTGAGCGCATCGATATTGAAGGCGTCTTGCAGTGTGGTTTCGTTCTTGGCCAGGTCAGGGGCCTGGCCGCCGGAATTCGATGTGGAGAAAAACAGTGGCTCGATCAGACCGAAGTCGCCCTCGGTCTGCATTCTGTCCATCAGCACCGAGCCGACCATTCCGCGCCAGCCGATCAGACCAACCAGATGTCCTGTTTTCATGATACTGCCCCTTCAGATGTTTGTGAATGATTTCCATCTGCCCGGCTCGTCTGGCCGGTGGGGGCGTGACGAACCAGGCTTGACTAGCCCTTGGTGGTGGTTTGGGTGAATGTCCGGCCGCAAGCTCGGCACTGGCGCGACGACACCCAGCCCAGGGGAGCGGTTGTGAATGGCGCGCGAGGTTGGTCGGACATGCCTGGATTGTAGTTTGACGTTATGCCAGCGCTCGGACAACCGCGGCGCCCATCTCGGCGGTGCCCACGCGCGTGGTGCCGGGGCTGAAGATGTCCGATGTTCGCAGGCCCTGGACCAGTACGCGCTTGACGGCAGCTTCGATTCTTTGGGCCGCCGCCTCCTGCTTGAGGCTGTAGCGCAGCATCATGGCCGCACTCAATATCGTGGCCAAGGGGTTGGCAATGCCCTTGCCGGCAATGTCTGGCGCGCTGCCATGGCTGGGCTCGTAAAGCCCCTGGTTGGTGGCATTCAGGCTGGCCGAAGGAAGCATGCCGATGGAGCCGGTGAGCATCGCTGCCTCATCGCTGAGGATGTCGCCAAACATATTGCCGGTGACCACAACATCAAATTTCTTGGGCTCGCGCACCAATTGCATGGCGGCGTTGTCAACATACATATGGTCCAGTGCCACATCCGGATATTGCTTGCCAATGTCACTGACCACGTCTTTCCAGAACTGGAAGGTTTCCAGTACATTGGCCTTGTCCACGCTGGTGACGCGTTGACTGCGTTTGCGTGCCGCCTGGAATGCCACATGGGCAATGCGCTCGATCTCTGGCCGGGTGTAGCGCATGGTGTCGAAAGCTTCTTCTGCGCCTGCAAACAAGCCGTCTGTGGCGACTCGGCGACCGCGCGGCTGGCCAAAATAAATATCGCCAGTGAGCTCGCGAATGATCAGGATATCGAGCCCGGCAATCAACTCGGGCTTGAGGCTGGAGGCGCCAACGAGCTGCTCGTAGCAAATGGCCGGACGAAAATTAGCGAACAAGCCCAGATGTTTTCGCAGCCCTAGGATCGCTTGTTCGGGCCGCAACGGGCGGTCAAGCGTGTCGTATTTCCAGTCGCCCACTGCACCAAACAACACTGCGTCGGCCTGCTGGGCCAGCCGCAGCGTGGCTTCGGGCAGCGGGTGGCCATGGGCGTCGTAGGCGGCACCGCCGACCAGCGCGGTCTCCATCTCAAACGACAGATCCAGCGCCTCGAGCACCTTCACGGCTTGGGCGACGATTTCTGTGCCTATTCCGTCACCCGGCAAAACCGCAATTTTCATGGCTTGGTAACAATGTTTGTGATGGAGGTTCAGGTGATCAGGCTGCGGGCCAGCCATGGCTTTTCGGCCAGACGCTGGGCCTCAAAGGCACGAATTTTATCGGCGTGGCGCAGGGTCAGGCCGATGTCGTCGAAACCGTTGATCAGGCAGTACTTACGAAATGCTTGCACCTCAAAGGGCAGCTCCTGCCCATCCGGCTTGAGAACTACTTGGCGCTGCAGGTCAATGGTCAGGCTGTAGCCTGGACGGGCCGCCGACTCATCGAACAGAGCGCTTACCTGCGCCTCTGGCAACACAATTGGCAGCAGTCCGTTTTTGAAGCTGTTGTTGAAAAAAATATCTGCGTAACTCGGGGCGATGATGGCGCGAAATCCGAATTGGTCAAGCGCCCAAGGCGCATGCTCGCGCGACGAGCCGCAGCCAAAATTCTTGCGCGCCAGCAGGATGCAGGCCCCTTGGTAGCGGGCCTGGTTGAGCACAAAGTCGGGGTTTGGGCGGCGGCTGTTGGGGTCCTGCCCGGGGTAACCGGCGTCAAGGTAGCGCCATTGGTCAAACAGATTTTGGCCAAACCCGGTTTTTCGGATCGACTTGAGGAACTGTTTGGGAATGATGGCATCGGTATCAACATTTTCCCGGTCCATCGGGGCCACCAGGCCTTTGAGCGTGTCAAATTTTTGCATGTGGGTCGGTGCTCAGGAAAACTGCCGGGTGTCGACAAAATGGCCATGGATGGCCGCGGCGGCGGCCATGGCTGGGCTCACCAAGTGGGTGCGTCCACCGGCCCCTTGGCGACCTTCAAAATTACGGTTGCTGGTTGAGGCGCAGCGTTCACCGGGCTCGAGCCGGTCGGCGTTCATGGCCAGACACATGGAGCAGCCCGGTTCGCGCCATTCAAAGCCAGCAGCGCGAAAAATCTCGTGCAGACCCTCCTGTTCAGCTTGCGCCTTGACCAGGCCAGAGCCCGGAACCACCATGGCCAGTTTGATATTTTTCGCCACTTTTTGCCCAAGCTTGCGCACCACCGCTGCGGCTTCGCGCATGTCTTCAATGCGGCTGTTGGTGCATGAGCCAATGAAGACCTTGTCGACATAGAGATCGTTGAGCGCCTTGCCAGGCTCTAGGCCCATATAGGTCAGGGCTCGTTCGATGGCGCTGCGTTTGCCGGCGTCTTTTTCTTTGTCTGGGTCGGGCACTCGGCTGTCAATGCCGAGCACCATCTCGGGGGAGGTGCCCCAGGTCACCTGGGGAATCAATTGGCTCGCATCGAGCTCGACCAAAGCATCGAAATTGGCATCCGCGTCAGAGTGCAGGGTTTTCCAGTAAGCCACCGCCTGTTCCCACTCAAGCGTTGCCGCATCACCAGAGGCCAGATGGCCGGGGGCCAGCGGTCGGCCCCGCACATAGTCAATGGTTTTGTCGTCGACCGCCACCAGACCGGCCCGGGCGCCAGCCTCGATGGCCATATTGCACACCGTCATACGGCCTTCCATGCTCAGCGCGCTGATTGCCTTGCCGCCGAATTCGATGGTGTACCCGGTACCGCCAGCGGTGCCAATTCGACCGATGATGGCCAGCACGATATCTTTGCCGCTGCAGCCGCGTGCCAATGTGCCACTCACCCGCACCAACATGTTTTTGGCTTTTTTTGTCAGCAGGGTCTGGGTCGCCAAGACATGCTCGACTTCACTGGTTCCGATGCCGTGCGCCAAAGCACCAAAGGCGCCGTGGGTAGAGGTGTGCGAGTCACCGCAGACTACCGTCATGCCCGGCAGGGTGGCACCGTTTTCCGGGCCGATCACATGCACGATACCCTGGCGTTTGGACAAAAACGGAAAGTAAGCCGCAGCACCAAATTGCCGCATATTGCTGTCCAAGGTCATCACCTGCTCTTTGCTGGTTGGGTCGGTGATCCCCGCATAGCCCTGTTCCCAGCCGGTGGTCGGCGTGTTGTGGTCAGCTGTGGCGACGATGGAACTGTTGCGCCAGACCGTACGACCAGCCTGGCGCAGACCCTCAAAGGCCTGCGGGCTGGTAACCTCGTGCACCAAGTGACGATCTATGTAGAGAATGGCGGTGCCATCTTCCTCGGTGTGGACAACGTGCGCGTCCCACAGTTTGTCGTACAAGGTGCGTCCCATGGTTTTCCTTCGTGTTGCTGCATTTTAAGCGGCTGCCGCTACCCCGTTCTAACACTACGCCTTACCCGGGCCCGAGTCCGCTGGGCCTAGGCGCGAATCAACCCCTTTGATTTTGCTGGATGCCGGCTTTTCCGCTGTCAACGCTGCGCAATCGGGAGCACATCGCGACGGGTCGAGCCTGAAAAAAGTTGGCGCGGACGGCCAATTTTGTATTCGGGGTCGCCGATCATTTCATTGAGCTGGGCAATCCAGCCGACCGTGCGGGCCAGCGCAAAAATAGCGGTGAACAGGCTCACCGGTATGCCAATGGCGCGCTGGACGATGCCGGAATAGAAGTCGACATTGGGATAGAGCTTGCGCTGCACAAAGTAGTCGTCTTCAAGGGCAATTTTCTCCAGTGCCATCGCCAACTTGAATAAGGGGTCGTTTTCCAGGCCCAGCGAGGCCAGCACTTCCTTGCAGGTCTCTTGCATCAACTTGGCACGTGGGTCGTAGTTCTTGTAAACACGGTGGCCAAAGCCCATGAGTTTGACGCCCGAATTTTTGTCTTTGACCTGCTCCATGAATTGGCCCACCTTGGCAATCCCACCCATCGCCTGAATGTCTTCGAGCATGTTCAGGCAGGCTTCATTGGCGCCCCCGTGGGCCGGACCCCACAAGCAGGCCACGCCTGCCGCAATTGCTGCAAAGGGGTTCGTGCCAGAGCTGCCGCACAGACGCACAGTCGAGGTGGAGGCGTTTTGTTCATGGTCGGCATGCAGAACAAAAATACGGTCGAGTGCCCGCTCTATCACCGGGTTGACCACATAGTCCTCGCATGGCGTGGCAAACATCATGTGCAAAAAGTTACCTGCATAGCTCAGGCTGTTCTTCGGGTACATAAAGGGCTGGCCGGCACTGTATTTGTAGGCCATGGCCACCAGCGTTGGCATTTTCGCGATCAAACGCAGGGCCGATATATCCCGGTGCTCGGGGTTGTGGATGTCGGTGCTGTCATGGTAGAAAGCCGACAGCGCGCCAACTAGGCCAGTCATGATGGCCATTGGATGAGCATCACGGCGAAAACCACGCAGAAAGAATTGCATTTGCTCGTTGACCATGGTGTGGTAAGTCACGCGCTGGGTGAACTCGGCCTTGGCAGCGATGTCAGGCAGGCGCCCGTATAACAGCAAGTGGCAGGTTTCCATGAAATCGCAGGTGGTTGCCAACTGCTCGATCGGGTAGCCGCGGTACAGCAACTCGCCTTTGTCGCCGTCAATGTAGGTGATCGCCGACTGGCATGCTGCGGTCGACAAAAACCCCGGGTCGTAGGTGAACATGCCGGTTTGGGCATACAGCTTGCGAATGTCAATCACATCGGGCCCGACAGTGCCTCGGTAGACCGGTAAATCGATGCTGGCGCTGCCGTTACTGAACGACAGGGTAGCCTTGTTGTCAGCGAGTTTCATTTAAAGCCTTTCAAGCGGTTGTCTCAACATAGCCAAAATTTCACGGGTATCGGTGCGATCCAGCGCAGCATCGATTTGCCCCAAGGACTTGCGCGCCAACTGCAGATCCAGCAAGTCCCTGTCGCCCAAGTCCATCAGATCGCCCAGGGCCTGTGCTTGGCTGCGCGTCAGGGTACTTTCAAAACGATTAAAAAAGCGCTCAATCAATAAATCGTTCTCAAGCAGGCCGCGTCGGCAGCGCCAGCGAAGCTTGCTCAAACCTGGTTGATCAAGCAATTCTTCCATGAGGCCTCGCTGTCATATCGCCTTCAAACGGTGCGCAGCACCATCATCTCCTTGATTTTCCCGATGGCCCGGGTGGGATTGAGTCCCTTGGGGCAAACATCGACGCAATTCATGATGGTATGGCATCGGAACAGGCGATAGGGGTCCTCCAGATTGTCGAGCCTCTCTGCAGTGGCTTCGTCACGGCTGTCAGCGATAAAGCGGTAGGCCTGCAACAGCCCGGCAGGACCGACGAACTTGTCTGGATTCCACCAAAAACTTGGGCAACTGGTGGAGCAACTGGCGCATAGGATGCATTCGTACAGGCCGTTGAGTTCTTCCCGCTCCTCAGGGCTTTGCAGGCGTTCCTTCTCGGGCGGGACGGCATTGTTGATCAAGTAGGGCTTGATGGAGTTGTACTGTTTGAAGAATTGGGTCATGTCCACAATCAGATCGCGGATCACCGGCAGACCTGGCAGGGGCTTGAGCACGATGGTCCCGGACAGGGTGCGCATATTCGTCAGGCAGGCCAAGCCATTTTTGCCGTTGATATTCATTGCGTCTGAGCCGCAAACGCCTTCCCTGCAGGAACGACGAAAGGAGATGGCCGGATCAATTGCTTTGAGCTTCATCAGGGCATCAAGCAGCATGCGCTCGCTGCCGTCAAGCTCCACCTCGATGGTTTGCATGTAGGGCTTGGCGTCCTGGTCGGGGTCGTAGCGGTAGATTTTGAAAGTACGTTTACTCATGGTTGGTTCCGGCTGGTTGGCGTCTGGGCGTCAGAGGCGATGGCTGTCTTGGCCATTGAATTCAAAATGTGCGTACCTTTAATTCAACCGTAGCCACAGTCAAGGGCTTCATCTGCACCGGTTTATAGCTCAGCCGATTGCCTTCGCGGTACCACAGGGTGTGTTTATGCCATTCGCTGTCGTTGCGGCCGTTTGGATGCTCCGGGCAGTCGCCATAGTCGTCAACGCTGTGAGCGCCCCGGCTTTCATGGCGCGCCGCCGCCGACACCATGGTGGCCTCGGCGGCTTCGATCAGGTTCTCAACTTCCAGGGCCTCGATGCGGGCCGTGTTGAAGACCCTAGACTTGTCCTTCAGGTTGATTGAATTGACCCGCTGGCGCAGGCCGGCCACTTTGGCCACGCCCTCGTCCATGCTGGCCTGGGTGCGAAAAACGCCGGCATGCTGCTGCATGGTGGCGCGCAGTTCGTTGGCAACATCCTGCGCGTATTCTCCTGTGCTTGCATGGTCCAGGCGGGAGAGGCGAGTCAGGGTGCGCTCGGCGGCATCTGCTGGCAGGGGCTTGTGCGTCCGGTTGCTGTTGTTGAACTCGACGATGTGATTACCCGCCGCACGACCGAACACCAGCAAGTCGAGCAGTGAGTTGGTGCCCAAACGGTTGGCGCCGTGCACACTGACGCAGGAGCACTCGCCCACCGCATACAGGCCGTTGACCACCTCGTTGTGCCGGCCGTTGGCCTGAACCACCACCTGGCCGTGGATATTGGTGGGAATGCCGCCCATCTGGTAGTGGATTGTGGGCACCACAGGTATGGGCTCCTTGGTGATGTCAACATTGGCAAAGTTATGCCCGATCTCAAGCACCGAGGGCAGTCGCTTCATGATGGTGTCTACGCCCAGATGGTCGAGCTTGAGCAGCACATGGTCTTTATTTGGTCCGCAGCCCCGCCCTTCCTTGATTTCCTGGTCCATGGAACGCGAGACGAAGTCGCGCGGCGCCAGATCTTTGAGCGTGGGCGCGTAGCGTTCCATGAAGCGCTCACCCAGGCTGTTGAGCAAAATTGCGCCCTCCCCGCGGCAGCCCTCGGTGAGCAGCACGCCCGCACCGGCAACTCCCGTGGGGTGGAACTGCCAGAACTCCATATCCTCCAAAGGAATTCCGGCCCGTGCGGCCAGGCCAAGTCCGTCACCCGTGTTGATGTATGCGTTGGTGGACGCGGCAAAGATGCGCCCGGCCCCGCCCGTGGCCAGCAGTGTGGTTTTCGCCTCCAGGATGTGAAGGTCCCCGGTTTCCATCTCCAGCGCGGTGACTCCCAAGACGTCGCCATCGGCGTCCCGGACCAGGTCGAGCGCCATCCATTCGACAAAAAAGCTGGTTCTGGCCTTGATGTTTTGTTGGTAGAGCGTGTGCAACATCGCATGGCCAGTGCGGTCTGCTGCTGCGCAGGCGCGCTCTACCGCTTTTTCGCCATAGTTGGCCGTGTGCCCACCAAACGGCCTTTGGTAGATGGTTCCGTCCGGGTTACGGTCAAAAGGCATGCCCATGTGCTCGAGGTCATAAACCACCTTTGGCGCTTCACGGCACATGAATTCGATCGCATCCTGATCGCCCAGCCAATCGGAGCCTTTGATCGTGTCGTAAAAATGGTAGTGCCAGTTGTCCTCGTTCATGTTGCCCAGCGATGCGCCAATGCCGCCCTGGGCCGCCACCGTGTGGGAGCGGGTCGGGAAAACCTTGCTGAGCACTGCCACATTCAGGCCAGCGCGCGCCAGTTGCAGCGAGGCCCGCATGCCGGAGCCGCCAGCGCCCACAATGACGACATCAAATTTTCTTCTGGTTACGGAATAAGTCATGAATTTTTAAAGACTGTGAGACTGGGGTGGGGCCGTCGCGCTGGTTTTTCTTTACAGGCGCCACAGGACCTGGATAGACCAGCCGGCGCAGCCGACCAGCCAGACCAGCGAAAGCACCTGCAAGGACAGCCGCAGTGCCAGCGGTTTGATGTAATCCATCCAGATATCGCGCACGCCAACCCAGGCGTGGTAGAGCAGGGCAAGAATCACTGTGAAGGTGATGACCTTCATCCACTGAGCCGAAAAAATGCTGGCCCACTTAACATAGCCAATGCTTCCCTTGAACAGCAGCAGTTGTGCCAGCACCAGGGCGGTAAACAAGGCCATCAGGACTGCTGTGACCCGTTGAGCCAGCCAGTCTCGCAGTCCGTAATGCGCACCCACGACGATGCGCTTGGAGCCGTAATTCACTGCCATTCTTGATCCTCTTTCAGTACAGGCCGAATAATTTGAGTCCCAGCACCAGCGTCAAGCCCGAGCCTAGGGTCAGCGTGACGACGGCCGATGATCGACCAAACTCCCTGTCTACGGCATGCCGGACGTCCATCCACAGGTGGCGCAGACCGGCGATCAGGTGGTGTAAAAAGGCCCAAATCAAGACCAGCGCGAGCAGCTTCCAGGCGACACCGGGCAGTCCTAACATGCCGGAGTCAAAGACGGCGGTGAACCTGGCGAATGAAATTTCAGACGACACCGACACATCGAACAGCCAGATCACGAAGGGCATCAGGACAAACATCAGGGCGCCACTGATACGGTGCAGTATCGACACCCAGCCGGCAGGCGGCAGTCGGTAGGTCGGCAGGTCTTTGAAGGCGTTGATGTTGCGAAATTCAGCTCGCTGGCTGGGCGTGACGGTTTCAGTCATGTTGGCTTTCTTGGGGCGCTGCGTCAGCTTTGTTCGATTCGGCTTCAACAAATTCTATTGCAATGCAGCAAATCAGGCTCGGCCGGCGCGATAGCCACTGGCAAGCCGCACTGCTGACCTCAATTCAAGGCATTGCGATAATAATGGGTGTCGGTGACATACAAGCCCCGGCGCAGCTCCATGGGGGTGTCGTTGTAGGTGAAGGCGGTTCGCTCAACACTCAGCAGCGGGGTTGCCACGGCGACAGCAAGCAAAAAACTGTCGGTTGCACTGGCAACAACAGCGCGTATTTTTTCGTCCGCCCGAACCATGCGTATGCCGAATTCAGCCTCGAACATGGCGTACATGGGCCCCTGGTCTTGGCGCAAGCGCTCGGTGGTCAGGCCTTTGAAGGGGGCTCCTGGCAACCAGATGTCCTCCAGAATCGTGGGCTTGCCGGCAAAGTGCAACACGCGCTGAATGCGCAGCACCGGCTCGCCAGTGCGCACGGCCAGATGTCGCGCGACATCGGCAGGCGCACGCAAGCGTTTGCAGTCCACAATCTGGCGTTGCGCCTGGCCTTGGCTGCTGGCGTCGCCCTTGTCTGGCATGAGCTTGAGGAAGCGGTATTGCACCTGATGCTCAGCATGGGTGGCTACAAAGGTGCCCCGGCCTTGGCGCCTGATCAGCAGGTTGTCGGCGGCAAGCTCATCGATGGCTTTGCGAACCGTGCCTTGGCTGACCCGAAATCGCGTCGCAAGCTCGATTTCGCTGGGGATCAGTTCGCCGGGTTTCCATTCGCCCAAACGCAGTCCGTTGAGGAGCAGGCTCTTGATTTGTTGGTACAAGGGGCTGAAGGCGGGCGCCAATGCGGCCTCACCCGGACCCGGGGGTATGCCTGAGCCCTGGTCAGTGGTTCCGTTCGAGGGGGTGGTGCTTGGGGACATGGGAATGACAGGGCAAGGCCTGCTTCACTCGATTGAGATCATATCTTATACAAGACACAAGACAAATTGCTTTCTGCCAGTTTTCCGGATTACACTGCTTGCCGCTCGGGCCCGCCCGCCTGTCGGCCGATACGACCTCGATTCAATCAATGCTGGAGTTTTCATCATGAGCAAAAAGCCTGTTCGTGTTGCCGTGACCGGTGCTGCCGGCCAAATCGGTTACGCCGTCCTGTTTCGTATTGCCTCGGGTGAGATGTTGGGCCGCGATCAGCCGGTGATTCTCGAACTGCTCGAAGTGCCTCTGGAAAAGCCGCAGCAGGCCTTGCAAGGCGTGATGATGGAGTTGCAGGATTGCGCTTTCCCGTTGCTCGCCGGCATGCGAGCGCATGGCGACCCCATGACGGCCTTTCAGGATGTTGATTACGCCCTGCTGATTGGTTCACGTCCGCGGGGGCCCGGCATGGAACGCGCCGAACTGCTGGCTGTGAATGCCGAGATCTTCACGGCGCAGGGCAAGGCGCTCAACGCAGTTGCCAACCGCAATGTCAAAGTGCTGGTGGTGGGTAACCCGGCCAATACCAATGCTTACATCGCCATGAAAAGTGCGCCGGACCTGCCGCGCAAGAACTTCACGGCCATGCTGCGGCTGGATCACAACCGCGCCCTGAGCCAACTCGCGCAGAAAACAGGCAAGCCGGTGTCGGCGATTGAAAAACTGGTGGTCTGGGGCAACCATTCGCCCACCATGTACGCCGATTACAGGTTTGCCAGCATTGGGGGTCAGGGTGTCAAAGACAGCATCAATGACCACGACTGGAACATGAATACCTTTTTGCCAACGGTGGGTAAACGCGGCGCGGCGATCATTGCTGCGCGTGGCGTGTCATCTGCCGCCTCGGCGGCAAATGCGGCCATTGACCACATGCGGGACTGGGCGCTCGGCACCAATGGCAAATGGGTCACGATGGGGATCGCCTCCGACGGTCAGTATGGCATCCCCAAAGACACCATGTTTGGTTTTGCCGTGACCTGTGAGGGTGGTGAGTACCGGCCCGTCGAAGGACTGCCGGTTGATGCCTTCAGCCAAGAATGCATCAATAAGACTTTGAAAGAGCTGCAAGACGAGCAGGCTGGCGTGGCACACCTGCTTTAAGCGGCGATACCGAGGTCATGGTGTCGGGCACGGGACGACCAGGCGCCATGCAGACGCCCCGTGACGTGCTCTTGGGCGCACAGAGTGCAGCGAGTCCGGTCCCGGTCTGCGATCACTATTGTGGTGTGGAAGCCCGGATGCGCAAGAGCTTGGCCCTGCAGTCTGCGATGGCCGAAGAGTTTGGCACCTGCCCCTTCGACGTGACACTCGACTGCGAGGACGGCGCGCCGACAGGTGGCGAGTTTGATCATGCGTTGATGGTGGCCGAACTGGCTCGCGCCAGCCTGGCGCAGGCGGCGGCTGAACCGGGGCGTTGTCGGCCGAGGGTGGCGGTGCGGGTGCATCCGGTCGACCACCCGGCATTCGAGCAGGATGTAGAGACCATTGTCGGCATGGCCGCAAATGCCCTGTGTCACGTCATGCTACCCAAGCTGGAGTCGCTCGCCGCGCTGGAGCGGGCGTTGCAGTGGATCGATCAAGCAGCGGCCAAGTCAGGCCGGTTGACGCCCATGCCGCTACACGTCTTGATCGAGTCACCAGCCGCGGTGCACAAGGCCTTCGAGATCGCCGCGCACGAGCGTGTGCAATCCCTGAGTTTCGGTCTGATGGATTTCGTGTCTGCGCACGGCGGCGCCATACCGGCCACGGCCATGGGGCTGGATGACGGGCTTGGCGGCGCTGCGCTGGATCAGTTCAGCCACCCCTTGGTGCTGCGTGCCAAGCTTGAAATTGCGGCAGCCTGCCACGCCTTTGGCAAGGTACCATCCCATTGTGTGGTGACTGAATTCGGCGATGTTGCCAAGTTGCGCGCTGCAGCGCGAAAGGCCTGCCGGACACTTGGATTTACCCGGATGTGGAGCATTCATCCGGCTCAGATCAGGCCGATACTGGCAGCATTTGCCCCGGATTCGGGTGAGCTTGAGCAGGCGACGCGCATTCTGGTGGCCGCCCAACAGGCGGATTGGGCTCCCATATCGGACAAAGGCGTTTTGCAGGACCGCGCCAGTTACCGCTATTTTTGGCAGGTGCTGGAGCGCGCGCAGCAAACCGGAACCGTGCTGCCAGAACAGGCCCGCGCCTTTTTTTCATCACCCCTTCAGCCGCAGGCCGGGCCATGATGCAAGGGTTGATGCAAGGGTTGATGCAAGGGTGTTTTTTGGCGCACGCTCAGGTCGACGCTAAGCCAATTTTTATTGATTGAAAAGGAGAAAGTCATGCTACAGAATTACCGTGCCCACGCGGCCGAGCGTGCTGCCTTGGGCATCCCGCCGCTGCCGCTATCGGCCAAGCAGACGGGTGAATTGATCGAGCTGCTCAAGCGCCCGCCCGCCGGTGAAGAGTCCACCCTGGTGGACTTGATCACTTACCGCGTGCCGGCCGGTGTCGATGAAGCCGCCAAGGTCAAGGCCAGTTATCTGGCAGCGGTGGCGCATGGCAGCGAGACCTGTTCGCTGCTGTCGCGGCAAAAGGCCACCGAGCTGCTTGGCACCATGCTCGGCGGCTACAACATCAGCCCCCTGGTGGAACTGCTCGATGACGCCGCCGTGGCCGATGTGGCCGCCAGCGGCCTCAAAAAGACATTGCTGATGTTCGATCAGTTCCATGACGTCAAGGAAAAAGCCGACGCGGGCAACGCCCACGCCAAGGCTGTGTTGCACAGCTGGGCCGATGCCGAGTGGTTCACCTCACGGCCCGAAGTGCCGCAGTCCATCACCCTGACCGTGTTCAAGGTCGCCGGCGAGATCAACACCGACGACCTCTCGCCGGCGCCCGACGCCTTCAGTCGCCCGGACATCCCGTTGCACGCGCTGGCCATGCACAAGAACGCCCGGCCCGGCATCACGCCCGAGGAAGATGGCAAGCGCGGCCCGGTCAAGTTCATCGATGAGCTCAAGGCACGCGGCCATCTGGTGGCCTATGTCGGCGACGTGGTCGGCACCGGCTCCTCGCGCAAATCAGCCACCAACTCGGTGCTCTGGTTCACCGGCCGAGACATCCCGTTCGTGCCGAACAAGCGCTTTGGCGGCGTCTGTCTGGGCAGCAAGATTGCCCCGATTTTCTACAACACCATGGAAGATTCGGGCGCGCTGCCGATTGAACTCGACGTCAGCCAGATGGCCATGGGCGATGTGGTCGAGCTGCGCCCCTACGAGGGAAAGGCGCTCAAAAATGGCCAGTTGATTGCCGAATTCCAGCTCAAGAGCGAGGTGCTGCTTGACGAGGTGCGGGCCGGCGGCCGCATTCCGCTGATCATCGGCCGCGGTTTGACGTCCAAGGCGCGCGAGGCGCTGGGGCTGCCGGTGAGCACCCTGTTCCGGCTGCCCAGCAATCCGGCTAATTCGGGCAAGGGTTTCACCTTGGCACAGAAAATGGTCGGTCGGTCCTGTGGCTTGCCACTGGTGGGCGGTAAGCAGCAAGGTGTGCGTCCCGGCACCTATTGCGAGCCGCGCATGACCAGCGTGGGCTCCCAGGACACCACCGGCCCGATGACCCGGGACGAGCTTAAAGACCTGGCCTGTCTGGGTTTCAGCGCCGACCTGGTGATGCAGTCCTTCTGCCATACCGCTGCATACCCGAAGCCGGTGGATGTGAAGATGCACCACGAGCTGCCCGAGTTCATCAACAACCGGGGGGGCATCAGCCTGCGCCCGGGGGACGGCATCATCCACAGCTGGCTCAATCGCATGCTGCTGCCCGACACCGTGGGCACGGGCGGCGACAGCCACACCCGCTTCCCGATCGGCATCAGCTTCCCGGCCGGCTCGGGCCTGGTGGCCTTTGGTGCCGCCACCGGCGTGATGCCGCTGGACATGCCCGAGAGCGTGATGGTGCGTTTCAAGGGCAAGATGCAGCCCGGCGTCACCCTGCGTGACCTGGTGAATGCGATCCCGCTGTACGCCATCAAGGCCGGCCTGCTGACCGTGGCTAAACAGGGCAAGAAAAACATCTTCTCTGGTCGCATCCTGGAGATCGAAGGGCTGCCCGACCTGAAAGTAGAGCAGGCGTTCGAGCTCAGCGACGCCTCGGCCGAGCGCAGTGCCGGCGGCTGCACCGTGCACCTGAACAAGGAGCCTATCATTGAGTACATCACCAGCAACATCACCATGTTGAAGTGGATGATTGCCAGTGGCTACGCCGATGTGCGTACCATCAACCGCCGCATCAAGGCGATGGAAGCCTGGCTGGCCGACCCGCAGCTGCTCAAGGGCGATCCTGACGCCGAGTATGCCGCCGTGATCGAGATCGACCTGGCCGACATCCACGAGCCGATCGTGGCCTGCCCGAACGACCCGGACGATGTCAAAACCCTGTCCGATGTGGCCGGCGCCAAGATTGACGAGGTGTTCATCGGCTCTTGCATGACCAACATCGGTCATTTCCGCGCCGCCAGCAAGCTGCTGGAGAACAAGCGCGATATTCCGGTCAAATTGTGGATGGCACCGCCGACCAAGATGGACGCCAAGCAGCTCAGCGAGGAGGGTCATTACGGGGTGCTGGGTTCAGCCGGCGCGCGCATGGAGATGCCGGGTTGCAGCCTGTGCATGGGCAACCAGGCTCAGGTGAAAGAGGGCGCCACAGTGTTTTCAACTTCGACCCGCAACTTCCCCAACCGGCTGGGCAAGAACAGCAATGTCTACCTGGGCAGCGCCGAACTGGCCGCGATCTGCTCCAAGCTCGGGCGCATCCCGACCAAGGCCGAGTACATCGCCGATATGGGTGTTCTTGCAGGTGCCAGCGATCAGATCTACCAGTATCTGAACTTCGACCGGGTGCCAGACTACGTGGCCGCAGCCGCGTCCCTGCCGGCTTGATCCGAGCCGGCCTTGGCGCCGGCCTGATTCCAGCCAGCCTCTCAGCCTGTGCCGGGGGGCCTTTTTGACGCGCCAAGGAGTGGCCCGGCCATAGACACCCTGACCGCCATGATCTTTCGAGGCGCTTGAGCGCTGTATGGCGCTGCAGAGCCTATGGGGGTTAAACTCCTTTTGGAATCAAATTGTCATATTTTTGACACAAATCCCTTTGGAGATCGCCATGTTTTTTGGCAAGCTGTTGCCCCGTGACGGTAATTTTTTCGACATGTTCAACCAACATGCAGACCGAATCATGGAGGCGGCGCGAGCTTTCTCGCAACTGGTTGCCAATTACAGCGATGTGCATTTGCGTGAGCAGTACACGCGCGATGTTGACAATGCCGAACGGGCGGCTGATCGGGTGACACATGAGGTCAGCAAGGCGCTGCACAAAACCTTCATCACCCCGATTGATCGTGAGCAGATTCACAGTTTGATCAACACCATGGATGATGTGGCTGACTTGATCCAGGATTCAGCCGAAACCATGTCACTCTACGATGTGCGGCACATGACGGAAGAGATCACCCGGCTGACCGACATCAGCGTCAGGTGCTGCGAGCGGGTACGCGACGCCGTCAAACTGTTAGACCGTATCGCCGACCACAGTGTGGCTGACGCGGCGCTCAAAACCTGTGAAGAAATTGATCGACTGGAAAGCGATGCTGATCGAGTGATGCGCAGCGCCATGAGTAAACTTTTCCGGGAGGAAAAAGATGTCCGCGAGGTGATCAAGCTCAAGGCGATTTACGAACTGCTGGAGACCATTACAGACAAATGCGAGGATGTTGCCAACCTCATCGAGGGCATCATCCTCGAGAACTCCTGATTGACCGGGCGCGGTGACGATGGATAACGCACAGGCAGCCCTCTGGGTGGTGATTTTGCTGGTTTTTTTGGCCCTTGCCTTTGATTTCATGAACGGTTTTCATGATGCGGCAAATTCGATAGCTACCGTGGTGTCCACCGGCGTTCTCAAGCCAGGCAAAGCGGTGGTGTTTGCGGCCTTCTTCAACGTGGCGGCTGTTTTTGTTTTTCATTTGAGTGTTGCAGCCACGGTTGGCAAAGGCTTTGTGCAACCCGGCATCGTCGATACCCATGTGGTCTTTGGTGCGCTGGTAGGCGCCATCAGTTGGAACTTTCTCACCTGGTACTTTGGTATACCGAGCAGTTCCTCTCACGCGCTGATCGGAGGCATTCTGGGTGCCGTTATCGCCAAGGCTGGCGCCGGTGCGCTGATCGCGGGTGGCGTTCTCAAAACGGTGGTCTTTATCTTTGTTTCCCCCTTGTTGGGTTACCTGCTGGGCTCGCTGATGGTGGTGCTGGTGTCATGGTTTTTTCGGCGTACTCGGCCGGCCAAGGTTGACAAATGGTTTCGGCGCATGCAGTTGGTGTCTGCGGGCGCCTACAGCCTCGGCCATGGTGGCAATGATGCCCAGAAAACCATCGGCATCATCTGGATGCTGCTCATCGCCACAGGTTATGCCGCGGTGGGGGAGAAGTCGCCACCAACCTGGACCATCGTCTCCTGCTATTTGGCGATTGGTGCGGGCACCATGTTTGGTGGTTGGCGCATCGTCAAAACCATGGGGCAGCGCATCACCAAACTCAAGCCGGTAGGCGGATTTTGTGCGGAGACTGGCGGCGCCGTCACACTTTTTATGGCAACAGCACTTGGGATACCGGTGTCGACTACCCACACCATCACTGGTGCCATCGTTGGCGTTGGTTCGGTTCAGCGGGCTAGTGCTGTGCGATGGGGCGTGGCAGGAACGATTGTTTGGGCCTGGGTTTTGACCATCCCGGCAAGTGCTTGCGTGGCAGCCCTAGCCTATTGGCTCAGCAATCAGTTGTTTTGAGGCGGCACGCCCCGGGCGCCTGGTTTATTGCGATATTTTCTTGGACTCCTCAATTTGGTATTCAAAATAATGCTGAAAACTGAACACAATGCTGCTCATCAGCACGGTTGTTCCAACCAGCAGAGACGCCACAATGGCGCCAATGGTGTGCCAGCCGGTTTGTCCAGCGGCGTTCTCGGTGTCAATCAAGGGGTTGAAGCGGGTGTTCCAGCTTTGAGCATCCATCAAGCCATAAACAATGGCGTTCAGTGCACAGCCCGACACTGTGAAACCTAGCAAAGGGATCAGTAGCCAGCTCCAAGCGTCTTCCAATCCATGTGCTTGTACCCGTTCCAAACCATACAGACCCAGGGCAGTCGGCAAGGGCAAAAGCCAGCCGATCCAATCGCCCATGCCAAAAAGGTAGAAGCGGTGCAGGCCCAGGGGCCCACCAACAAATGTCAGCCAGGCGGCCAGGGTTTTGTTTTTCATGGGGCTGTCGCCTGCGCGGGCGCACAACTGTCAGCCCGGCCCAGCGCCCGCTCCATCAACACCACATCAAGCCAGCGCTCGAACTTCCAGCCACAGGCTTTCAGCACACCGACATGACTGAAACCCACCGACAGATGCACGCCAATCGAGCCAGCGTTGGCAGAGTCGCCAATAACTGCGATCAAGCGCCGCAGGCCGGCAGCCTCGGCCTGTGCGCACAGCTCTGCCAACAGCGCGCGACCCAGCCCTTGGCGTTGCGTGTATGGGGCGAGGTAAATCGAATTTTCTGCTGAAAAACGGTAGGCTGGGCGGGGCTTGAACCAGTTGCAATAGGCAAAGCCGAGCACTTGCGCGCCCTCAGCCGCGACAAGATAAGGCAAATTTTTGGCTCGAACTTCCGCCCATCGGGCGGTCATCTCTTGCTCAGACGGGATGTCTATTTCAAAGGTGCCGGTTCCATTGAGCACATGGTGGGCATAAATATCGGTGATGCCGGCGAGGTCGCTGGCTTGGCATGGGCGAATGATGGGCATAAAAAGAGGAGCCGTTATACTGTCGGGCTTTTCAGCGTGTCGCTGGCCGGGTGGCCATGTCGCGTGTCTCAAACGCTGGATTATGTGCTGCAGTTAATGGCGGAAGTCAATCTCCGTTACCCAAAGGATAAATTATGGTCGTCATCCGACTCGCCCGTGGCGGTGCAAAAGCGCGCCCGTTTTTCAATATTGTCGTTGCCGACAAGCGTACTCGTCGCGACGGACGCTTCATAGAGCGAATCGGTTTTTACAACCCGATTGCCACTGCCAATGAAGAGAGCATCCGCATCACACAGGACCGCCTGACTTACTGGAGAAGCGTTGGTGCCCAGGCCTCGCCAACGGTCGAACGCCTGATTTCTCAAGCTGCCAGCAAGGCGGCCTGACACACGCCGCCATGTTGGCCGGCCTTGAAGCCGCCGAATTACCGGCAGACGCGATCGAGGTTGGACGCATTGCTGATGCCTGGGGCCTCAAAGGCTGGTTCAAAGTACTCCCCTACAGCGCCGATCCCCAGGCGCTGTTTTCCTCCCAGTCCTGGTTTTTGTTGCCTGCTGAAAAAGGCCCTAGAACCTTTTCTGGTGTGGGCAAACTCTCCATCACGGAATCCAGGAGGCACGCCGACACCGTGGTCGCCTCAGCCCACGACCTGGCAGATCGCGACGCTGCGCAAGCCCTGCGGGGTGCTCGGGTCTTTGTTGCCCGGGCTAATTTTCCGGCCGCCAAGGGCGACGAGTTTTACTGGGTCGACCTGATTGGGCTGGCAGTGGTCAATCGGGACGGCCTGGGTTTGGGCCTGGTCAAGGAGTTGATCTCTACCGGGCTGCAAACCCTGCTGGTGCTGGCGGAGGTTCAAGAGGAAAAAACTGTCGAGCGCATGATTCCTTTTGTCGGCATTTATGTCGATCAGGTCGATCTGCCGGGCCGGCGGATTCTGGTCGACTGGCAGCCCGACTATTGAGGGCGAGCGGTGCGCTTCGACCTCATTACCCTGTTTCCCGAAGTCTTTACGCCTTTGCTCACCAGCGGCGTCACGCGGCGGGCTTTTGAGTCTGCTCAGGTTGACGTCAGGCTCAACCAGCTACGTGATTTTTCCGATGGGCAGTATCGGCGGGTCGACGACCGCCCCTTTGGTGGCGGCCCGGGCATGGTCTTGATGGCTGAACCCTTACGGCGGTGCATAGAGGATGTTCTACAACAACGTGGGCGGCCAGCACCGATAGTGCTGTTTTCTCCGGCCGGCCAGGTGCTCACGCAGAATATCGTCGCCCAATGGGCGCAAAGCGATGGTGCCATCCTGATTTGCGGCCGCTATGAGGGTATTGACCAACGTTTTATCGACTTGTATGTTGATCAGCAAATCAGCCTTGGCGACTTTGTATTGTCGGGCGGTGAAATCGCCGCCATGGCCCTGCTAGACGCTGTCGCCCGGCTGCAGCCGGGCGTACTCAATGACGCGCAGAGCCATCAGCAGGACAGCTTTGGCTCCCAACTGGACGGCTTGCTGGATTGCCAGCACTACACCCGGCCGCAAAGCTGGGGCGGAACACCGGTGCCGCGGGTGTTGATGTCTGGCAAGCACGCGGAGATCGAGCGCTGGCGCCGCGAACAAAGCCTTGCCTTGACGGCCCGGCTGCGCCCAGACCTGATTCGACAAGCCCGTCAGAGTGGGCGATTGGGACCCCTGGACGAGGCTTTTCTGGCCAAGCAAGCTCAAGCCAAGGCAAGCGTAGTTCAGTCTTGGGAGCAGCCGCAAGCATAGGCCGATCCAAGGCTTTGGGTTTATCCCCGGGCGGCGTCAGGGACTCAGTTCGACAAGCTCAGCAGGCCAGATTGCTAGTTCGGGGCGCCTGAACTGGCCGGATATAATCAGGGGCTTTACCAGATCCTCTGGCTGGCCGGCTGCTCACTGAGACAGCCCTTGCGTCATCTCGACGCTGGCGCGTCCAAGATCATTTGAGGACATCATGAATCTGATCCAGACCCTTGAGCAGGAAGAAATCGCTCGCCTTGGCAAAACTATCCCCGAATTCTCTCCCGGTGACACAGTGATCGTCAGTGTCAATGTGGTTGAGGGCACGCGTAAGCGTGTTCAGGCCTATGAAGGTGTGGTGATCGCCAAGCGCAACCGGGGGCTCAACAGCGGTTTTATTGTTCGAAAAATCTCCAGCGGCGAGGGCGTTGAGCGGACATTCCAAACCTACAGCCCCCTGATCGCCAGCATTGAGGTCAAGCGTCGTGGTGACGTGCGCCGCGCCAAGCTGTACTATTTGCGTGATCGCAGCGGCAAGTCCGCGCGAATCAAAGAAAAATTGCCTGCCAAGAAGACCGTCAACGCCTGAGTTGCAGTGTTCAAACAAGCCGCCCAGGCCGAGCGCTGCGGCTTTTTTTTGCAGTCGCAAGGGTTTGTCGAAGTTTCCAGAGATTGACGACATTGTCCCGATGGCTTGATTTCGATCCGCAGCAGGTTCCCGTCAAAGGGGTGGATCGCCACTTGCCCGCGGTTCCGCCTGACGCCATTTCGCCAGCGGCGTTACGGCGGCGTTTTGCAGACCCGCCGGAATGGATTCCTGAACTTGTCGCTGAGCCCAGATGGTCTGAACGCTTGCCGCGGCATGCATCCGTCTTACTGCCCATCGTGATGCGGCCAAGCCCTACGGTTTTGCTGACTGAACGTACGCTCCATTTGCCGACCCACAGCGGCCAAATTGCTTTCCCCGGGGGAAAAGCTGAAGATTCTGATGCGGATGCCACCGCCACCGCATTGCGGGAGACCTGGGAGGAGCTTGCCCTGGCGCCTAGTTTCATCGAGGTCCTGGGTGTCATGCCGCACTACTGCACTGGTTCGGGGTTCATCATCACCCCCGTGGTTGCCCTGGTGCAGCCGGGTTTTGTTCTTCAGCCCGACCGCAACGAGGTAGCGGATGTTTTTGAGGTGCCGTTGGCCTGGCTGATGAACCCGGCCCACCACCAACGTCATGCCGTGGCCCATGAGGGGGTTGAGCGCGAGTGGTTCGCCATGCCTTACCAGCAACCGGACGGGTTGCGATTCATCTGGGGCGCCACAGCAGGAATGTTGCGTAATTTTTACCGATTACTGTGCGCCTGAAGCGGCCTCTGGCTATCATTGACGCATGAGCTTCATTGCAGTCGTTATGGCCTTGCTGATTGAGCAGGCGCGCCCCATGGCGCCTGGCAATCGCCTTCATGCACTGATGCGCGCTTGGGCGGGCTGGAGCACCCGCAACTTTGATGCTGGACAGGCAGCACATGCGTGGCTGGCTTGGAGCCTGGCGGTGGGCGTGCCGTCTGTGCTGGTGCTGGCGGTTTATTGGTCGCTGGATGTGTGGCTTGGCTGGCCGGCAGCGCTGGTTTGGAGTGTGGCGGTGTTGTATGCCACCTTGGGGTTTCGACAGTTCAGCTCGCACTTTACCCAAATTCGGGAGGCACTGGCCAACTCAGACGAAACCTTGGCGCGGGACTTGTTGGCAAATTGGCGCCAGATCGACGTCCGCGACCTGCCCCGCAGCGAAGTACTGCGGTCTGTGATGGCGCACTCTGTGATTGCCGCGCACCGCCATGTTTTTGGGGTGTTGGCCTTTTTTTCGGTCCTGGCGGTTTTCGGCCTGGGGCCGGCTGGCGCGGTGCTCTACCGGGCCAGCGAGTTTCTCGCCTGTTTTTGGCGGGATGAAAGTCAGACCCGCTTCCAACCGGTGAGTCAGCAAACCCAGGACGCTGCCAGCCTGGCCTGGGACCTGCTTGACTGGGTGCCTGCACGCATCACGGCTGTCAGCTTTGCCGTGGTGGGTAGTTTTGAAGATGCCATGGAAGCCTGGCGCCTCCACCTGAGCGAACCGGACCAGGGCAACGACGCGCTGATCTTGGCGGCGACCGCTGGCGCCGTGAACATTCGCTTGACCAGCGCCGGCCCGGGCCGCGCCCAGCCTGACGCGGCCGAAGACAGCGCGCCGGCCTGCCTGCCAATCGAAGACCAAGCAGCAGCCAGCGGCGCCGGGCAGACCCCCGAATTCGCGCACCTAGCCGTCATTGTGGGCCTGGTGTGGCGCACGGTGGTCATGTGGGTGGTTCTCTTGGCCTTGCTCACGTTGGCCCGTTTGCTGGGCTGATGCCGTCCTTCAGTAGGGCGGCGGCGCACTCAACTCGGCGTGTAAGTCGCTGTAGATCTTGTATCGGTTGGCGCTGATGGCCGGGGCGGTGCTCATGGCAGTTTCGCCACTTCCCTGCAGCTGCGAACCGAGGGCGGCTATCACGCCGCACCCTGGTTCATGCAAATGGCTGCAGTTGTAAAACTTGCAAGCCCCGGCATGGGCTTGCAGGTCTGGCATCAAAGCGGCCAGGTGGGCTGGATCAATGTGATTGAGGCCGAACTCCTGAAAACCCGGCGAGTCGATCACTGCCGTTGTGTGCTGCCCGTCCACCCAGTACCAGGTGGTGCTGGTGGTGGTGTGTTTGCCGGAGTTAAGTGCCCGGGAAATCTCCGCGGTTTGCGCCAGCGCACCCGGTTTGAGCCAATTGATGAGCGTGCTTTTGCCCGCACCCGAGGGCCCAAGCAGCAATGTAGTTTTGCCCGACATCAGGCTCAGCAGTGTCGCTTGGTCAGCCGTGCTGGCGGTTTTGAGCGCCATTGGAAGCACCAGGTAGCCCATGCGCCGGTACGGTTCGAGCCAGTCCCAAGCCCGGGCAAATGACTCGGCGAGATCACTTTTGTTGAGGCCTATCAGAGGCTTGATTTGTGCAGCTTCTGCTGCAATCAGGGCGCGGGAGAGTTGTTTGCTGGAGAAAGCGGGCTCGGCCGCAATCAGGATCAAAATCTGGTCGAGGTTGGCTGCAAAGGACTTGGTACGCAACTCGTCTTGGCGATAAAAAAGGTTGCGCCGGGTTTGGATTTTTTCGATCGTTCCCGCGTCCCCCGAGGCCTGCCACAGCACACTGTCGCCGACCACGCCCAGGCTTTTCTTACCCCGAGAGTGGCAGATGATCCGTTGGCCATCGGACTTTTCGACCAGAAAATGGCGCCCCAGGTTGGAGACGATCAAGCCTGGGTGCAGGGGCGCTGAAGCCATCAGGGCTTGGCCCTGAGCATTGGACTCACGCCCGCAGGGCGTCGATACGCGCAGCACATTCGAAATCTGTTTTGGAGATGCCGCCCACATCATGGGTGCTCCAGCGAACCACGCATTGTTTGTAGCCGACCCATAAGTCAGGGTGATGGTCTGTGACATGGGCGATGAATGCTACGGCGTTGACAAATGCCATGGTCTCGTAGTAATTCTCAAAGGCGTAGGTTTTTTCAATGGCCACAGAGGGGCCGTCACCGGCCAGGGCCCAACCCTCGAGTTGTGCCAAATGACTAACGATTTTGGTGGCAGACAGGGCGCGCCTGGCCTGCTCGGACCAATTTACACCTTGCAATTTGTGGTTCATGCGGCAGTACGTGGTTCAGGGCCCGAGCAAGCGGGCCAGCCGCTCGCTTGCTGGTGGGTGGGAGTAATAAAAACGCACATAAACCGGGTCTGGCGTGAGGGTCGCTGCATTGTCTTCGTACAACTTGAGCAGTGCTGTCGCCAGATCTTGGCCACTGGTGTGGGCCACGGCATAGGCATCGGCTTGAAATTCATCGCGGCGGGACATTGCCGAAAAAACAGGGGCGATGAAAAAACTCAGCAGGGGCGCGCTGATCATGAACAGCAGCAGTGCCAGCGCATCGTTAGGTGCGCCCAGATTGGGCGCCACGCCCAGGCCGGCATAAAACCAGGACTGATTGGCCAGCCAGCCCAGCATGGCAAAAGCCAGCAGGCTGGTGGCAAAAAGAAGCAGCATCCTGCGGCTTAGATGCCGGTGCTTGAAATGTCCAAGTTCGTGCGCTAGCACAGCAGCGATTTCGTCAGGCGAGAGCTTAGCCAAAAGGGTGTCATAAAAAACCACCCGTTTGGCAGAGCCAAAACCAGTGAAGTAGGCATTGCCATGGGCACTTCGTTTGCTGCCATCCATGACAAAAAGTCCCTTGGCGGCGAAGCCACACCGGGCCATCAGCGCTGTCACCTGCGTCTTGATGGTCCCGTCTTCAAGCGCGGTAAATTTGTTGAAAAGGGGCGCAATAAATGTCGGCAGCGCCCACAGCAGCAACAAATTAAAGCCAACCCAAGTACCCCAGGCCCAAATCCACCACTGTGCGCCAGCGGCACCCATCAGCCACAAAATCAGCGCTGCAATCGGCAGGCCTATCAGCGCCCCAAGCAGGCTTGATTTGACAAAATCGAGCAGCCAAAGCTTGGGCGTGGTCTTGTTGAAACCATATGCCTGCTCGACTGAGAATGTTTGGTATAGCCCTAAAGGCAAATCAACCAGGGCGCTGATGACAGCAAAACTGGCCAAAACCGCCAATTGCTGGGCCATGCCACCCCCGCCCAAAGCGCTCAGCAAAAAGCTGTTGAGCGCCGAAATACCGCCGAGCAGGGTCCAGCACAGCAAAACCCCGGCGCCGAGGGCCAGCTCGAGCAGACCCAAACGGGTTTTGGCAATCGTGTAGTCGGCCGCTTTCTGGTGTGCACTAAGGCTCACGGTGTTGGCAAAATCTGCTGGCAACTCGCCGCGATGCCGCGCGACATGACGGATTTGGCGGGAGACCAACCAAAATCTGAGCAGCAAGCCGGCCACCAGGGCTAGGGCAAAGCCAAAAGTGAGGCCGGCGGCGAGTTCGTTGGAAGAGCTGGGATCTGGCATGGTGAACGAGTTTAGGGCATCAGCGACAATTCCGAGCATGACAAGCGACAACCCCCTGGACAAGCCTGTAAAACTAGCGAAATCGGAGCAGAACCTCGCATGGCTCGACTGCGAGATGACCGGACTCGACCCCGAAGTCGACCGCATCCTTGAAATTGCAATCATCATCACAGGCCCTGAACTCACGCCGAGAATTGAAGGTCCGGTGCTGGTCATCCATCAAAGCAACACGCAACTCGATGGCATGGACGCCTGGAACAGGGGAACCCATGGTAAGAGTGGCCTGATCGAACGGGTCAAGTCGTCCACCACGACAGAGGCACAGGCGCAGCATGAGATGCTGAACTTCCTGAGCCAATACCTGCCCAACAAACTCAGCCCGATGTGTGGCAACAGCATTGGTCAAGACCGCCGGTTTCTGGCTAAGTACATGCCCAAGCTCGAAGCCTTTTTTCACTACCGCAACCTTGATGTCAGCACGCTCAAAGAGTTGGCCAAGCGCTGGCGTCCCGATGTTTACAAGGGTTTCAAAAAAAAACAAAGACACACCGCGTTGGCCGATGTGCACGAGTCCATCGATGAGATGGCTCACTACCGAAGCCGGTTTTTGCGCCTCAGCGATTGAGGGTCGCCAAAGGGGCAGGTGGCAAATGCTGTCGCTCACAACGCGCAACTGCGCGCCAGTTCCATGCCATAATCTCGCGCTGCGCGGCCATTGGCTGAGCAAGTGTGTGCATCTCCCCTCATTCACCCGGCCTACGGCGGGCTTGCAACAGCAAGACTGCCAAAACAGGCCCCCGCTGCGGTCCGGCTTTCTTGGACCCCAACAGGTTCCGTTTGATGGTTGATGTTTTCTAACCATTGACGGAGTGTCTGCTTCCTTGGCAGGGCTCGCGTGTGAGACATAAATGACCGACGCTTTGATGGCGGCTGATGAACTTTCGTCGGCCCAAGAATTTTTAATTATTCAAGACGACAAGCCTGCAGATCCGGGGCAAGTTGAAGAAGCCCTGGCGCTTGCACCCAATGGCTTTTTGGCATTCGGCCTGGCTGAGGAACTGCTCAGAGCGGTGCAAGACCTAGGCTATACGCAGCCAACCGCAGTGCAACAAACAACCATACCCCTCGCCATGGAGGGCCTGGACTCGGGTGATACGGGGTCGCGTTTTGTTGACTTGATGGTATCGAGCCAAACCGGCAGCGGCAAAACGGCGGCGTTTTTGTTGCCAGTTTTGCATACATTGCTGAACCAGCAGCGCCAATCCGAGGACAAAGAGCGCTCTGATTTTGACCGAGCGCTGGCAGAGGCCGCCGCGAAAGGCGAAACTCCTCCTAAACGCAGCAAGCGCAAAGACCCCACCAACCCGCGCAATTTTTCTGTGGTCGCCCCGGGGGCCCTGATCGTCTGCCCGACCCGGGAGCTCGCGCAGCAAGTGGCCCATGATGCCATCGAACTGGTCAAGCACTGCCGCGGCTTGCGTATCGCGAACATTGTCGGCGGCATGCCTTATCAGTTGCAAATCGCCAAGCTGCAAAACGCCAATCTGGTGGTGGCAACGCCCGGTCGTTTGCTGGATCTGCAACGGTCGATGCAAATCAAGCTCGATCGGGTGCAATTTTTGGTGGTGGACGAGGCCGATCGCATGTTGGATCTGGGCTTTTCTGACGATCTGGCTGAAATCAATCAACTCACCCTGCAACGCAAACAAACCATGATGTTCAGTGCCACTTTTGCACCGCGCATCCAACAACTTGCAGCACGGGTCATGCGGCAGCCGCAGCGCATCACGATCGACTCGCCACAGGACAAGCATGTGAACATCAAGCAGGTCTTGTTCTGGGCTGACAATGCTCAGCACAAGCGCAAGCTGCTCGACCATTGGCTGCGTGACACCAGCATCAACCAGGCGATTGTGTTTGCCAGCACGCAAATCGAATGTGATGGTTTGGCCAACGACTTGCAACAAGACGGATTCTCGGCTGTAGCCCTGCATGGTGCTTTGAGCCAAGGTTTGCGCAATCGTCGCCTGATGGCTTTGCGCCAGGGCCAGGTGCAAATACTGGTCGCCACTGATGTCGCGGCGCGCGGCCTTGATGTGCCAACCATCAGCCATGTGTTTAATTTTGGCCTGCCTATGAAGGCCGAGGACTACACACACCGCATCGGGCGCACCGGACGTGCTGGGCGCGATGGCTTGGCGGTTACTCTGGCCGAGTTCCGAGACCGGCGGAAAATATTCGACATAGAGGCCTACAGCCGTCAACCCTTCAAAGCTCAAACCATACCTGGTCTTGAGCCCAAACAGCGCTATCCCGACTCCCGGCCCAACTCCAATTTTGGCGGACGGGACATGCGTGACAGCCACGAACATCACTCACGGGACCGCAAATTTGGCCCAGCCCGAGCAGGCGGTTTCGGGGCTGGTCGGCAGCCGGGCAGTGAGCGGGCCGGCGCAGATGGCCGCGAAGGCTTCAGCTACGAGCGCAAAGGCGGTTTCAATGACCGCTTTGCGGCCCCTCGCGCGCTTGCTCCGAGTGCGCCGGCGCGTGACGGGCACAAACCTGTCTTGAGCAAGCCGGCTGCAGCCAGGCCCGGAAACGGCGGCAAGGTGTTCGTCCCGCGCGTCACGAAAAAGTCTCTGCCGCGCAGTGCCTGATGCCCTTGCCTGCAGGCCCTGACCGACGTGCGGCGCTGACCTGCTGGGGCTAGATCACATCACAGCAGCGTCAAGCAGCCGCAATGAAAACCCGCTCGAGAGCTTCCATGAATCTGGGGCCGCCTTGGCGTTTTATTTTTCTGACCCTGCCCAATTACTCGCTCATCGCTGTTTCGAGTGCGGTGGAGGCTTTGCGCATGGCCAATCGGGTGACCAAGCAGAATGCCTACGCGTGGACGATTGCCAGCCTCGACGGCAGTGCGCAGACCGCGAGCAATGGCCTTGCCATGTCGCCTAGCGAGGCGATAGACGGCAGGGCTACGGCTGATATCGTGTTTGTCTGCGGCGGGGTGGATGTCGAGCGGGCCGTCACAACCGAGTTGTCTGTGACGCTGCGCCAACTCGCGCAACGGGGCATTGCCCTGGGCTCTTTGTGCACCGGAGGCTATGCGCTGGCCAAAGCTGGATTGTTGGACAAGTACAAGGCGGTGATCCACTGGGAAAACATGTCGGCCCTGCGTGAACAATTCCCGCGAGTGGTCTTCTCTGAGCAACTGTTTGCGATTGACCGGGATCGCTACACCTGCTCGGGCGGCATTGCGCCGCTGGACTTGATGCTCAACATCATCAAGGACCAGCTCGGCCAGAGCATTGCTTCCATGATCTCAGAGCAGTTCATTCTTGACCGGATTCGCAATGACCAGGATCGTCAACATGTTCCCTTGCAGGCCAGAGTCGGCCTGTTTCATGAAAACCTGATCGAGGCAGCAGCCCTGATGGAGGCCAATATCGAGGAGCCTCTGTCGCTAGACGATATCGCCGCTTTGGTTGGGGTGTCAAGGCGGCAGATCGAGCGGCTGTTCAAGCGTTATGTCGGCGAGGTGCCGACCAAGTATTACTTGGACATGCGGCTGCGGCGGGCCAGAACCCTGTTGTTGCAGACGGCCATGTCTGTGATGGATATTGCAGTGGCCTGCGGTTTCCAGTCGCCGCCACACTTTTCTAAGTGCTACCGTCAGTTGTTTGGCCATACCCCCAGTGCTGAGCGACAGTTGAGTCGTCGCAACACCCCGCTTGACCCAGGGGCAGTGGGCGGCTGAGTCACTCGCTTGTGCGGCGGGCGATATCGCTTGCGAGTCATGCCTCGAATGAGTCAGGCTCATGTCGTCTTACGACAACCGACCGTCGCTAATCTATCAGTGGCGCAGCAGGCTGGCGCGTACCATTTTGGCGACCGCCTCGGGCTGCTGGCTGAGCACCCACTTATCCTACAAAAGGGCCTGACCATGGCTGAAGAATTTGACGATGATCTAGACCTCAGCACGCTCAACGACGAAGAGTTGGCCGAGC
>SHXM01000141.1 GCA_009693325.1 Rhodoferax sp.
TGGTAAGTGCGTTTCATGGTGCAAATCTTAGAGTGCTTGGGCAGTACCCAGACATTGTCTAGGGACCCACCAGCCACGGGGTTTTTCTTCTGACGTCGTCAGCGTAACCGCGCATTATCACAAAAAATTCCCGTGCCTCAAAAATTTTTGTTCTGCGCGGCCAAAGCATGGGCCACCTGCCAGTGGTTTCTGCTGCGTTCGAGCAGCCGTCCTGGCTTGTGGATAAATTCTGAATAAATTGCACTATGATTGAACTAGACCAAGCATTTATCCACAGAGACCAGACAGACCCATGACAAGCGGCGTAAGCATCAGCGAAGCTGATCCCAGCAGCCGAGAGGCAGGAGATATGTTGTGGCAGTCCTGCATTGAGCAACTGGCCCGGGAGCTGCCAGAACAGCAGTTCAACACCTGGATCAAACCCCTGTCGGCGCAAGTCTCAGACAAACTCTCTGAGGTCACAATTTTTGTGGCAAACCGATTCAAGATGGACTGGATAAGAACCCAATACAGCAGTCGGATTTCTCACCTGCTGGAGAAGTTTTCTGGCCAGTCTGTAGTGCTTCAGTTGGCACTTGCTCTCAAAGAAAAGCCTGTGAGAGTGGAACTTGCCGCTTACATTGCCGATATTTTACCCTCTGAGGATGGTTCTGGCGCCGAGCTTGGACGCCCCACCGAAACCCAGAAAAATCGGCTCAATGCGGGCCTGAACTTTGACACGCTGGTCGAGGGCGAGGCAAACCGCATGGCACGGGCGGCAGCCATGCACGTAGCAAGCATGCCGGGCCACCTGTACAACCCGCTGTTTATTTATGGCGGCGTCGGCCTAGGCAAAACCCACCTGATGCACGCGGTTGGCAACTGCCTGCTGGCTGAGCGCCCAAATGCAAAAGTTCTCTACATCCATGCTGAGCAATTTGTCAGTGATGTGGTTAAAGCCTACCAACGCAAGGCATTTGATGAGTTCAAAGAACGCTACCACTCGCTGGATTTGCTACTGATTGACGATGTGCAGTTCTTGGCCAACAAAGAGCGTACGCAGGAAGAGTTTTTTAATGCCTTCGAGGCTCTTTTGTCGAAAAAGTCGCATATTGTGATGACCAGCGACACCTACCCTAAAGGCCTAGCCGACATCCATGAGAGGCTGGTGTCGCGCTTTGATTCAGGCTTGACGGTTGCCATCGAGCCGCCCGAGTTGGAGATGAGGGTTGCCATCCTGATCAATAAGGCGCTTGCCGAGGGGATCAAAATGCCTGAGGAGGTGGCTTTTTTTGTTGCCAAAAGCGTTCGCTCGAATGTGCGCGAACTCGAAGGTGCTTTACGAAAAATATTGGCCTACTCCCGCTTCAACCAAAAAGAAATTTCGATTCTGCTTGCAAGAGATGCACTGCGCGACCTGCTGCTGATCCAGAATCGCCAGATATCGGTAGAAAATATTCAAAAAACCGTGGCCGATTACTACAAGATCAAGGTCGCCGACATGTACTCCAAAAAGCGGCCCGCCAGCATTGCCCGGCCGCGCCAGATTGCAATGTACCTGGCCAAGGAGTTGACACAAAAAAGTCTTCCTGAAATTGGCGAGTTGTTTGGCGGTCGTGACCACACCACGGTGCTTCACGCAGTGCGCAAGATCGGCGGGGAGCGGCAGCAGTTGAGCGACCTCAACCAACAACTGCATGTGCTGGAGCAGACCCTCAAGGGCTGAAACAAACTAACAAAAGCGGAAAATTCGGCTCGGAAAGTAGCACACGCAAGCCGGCAAAATGAATTCCAATGCAACGAATTAACAAGAGGTTGGCATGATTGTTCTGAAAACCACACAAGAGAAGGTTCTCTCTGTTTTACAGTCGGTGGCCGGCATCGTTGAGCGGCGACACACCTTGGCCATACTTGCCAACGTGCTCATCCGCAAGACCGGTGCGGCGCTGCAACTCACCACCAGCGACCTGGAAATTCAAATCCGTACAACCGCCGACCTGCAAGGCGATGGCGGCGACTTCAGCACCACGGTGGGCGCACGCAAGCTCATCGATATTTTGCGCACCATGCCCCCAGAGCAAATCGTGTCTATCGAGTCGAGCGCCAGCAAGCTTATTCTCAAAGGAGGAAAGAGCAAGTTCACGCTGCAAACTCTGGCGGCAGAAGATTTTCCCTTGGTGCAAGAGGCAGCCAACTTCGGCCCAATGTTCAGCGTGCCGCAAAAAACCCTGAAGAGCCTGCTCGGCCAGGTGTCGTTTGCCATGGCGGTACATGACATACGCTACTACCTCAACGGCATCTTGTTTGTGGCCGAGGGCACGCAG
This sequence comes from Rhodoferax sp., assembly GCA_009693325.1. GTDB lineage: Bacteria > Pseudomonadota > Gammaproteobacteria > Burkholderiales > Burkholderiaceae_C > Rhodoferax. Next base: position 2,304 of record SHXM01000141.1, read on the forward strand.
CTCAGCTTGGTCGCCACCGACGGCCACCGCCTGGCCTTTGCCTCTGCGACGCTGGATGTTGAAGTGCCGCGTCAGGAGGTGATCTTGCCGCGCAAGACTGTGATCGAGTTGCAGCGTCTGCTCAGCGACGCCGAGGGCGCCATCGAGATGCAGTTTGCCAACAACCAGGCCAAATTCAGCTTTGACGGCATGGAGTTTGTCACCAAACTGGTCGAGGGCAAGTTCCCAGATTACAACCGGGTCATCCCGAAAAATCACCGCAACATCATCACCTTGGGCCGTGCTGCGCTGCTCGCCACCTTGCAACGCGCGGCCATCCTTACCAGCGACAAGTTCAAAGGGGTGCGGCTGAGTGTTGAGCCAGGCAGCCTGCGGGTTGCATCCAATAATGCGGAGCAGGAAGAGGCCGTTGATGAGCTCGATATCGACTATGGCGGCCCCAGCATCGAGATCGGCTTTAACGTGACCTACCTGCTCGATGCGCTCGGCAACATGAGCCAGGACATGGTGAGGCTCGAGCTTTCCGATGGCAGCAGTTCAGCGCTGTTCACGATCCCCGACAACGCAGCCTTCAAATACGTTGTCATGCCGATGCGAATCTGACACTGTCTCGAGCGACGGCGTCAGATTAAAAATCACTCCAAAAAAACCATGACTGAAGACAACCAGACTTCCCACAAGCCCAACACCAGCCCAGAGGCTATCAACACCGGGGAAGGCAGCGCAGAGAGTTCAAATTTTCAGCCCACCATCGACACCAACCAGGCTGGCGCCACAGAGGCCTATGGCGAGGGTTCGATCCAGATCCTGGAGGGGCTGGAGGCAGTGCGCAAGCGCCCCGGCATGTACATCGGCGACACGTCTGACGGCACCGGTCTGCACCACCTAGTGTTTGAGGTGGTCGACAACTCGATCGACGAATCACTGGCCGGCCATTGCGACGACATTCTGGTCATCATCCACTCTGACAACTCGATCAGCGTGGTGGACAACGGCCGCGGCATCCCCACCGGCGTCAAAATGGACGACAAGCACGAGCCCAAGCGCTCGGCCGCCGAGATTGCCCTGACCGAGCTACACGCCGGCGGCAAGTTCAACCAGAACAGCTACAAGGTCTCGGGCGGCCTACACGGCGTGGGCGTGAGCTGCGTCAACGCCCTGTCCAAAATGCTGCGCCTGACCATCCGGCGCGACGGCAAGGTGCACGCCATGGAGTTCAGCAGGGGTTTTGTGCAAAACCGGCTGGTGGAAGAAGTGAACGGCGTACCGGTGTCCCCCATGAAGGTGATTGGCGAAACCGAAAAGCGCGGCACCGAGGTGCACTTTTTGCCCGACACCGAGATTTTTCAGCAAAACAACGAGTTCCACTACGAAATCCTGGCCAAGCGCCTGCGCGAGCTGAGCTTTTTGAACAACGGCGTGCGCATCCACCTCAAGGACGAGCGCACCGGCAAGGAAGACGACTTTGCCGGCGCCGGCGGCGTCAAGGGCTTTGTCAACTTCATCAACAAGGGCAAGACGGTGTTGCACCCCAACATCTTCCACGCCATGGGTGACCGGCAGAGCGACCAGGGCACCAACATCGGCGTTGAAGTGGCGATGCAGTGGAACAGCGGCTACAACGAGCAGGTGCTGTGTTTTACCAACAACATCCCGCAGCGAGACGGCGGCACCCACCTGACCGGCCTGCGCGCCGCCATGACGCGCGTCATCAACAAATACATCGACGACAGCGAGTTGGCCAAAAAAGCCAAGGTAGAGGTCACCGGCGACGACATGCGCGAGGGCCTGACCTGCGTGCTGAGCGTGAAGGTGCCCGAGCCCAAGTTCAGCAGCCAGACCAAGGACAAGCTGGTCAGCTCTGAGGTGCGCGGCCCAGTGGAAGACATCGTGAGCCGGCTGCTGTTTGACTACCTGCAAGAGCGCCCCAACGATGCCAAGATCATCGTCGGCAAAATCATCGAGGCAGCCCGCGCCCGCGAAGCCGCCCGCAAGGCGCGCGACATGACCCGGCGCAAAGGCGTGCTAGACGGCATGGGCCTGCCCGGCAAGCTGGCCGACTGCCAGGAAAAAGACCCGGCGCTGTGCGAGATCTACATCGTGGAGGGCGACTCGGCCGGCGGCAGCGCCAAGCAGGGGCGCGACCGTAAGTTCCAGGCCATCCTGCCGCTGCGCGGCAAGATCTTGAACGTGGAAAAAGCCCGCTACGAAAAGCTGCTGACCAGCAACGAGATATTGACGCTGATCACCGCCCTGGGCACCGGCATCGGCAAGGCCGGCGGCAGCACCGGCAGTGATGACTTCAACGTGGCCAAGCTGCGCTACCACCGCATCATCATCATGACCGATGCCGACGTGGACGGCGCCCACATCCGCACCCTGCTTCTGACCTTCTTTTACCGGCAAATGCCCGAGCTGGTGGAGCGCGGCCACATCTACATCGCCCAGCCGCCGCTGTACAAGGTGAAGGCCGGCAAGGAAGAGCTGTACCTGAAAGACGGCAGCGCGCTTGATACCTTTTTGCTGCGCATTGCGCTGGTCAACGCCTCGGTGTTTACCGGCGGCGCGCAGGGCAGCACGCTCAGTGGCGACACCCTGGCCGAACTGGCGCGCAAACACCAGGTGGCCCAGGCCGTGATTGCGCGGCTGCGCAACTTCATGGACGCCGAAGCCCTGCGCTCTGTGGCTGACGGCGTGGCACTCAACCTGGACACCGTGGCCGACGCCGAGGCCTCAGCCGCCGCGCTGCAGGCCCGCCTGCCCGACGCCGAAGTGGCGGGCGAATTTGACGTGCGCACCGACAAACCCATTTTGCGCATCAGCCGGCGCCACCATGGCAACGTGAAAAGCAGCGTGCTGACGCAAGACTTTGTGCACGGTGCCGACTACGCCGCGCTGGCCGAAGCCGCCAACACCTTCAAGGGCCTGCTGGGCGAAGGCGCGCGGGTGATGCGCGGCGAGGGCGAGCGGCAAAAAGAAGAACGCGTGAGCGACTTCCGCAGCGCCATGGCCTGGCTGATTGTCCAGGCCGAACACGCCACCAGCCGCCAGCGCTACAAGGGCCTGGGCGAGATGAACCCGGCCCAGCTGTGGGAAACCACCATGGACCCCTCCGTGCGCCGCCTGCTGCGCGTGCAGATTGACGACGCCATCGAAGCCGACCGCGTCTTCACCATGCTGATGGGCGACGATGTTGAGCCGCGGCGTGACTTTATTGAGACCAATGCGCTCAGGGCGGGGAATATTGACGTTTGAGCCATCAAGAGGGCGCACCTTCCTGAGATCGGCATAGGGGGGCCGCGATTGTCGCAGCCGCCCCTGCCACACCACCCGGCATGCGGGTCCGCACCGGGCGGTTCGAGAGTTTGAGGTCATGACAGCCTTGGCACTCCTAGCTGGTCGAAGTACGCAATGGTCAAGACGCGCTTGATGGCTCCGTCGCTGTTGCGCCACCAGCGGTGAGAGTTGCCTGCCACCTGCTTGGCCACATCTTGCGATGCCCCCAGCGCCCTGAGTTCCCGATAGATCGCCTTCGGCCTTTTCCAGTGTCTGAGCTGGATCGCCCTCAACCGGTGGCGCAGCCACTCGTCCAGCCCTCGCCAGACCTTGGGCGTTTGCGCCATCCGGAAGTACGCCCTCCAGCCCAGCAAGTAGGGCCTGAGTTTCTCCACCACTTGCGCCATGCTGCGCCCGCCCGAGCGCCGCGTGAGTTGCCGTATCCGGGCCTTGAAGTTGTCCAGTGCCTTGCGGGCCACTGCACATTTGACTTCTTTGCCCTTGGCCACCCACAGCTCATAGCCCAGGAACTTGCGCCCGAAGGCACTGGCCACCGCGCTCTTGGCTTCGTTGATTTGAAGCTTCAAGTCCGTGTACAGCTTCTTGAGGTAGGCCATCACCCGCTCGCCGGCTTGCTTGCTGCCCACATAGATGTTGCAGTCATCGGCGTAGCGCGCGAAGCAGTAGCTGCGCGCCTCCAGCGCCTTGTCCACCTCGTCAAGCAGCACATTGGCCAGCAGGGGCGACAGTGGTCCGCCTTGCGGCGTGCCCAGATGGCGATCGACCACCACCCCGCCATCCATGATCCCGGCGTTCAAGTAAGCCCGAATCAGCCGGATCACGCCAGCGTCGTCGATGCGCCTTTTGAGCCTGTCGGTCAGAATGTCGTGGTTGACCCGGACAAAGAACTTGGCCAGGTCCACGTCCACCACCACGCGCTTGCCCGATTGGACGTATGCCCGTGCGGCCTTGACCGCCTCGTGTGCACGCCTGCCCGGTCTAAACCCGTGGCTGTGGTCGCTGAACGTGGGGTCGATCAGCGGTTGCAGCACTTGCAACAGTGCTTGCTGGATCAGTCGATCTGTCACCGTCGGGATGCCCAGCTCGCGCTGGCTGCCGTCCGGCTTGGGAATCATCACTTTGCGTACCGGACTGGGCCGGTAAATGCCCTGCAGCAGCGCTTGGCGAATGTCTGGCCAGCTCGTTTGCAGCTTCTTGGCGGTCTGCTCGATGTCGAGCCCATCCACCCCGGCCACGCCCTTGTTGGCTTTGACCCGCTTCCACGCAGTTTGCAGGTTCTGTCTCGTCAGCGCCGCCTCCAGCAGGCCACCTGTGCCCGCTAGCTGCTTTACTGACCCTGTGCGCGGGTACTCAAGAGGCGGGCCGCAGGCTTCGTCGCTGGCAAGATCACGCAGGGCTTCACCCCGCGCTACGCTTGCCCGCCCGGGTTGCCCCAGCATCTGACGCATGGCCTTTGACATCCTCTTGTCCTCGCTCACTCACTCTCGTTCGGTCCTTCGCTCTTGCCTTGTGGCCTCGGCGGCCCCGGCTCCTGCTACTACGACCTCTGCTGACTTCTCGCTCCGGCAATGCCGTCTTCCTTTCAGAAACAAGGCGAGATCTCCCCGGGTAAGAACGCACTCCTTCGCTGCACAACCGCTGCATCTACGCCACCTCGCCTTGATCACGAGAGCTTCGCGGTAAATGGCCCGCTCGCCCTGCTTGGCAGCGCCTTCTATGCAGTTCTTGTTCATCGGCTCGCAGCTTCGCTCCACGCTTCCTTCCCACATTCGGTCACCCTCATGCAGTTGCGCTTCGCTTCGTTCGCTGTGATCAACTTACGGGAGGACTTGCACCTCCAAGAGTGCGCCCGTGCCGGGCGCACCATCAGAAAAAA
>SHXM01000142.1 GCA_009693325.1 Rhodoferax sp.
TGTCCATTAGGCGCACCTGCGGTGCTGTTTGGATGCAGGCGGCGCATTGACGGTCATTTTTGCCCTTCTTCCTTGTCCATAGCCCAAGCTATGGACGCCTCAGTCAGGACAAAACTGCCTCGTCACTGCATCCGCCTGCACGCCAAACCCTAATGAACAATCTCGGATGAAACCCATGTCACTGGCGCCGCCTTGCCGGACAAGCAGTGCGGCCACCGGCCCCGAAAGTCCGAAAAGTGCGAAACTAAGCTGCCAATAAAATGCGCTCCGAGCAACATTCAAGGCGGCGCGGGACGCATCGGGACTTCGCAAGCCGGAACAGGCCGCTTTGTACAAAAAAAAATTTGGAGCCTGATTTGAAACACATGGATGCATCGGCCACCGGGGTTTACCTGATTACCGTCACCCCCTTCACAGAAAGCGGCGAACTCGACCTGATGAGCACCGACCGCATGGTGGATTTTTCTTTGAACTGCGGCGTAACCGGCTTGACTGTGTTGGGCATCATGGGCGAGGCCACCAAGCTCAGCGCCGAAGAATCCCGCGTCTTTGTGCAGCGGGTTCTCAAGCGAGTGAGCGGTCGCGTGCCGGTGGTGGTGGGCGCATCGGCGCCTGGCTTTGCGCCGATGCGCGAGCTCACCAGCAGCGTGATGGCGATGGGCGCTGCCGGCGTCATGGTGGCACCCCCGGCTAGCCTGCGCACCGACGATCAGATCGTCGTCTACTTTGACATGGTGAGCGAAACCCTGGGTCCTGATGTGCCCTGGGTTTTACAAGACCATCCGGTGGCCACGGGCGTGCAAATGTCGACCTCAGTCATCCTGCGCATTCTTAAAAACGCGGCCAACTGCATGATGCTCAAAGCTGAGGACTGCCCGGGCTTGGCCAAGTTGAGCGCAATTCGCGCAGCCAGCGAACGTGGCGAGGCCAGGCGCGTCTCGATTTTGACGGGCAACGGTGGCGGCCTGTTTTTGCCTGAAGAGCTCAGCCGCGGCGCCGACGGCGCCATGACCGGTTTTGCATACCCTGAAATGATGGTTGATGTCTGCCGCGCCCATGCAGCCGGTCAAATTGAAAAAGCGCACGACATTTTTGATGCCTATTTGCCCTTGGCCCGCTACGAACAGCAGGCTGGCATTGGCCTGGCCGTACGCAAGCACCTCTTGGCCCAGCGCGGCGTGATAGCCAGCGCCGCCATTCGCAAGCCCGGCCCCAAACTCTCAGCGCCCGACATGGCCGACATTGCGCGCCTGGTCTCCCGCCAAAGCCAACGCCTGGCGCAGTTTCGATACTAGATACCGGCTTTGGGCAACCCACTCTCCCAACCTTCAACGAGACCCTACAAATGATCCAAACTCCTGAGATGCAACTCGACCCCGGCGTTGTCGAAATATTGTCACAAGTCACCACCGCAACGCTGACCACCATCTTGCTTAAAAAAGGGCTGCGCAATGTCTGGCTGCGCGGGCCGCGACCCCTGCGCGCCGGTCAAAGCCGCGTGGTAGGCCGGGCCTTCACCGTGCGCTTTGTGCCCGCACGCGAAGACCTGGCAACGCCAGAATCCTGGTCCTCCCCGATCTCAAGCCGGGCCGCCATTGAGGCTATGCCGGCCGGCTGCGTTGCTGTTGTCGACGCCATGGGGGTCACCGACGCTGGCATTTTTGGCGACATTTTGTGCGCCCGAATGGCCAAACGGGGGGTAGCCGCGCTTGTCACCGACGGGGTGGTGCGCGATGTCTCGGGCGTGCTGGGCACGGGGCTGGCCGTTTGGTGCAGCGGCGCGGCCGCACCCCCGTCTGTGGCAGGCCTGACCTTTGTCGACTGGCAACAGCCGATCGGCTGTGGCGGTGTGGCCGTTTTTCCGGGTGATGTGGTGGTGGTCGACGACGACGGCGCGGTATTGATCCCCGCGGCCCTGTTGGCAGATGTGCTGAAACTAGCCCCCGAGCAAGAACGCATGGAAGCCTGGATCATGACCGAAGTGCTCAAAGGCGCCGTATTGCCTGGCCTGTACCCCATGAACACCGAAACCAAAGCACGTTATGAAGCGCAGTCTTGAGATGAGCCTTCGTTTGACCACCCGCCCAAGCAAATCCGCCATCGTTAAGCAGGAATCTCTCGCATGAAAATCGATACTGGCCGGCCTGTAAGCATGGGCCCCAACGGCATGGTCACCTCACCCCACACCTTGGCATCTCAGGCTGGTGCGGATGTTCTTCGTGCGGGCGGGTCGGCAGTGGACGCCGCGATTGCAGCCAGTGCGGTGCTGTCGGTGGTCTATCCGCACATGACCGGCCTTGGCGGCGACGCCTTCTGGCTGATCCATGACGCAAACACCGGGGCGGTGCGCTACCTCGACGGCGGTGGACGCGCCGCCGCCAGCGCCAGCATAGACGGCTTCTCAAAGCGCGGGCTCACCGAGATCCCCTTCCGCGGCATCTTGCCAGCGACCGTGACCACGCCCGGTGCGGTAGCAAGTTGGGACCAGGCCCATCGGGCTTACGGCCGACTGCCGCTGTCGCGCAACCTGGAAAGTGCGATCGGCTATGCCCGAAACGGCTTTCCGGTGACCGCACGCCTGACCGGCTGGATCGAACAGGTCCAATCCGACCTGCAGCCCCATGCCCAGACGATGGCAATCTTCATGCCCGATGGCAGGCCGCCAAAGCCCGGCTCCAAACTCACCAATACAGATCTGGCCAACACCCTTGCCGCGATTGCGGCCGGCGGCGCCGACGGGTTCTACCGCGGCGAAGTCGGACGCGCGCTCGCCCAATTTTCTGCCGACCGGGGTGGCTTCTTCACCGCCGCCGATCTTGCTGCGCAAAGCGCAAGCTGGGGCGAACCGCTCAAGGGGCAGTACCGCGACCTGCTGCTCTACGAGACGCCTGCTCCGACCCAGGGATTCACGGTGCTTGAGATGCTCAACCTGCTCGAGCCGTTTGAGCTGCACAAACGCGAATTTCAGAGCGCCGACATGGTCCACCTGATGGTGCAGGCCAAACAGGTGGCCTACCACGACCGAGACAACTACCTGGGCGATCCCGCCTTCGTCAAGGTGCCGATGGACCGGCTGACCTCCAAAGCCTATGCCGACCAACGCCGAGCGATCATCGACCCGCTACGCGCCCTGCCCTGGGACAAAGTGCCATCCTATGGCAGCCTGAGCGGCGATACCGTCTTCATTGCCGTTGTCGATGACCAGGGCAATGCGGCCTCGCTGATTCAGAGCCTCTACGGCGTCTTCGGATCAGCCGTGGTGGCCGGGCGAACCGGTGTGGTGCTGCAAAACCGGGGCGCCTATTTTTCGCTTGATCCGGCCCATCCCAACCGGCTTGAGCCGGGCAAGACCCCGCTGCACACCTTGATCGCATCGATCGGTTTTCGCAACGATAAGCTCTGGAGCGTCATCGGCTGCATGGGCGCCGACGGGCAGCCACAAATCCACCTGCAGACCTATGTCAACCTGATCGACTTCGGGCTCGATATCCAGCAGGCGCTCGAATCGCCGCGTTGGTTGTCCGGGCGCTTCGGCTTGGGCGAGCCCCGCGACACCCTGCACATCGAGGCAAGATTCCCGAAGGCCACCATAGACACCCTGGAGCAACGCGGCCATCTGGTCGACCGCTGGGACAACTGGAACGAATTCGCCGGCCATGCGCACGGCATCGTGATCGACCCGCAAAGCGGCATGCGACTCGGTGGCTCAGACCCGCGCAGCGACGGCGCGGCCATTGGCTACTGAACCACCGGCACGGTTGAGCCAGCGGCGGAACAACTGGCTTGGCCGCAGCGCATGGGGTGCAATGATTTATATCTTTGGCAATTGGCAACAGCACTGATAACTTTTTGGAGCTACTCATGAGACCGTTACTACTATTTTTTGCATTCGTTTTTCTGGTTGTGTTGAACTTGGGCGCCCATTCACAAACGGCGATCGAACCGGCAAAACCGGTTCAGCCAAGCTCGAAAGCCGGCAAACTCAATGCAATCACAGATGTTCCGGGTATCGAAGTTGGCAGCTTCCAACAGCGTTTTACGGGTACCACGGTGGTGCTTGCGCCGAATGGGGCGGTCGGTGGCGTAGATGTCCGTGGCTCAGCACCAGGAACTCGAGAAACCGATCTGCTGAAGCCGACCAATCTGGTGGACAAGGTAGACGCCGTTGTGCTCAGTGGCGGCAGCGCCTATGGCTTGGCCGCAGCGCACGGCGTGATGTTGTGGCTCGAGGAAAAGAAACGTGGATGGAATGTAGGCCGGGGCAATGTGGTTCCGATTGTTCCAGCGGCTGTTCTGTTTGACCCTGGGCGATTTGGACGCGCGTTCAATGATCGGCCAACCGAGGAATTTGGCCGCAAAGCCGCCGAGAACGCTATTGCTGGCCCGGTCGATATGGGAAACGCCGGTGCCGGAGCGGGTGCTGTGGCTGGTGGACTCAAGGGCGGCCTGGGAACAGCCAGCCTTGACCTAGGCAATGGCGTGATCGTTGGAGCCATCGTCGCGGTGAACTCAGTAGGGTCAACGGTGAACCCAGCAACCGGAGAGTTCTACGCCAAATACCTTGAGTTGAACGGCGAATTCGGTCCCCTAAAACCCCCTTTTGCACAGGGCGCTGCGACGGGCGACCTGATGGCGCTAAACCAAGGCGAACCGGTGAAGAACACCACCATTGCTGTGGTAGCTACCAATGTCAAGTTGACCAAGGCGCAGGCTAAAAAGATTGCTGAGATGGCGCAGGACGGCTTGGCCAGAGCCATCCGGCCCGCTCACACCATGTTTGACGGCGACACGGTGTTCGCGCTCGGTACTGGACTGCTCGACTTGGATACTCTCAAGCAGCAGGCCGCGTGGGGTTTCACACCAGCGAACATCAATGCACTCGGGTCAGCGGCAGCGGACACCTTGGCCCGCGCTATCGTGCGGGCTATGCTCAGTGCACAGACTGTGGACGCCACCCCTAGTTACAAGGACAAGTTCCCCGGGGCATTCGGCAAGTAGGCGGAACAATATCGCACTGCATACCGAGGCAGAAACCGGGCCGAAGCCTGGTCCAATACGCTGAAGTGGTCTGCCCGGAGGGGATTGAACCCCCGACCCACAGCTTAGAAGGCTGTTGCTCTATCCAACTGAGCTACGGGCAGCGATCGAGAGCGGAGATTGTAGGGTCCGGTGGGCGCAGGCTGCGCCTTTGCCGGGCCTGCAACTCAGGGCGCTGCAAGCACCCTGAACCCAATATGGTCACGCCGGCGGTGCGGGTAGCTCATGCTTCGGGTGGCGCACCGCAGATAGCGGGCTTGGTCGCTGTAGAACGAGCCGCCGCGCAAGACCCGCTGCTCGGGCAGGGCCGGGTTCTCTCGGCCATCCTCGGGCTCAAATGGGTAGCTGCGGTAGGCACTGCTGACCCACTCCCAGACGTTTCCCGCCATGTCCAGCAGGCCGTAGGCGCTGGCGCCCAGCGGGTAGCACCCGACCGGACGGGTGGCACCGCCGTTCATGTCTTGTGCGTAATTGGCAAGGGTCAGATCGGGCATATGCTGGCCCCACGGCCATTGACGCCCATCCACACCGCGGGCGGCCTTCTCCCATTGGGCTTCGCTGGGCAGCTGCACACGGGTCCAGTGGCAAAACGCATTGGCGTCATGCCAGTCTACATAGACCACCGGGTGCTCGAGCAGCGCCAAGGGTACCCGCCCCCCGGGCCAGTGGCCCGGTGCCGGGTAGCCGGTGGACTCAACAAACTGCTGATACTGGGCGTTGGTAGTGGGCGTGCGGCAGATCCTGAAGCGCTCGAGTGTGCGGGTGTGTTGCGGGTATTCGTTGTCAAGGTCGGCGGGGCGATTCTTGGCGTGGCGCGAGGCCAGGCTGTAGCTGGTTTGAGCCCCACCGCCCTGGGAAGTAAGCCGGTCGTTGCCCATCAAAAACTCGCCAGCTGGGATGGCGAGCCAGTCAAAATCAAGTGTGGCGGGCGCTTTGGCCTGCCGGTCCCTGACGACCCTAAAACCAATGTAGATGTCTCTGGCTGAGACAAACACCGCTTGCCGGTCCGCGCAGCGCACATGGCGCATGGGGTGGTTGTAGGTGCCGCCCCGTACCACGCGCGGCTCTTCGGGGTCAGCGTCTTCGCGGCCATCGGCGGCCACATAGGGGTAGGGGCGGTGGGCGCTTTGCGTCCACTCCCAGACATTGCCGGCCATGCCCAAGGCGCCGTAAGCGCTGGCGCCATCGCCACCGGCCAACACAGACACCGTGTCGCCGACAAAATTTTCGCAGTTGCAGAGCTTCGGTGTGGGCGCGGTCTCGCCCCAAGGCCAGGTTCGTCCGTCTGTGCCGCGGGCGGTTTTCTCCCACTCGGCTTCGGTCGGCAGGCGTACCCCGGCCCAGGCGCAAAAGGCCTGGGCATCATGCCAATCTACATAAGTGACCGGATGCTGTTCGCGAAACTGCGCTGAGTCGGTAGCCGACCAATGCCCGGGTGCCGCATGGCCAGTGGCCCGCACAAAAGCCGCATATTGGCCATTACTTATGGCGCAGCGGCTAATATCAAAGGTCGGCAGAACAAGGGCGTGCTGCGGGTGCTCGTCGGAAGCCGGGCGGGTGTCACGCGGGGGCTCAGTGCCCATGAGGAACGCGCCGCCAGGGATATCAACCCAGTCAAATTGGATGAGGGACATTGCAAGACTCCGTCTGTGGCTGCCGCAGGCCTGCCCAAGCGCGGCGAGCGCAGCATACCCTAGCGCTTGGCACTGCCACTGTGCCGTTACTGGGGCAGTTGCCACACTGCCAAGCACTCAGAGAGGAATTTTTTCAATCAGATAGGCAAGCAGTGCTGCAGGGCTGAAGGGCTTCGGAAAATAAGCGTCGGCACCAGAACAAAATGCCTTCTCACGGTCTTGCAGCTGGGTGCGGGCTGTCACGATAACCACATGCACCTGCTGAAATTGGCTGTCTTCTTTGATCAGTTGGCACAACTCATAACCGTTGCGTCGTCCGGGCAAAATAACATCGAGCAGAACGCCGTCAGGCGGATCAAGGCGGATACGCTGAAGTGCAAGGTCGCTGTTGTAGGCCTCTGAGAGCGCGAATGAGACGCCAAGTGCCGCACGAAACAACTGCTGGTGCAACGCATTGTCATCGACCACCATGAGTTTTCTTCGGCGGTTCACGGACTCAGCTGGCGACGCGCTCTGCCGCATGTTATCGCCCGCCATGGGGCCAGCCCGGCCAAGCCCCTGCTCACGCTGCTGGCGCATCCAGCTCATGGGCGTGAGTTTGCTGTAATGCAAAAAACTGAATTGATGTCGGCATGGTTACGGCCAAACTGACTGATCAACGCCGGCCACCCGATGAGCTCATCGGCGTGCTGGCTCAACCAAAGGCACCAGTCGTCAAACTCTGCTTGGCCAACGCCGGGCTGACCT
>SHXM01000143.1 GCA_009693325.1 Rhodoferax sp.
GAAGCAATGTTCCAAGCCCGCGCTCAAAGAGCATTGGTACAAGGAAATATAAAGCCCGGCGAGCACTGCAGACCCTGCCATTGTAGGCCGCAGGTCCGTCCGAGCGCGGCTCACGCACCGACTTTTTTTAGAGCAGTTGACCGTCTTCGGCCAGGGCTGCATCCAGGCGCGATAACAATGCCTGCACCTGTTGCTCAAGCGGACCCTCTGCTTGAGCGCTTGGCGCTGCTGCGGGCGCTGTTGGTGGCGCTGGCTGGCCTGGCGCCAGTTCAAGCAGCTCGCCGGCAAGGTTCAGTGCGGCCAGTACTGCAATGCGGTCGCGCGCCTTGACTCTGCCTTGGTCCCGAATTTTGCACATTGCTTGATCAACCCGTTGGGCCACCAGAAGCAGGTTCTCTTCTCCACCCTCTGGGCAGCCCAGCAGGTAATTCTGGCCCATGATTTGAACCTCGAGCCGGTTCATGCCTGGCTGCGCTCTTGGTTCTGATCAACGGGTGGCGGCAGACGCTCCAGCAGTGCATCGACCCTGGCGCGAGCCGCATTCAGGCGAGACTTGAGCGAATCACGTTCAGCCGTCACGCTGTTGAGTTGTGCGCCAAGCAGCGCATTGGTGCGCTGCAACTCTTGATGCCGCAGCAGCAGGCGCTCTATGCGCTCGGCAACTTGGTCGAATTGGGATTGACTCAACATAGGCTGCCCATTGTAGAGTTAGGCGCTGGCCTAGGGTAAGATGCCAGCCGTTGGTGCTCGCGGCGTGGTTCACACGCCGCAGTTGAACGGGAAGCAGGAGGGCCTGGGCTGGTAACAGCCCACCTAACCTGCGCTGCCCCCGCAACGGTAAGTGGACGCGCCGCAAGGCGCCGCTTTCATCATGGTCACTGAGCGTTTTGAACACGCGCTTGGGAAGGCGATGGAGGTTGTTCCACCAGCCCGGATACCGGCCAACACAGTGGTGGCACGTCCGCGTGCCGCCGTGACGCCCATGCACTGTCGGGGAAGACGGTGAGGGTTCTTTGATGGTTCTTTCAACTTATGAAGTCAATCTTTTTGCATGCACGGCTTGCCGTGCTTTCGTGCACGCTTTTTGGCGCGGTCCATTGCGCCGCACAAACGGCCGCCCCGACAACCGCACCGGCGCTGCCTGAGGTGGTGGTTAGCGCCAGCCGTGTGGCCGTGCCGATCACTGATGTGATTGCCGACGTGTCCATCATTGACCGCGGGGCACTTGATCGGACTGGCCAGAGCAGTCTGCGCGACGTGTTGGCTCAGCAACCCGGCGTCCAATTTGTCAGCAATGGCGGCTACCGATCAAGCACCAGTGTTTTTCTGCGCGGCGCGAGCGGCTCCCAAGCCATTGTGTTGATCGACGGTGTTCGGGTCGGTTCGGCCACCTCCGGCGGGGCAGCCTTTGAAAACATGCCGCTGGACCGCATCGAACGCATTGAGATCTTGCGTGGTGCGGCATCGGCGCTGTATGGGCCGGACGCGGTGGGTGGCGTCATTCAGATTTTCACCCGGGAACCGGTCGAAGGCTTGCAGCTGACAGCCAGTTTAGGTGCTGGTTCAGACGGCCAGCAGCAAACGGGTGCATCGTTGCGGGGGCGTGCGGGCGCCATCGGCTACAGCCTGGGCGTGTCCAATGAAAAAGCCAGCGGCATCAGCGTGACCACTAAGCCAACGGCCAGCAGCTACAACCCTGATACGGACAGCTTTGATGCCACAAGCATGGATGTCAAACTGACGGCGCAGCTGTCACCGCAGCATGCCCTGACCCTGGGTTGGCTGCAGAGCACGATGAGCTACCAGTTTGACGGCACCGCGTCGCCAAACCCGCTGGGTTTGACTAAACTCACGACCGATGCTCGCAGCCTGCCCACGCTGCGGCAGGGCAGCTTGAAATGGGAGGCCCAGTGGTTGGCCGACTGGAAGTCAACCCTGCTGCTGGGCAGCAGTGACGATGACTCCATTACGGAGTACCTTAGCAGCGCCGACGGTGCCCTGAATGGTCGTAGCAAGTTCAACACCCGCCGCACGCAGGCTTCCTGGCAAAATGACATCAGCCTGGGCCAGGACGTGCTGACCTTGGTACTGGAGAGTAGGGCTGAGTCGGTGGACAGCACCACCATCTACACCGTCAATGAGCGCGACATTCGCAGTGCCATGGCGTCTTACGCCCTGAACCGCGATGGCTGGAATGCACTGGCTGTGGCGCGCAATGACCAAAATTCTCAGTTTGGCAGCTTCAATAATTGGGCGCTGTCCGGTGGCTATCAGCTGATTCCTGGCTGGCGTGCGGTGGCCAGTATAGGCACCAGCTTTCAGGCGCCCAGTTTCAACCAGCTGTATTTCCCCGGATTCGGCACACCTACCTTGATGCCCCAGCAAAGCCGCGCTGCTGAAATAGGCCTTAAATACAGCCTGGGCCCGATGAGCCTGGGCGCTGTCGTGTATCGCAATGAGGTGCAGGGGTTCATCAACCCGGCCAACAATGTGCAAAGCAGTCTGGCAGTATTGCGCGGAGTGACGCTGAACCTACAGGCGCAGCGCGGCAACACCGGCTACAAAGCCTCCTACGACTATGCCGACCCACGGACTCAACCCAACGACCTGCGGTTTGTGCGCATCGCCCAGCATGTGCTGAACCTGAACATGACGCACCGGCTCGGGCAGGTGAACGTTTTCGGCGAGTTGAAGCTCTCAAGCGATCGGGAAGACAACCGGATCTTTGGCAGTGGCTCCGGCCGCACGACTCTTGCTGAGTATGGGCTCCTCAACATCGGCGCTAGCTGGGTGCCGCAACGAGACTGGACGTTTCAGGCCCGTATCAACAACCTCACGGACGCCAATTATGTTCTGGCTGATGGCTATTCGACACCCGGCCGCAATGCCTTTTTCGGCTTGTCCTGGACCCACTGACTCGGTGCCAAATCCTTAACGTCTGTGAATGCCTGCCCCGCCATCCTGATCGCCGCCCCTGCCTCCGGTCAGGGCAAAACCACCATCACCTCGGCCCTGGCACGGCTGTATACGCGCCAGGGCCGGCGGGTGCGGGTGTTCAAGTGCGGGCCGGATTTTCTGGACCCCTATTGGCATGCGCTGGCCAGCCAGGCGCCGGTCTACCAGCTGGACCTGTGGATGACGGGTGAGGCCGACTGCTGCGCGCGGCTGCATGCGGCTGCCGCTGAGGCTGACCTGATCCTGGTCGAGGGGGTGATGGGCTTGTTTGACGGCCAGCCGAGCGCGGCCGATCTGGCCCGGCGCTTTGGTTTGCACGTGCTGGCGGTGGTGGACGCCTCGGCCATGGCCGGCACCTTTGGCGCGCTGGCATTTGGCCTTCAGCACTACCAGGCCGAGCTGCCATGGGCCGGCGTGCTGGCCAACCGGGTGGCCAGCGCCCGCCATGCCGATATGTTGCAGCACAGCCTTCGTGACCCGGCACATTGGCTGGGCGCGGTCCAGCGTGACGCTGCCATGACCCTCCCCGAACGCCACCTGGGCCTGACCGTAGCCAGCGAGGTGGCTGATGCTACCGAGCGGCTGGAAGCGGCAGCCGACGCCCTGGCGCAGACCCCGCTGGGCCAGATGAGCTTGGCCGAACTGCAGCGCTGGCGTACCGAGTTCCTGCCGATGCCGGCACCGGCAGCCGCGCAAGCCGGGCCCGCGCCGCTGGCCGGCACCACGATTGCCATTGCGCGGGATGCCGCGTTTTGCTTCATTTATGCAGCCAATCTGGACTGCCTGCAGGCGCTGGGGGCGACGCTGGTGTTTTTCTCGCCGCTGGCAGACGCCGCGTTGCCGGACTGTGATGCGGTTTGGCTGCCGGGCGGCTACCCGGAGCTGCATGCGCCGGCGATTGGCGGCAACACCGCCTTGCGCCACAGCCTCGCCGCTCACATCGCGGCCGCCAAGCCGGTGTGGGCCGAGTGTGGCGGCATGATGGCTCTATTTGAAACCCTGGTCACGGTCGACGGCCTTCGGCACCCGCAGTGGGGCCTGCTACCGGGGGAGGTGACCATGCACAAGCGACTGGCCGGCCTGGGGCCGCAGCAGCTGACGCTGCCCGAAGGCACGCTGCGCGGCCACACCTTTCACTACTCGACCACCGCCACCCCCTTGCTGCCGTCGGCACGCACAGCCCGCCCGGACGCAGAGCCGCAGCCCGACGCGGGCGAGGCGCTGTGGCAGCACCAGTCGGTGCGCGCCAGTTACTTTCACGCCTGGTTTACGTCCTGCCCGGCGGCGGCGGCGGCGCTGTTCAAGCCGGCCGAACCGGCGCGATCGCGGCCCGAGGTGGCAGCATGACGCCTGACCTGTTGAGTTTTACCCCGGGGCCGCAGCGCATTGTTTGCTTGACCGAAGAAACCACCGAGTGGTTGTACCTGCTGGGGCAGGAGCACCGCATCGTTGGTATTTCGGGGTACACCGTGCGACCGCGCCGGGCGCGCGAAGAAAAGCCCAAGGTCAGCGCCTTTTTGAGCGCTAAGACCGACAAGATCATGGCCCTGCAGCCCGACTGCGTGCTGGGTTTTTCTGATCTGCAGGCGGGCATCGCTGCTGACCTGGTGCGGCTGGGCGTACAGGTCACCATCTTCAACCAGCGCAGCATCGCCGAAATCTTTTCTATGATGTTCCAGCTGGCAGCCATGGTGGGCGAGGCGACCCAAGGCCTGCAGCGCATCGAGGCGATCCAGACGGACCTACGTGCCATGCAGGGTGCGGTGGCGGCGCGGCTGGCCGCAGGTGCACGCCGGCCCAAGGTGTTTTTTGAAGAGTGGGACACGCCGCACATCAGCGCCATCCGCTGGGTCTCGGAGCTGATGGGTATCGCTGGTGGCGATGATTGCTTTCCCGAGTTGGCCCAGCAGTCGCTGGGCAAGCAGCGCATCATTGCCGATGGCACCGAGATCGTGCGGCGTCAGCCAGACATCATTCTGGGTTCCTGGTGCGGCAAAAAATTCCGGCCGGAGAACGTGGCGGCGCGTTCGGGCTGGCAGGACGTGCCGGCCGTGCGCCACCAGCAGCTGTTTGAAATCAAATCACCCGACATTCTGCAGCCCGGGCCGGCCGCGCTGACCGATGGTGTTGCCAAAATGCACCAACTGTTTATGCGGTGGATGGAAGCCGACTTGGCCGGCGCCTTCAAGGCATGAACATGGAGCCAGGCCTTCCCGTGCCGTCCCGTAGCGAGCTGATCCTGGGCGGCCAGAAAAGCGGCAAGTCGCGCCGGGCCGAGCGGTTGGCGCTGGCCTGGCTGGATGGCGGTGACGGTCGCCAGGCCATGCTGATTGCCACGGCCCAGCCCTGGGACGACGAAATGCAGGCCCGCATTGCGCGCCATCAGGCCGACCGGGCTGTGCGGGTGCCCGGCCTGCGTACGCTGGAGGAACCGCGCCAATTGGCGCAGGCCATTCGGGCGCACAGCCGGCCCGACACGCTGCTGGTGGTGGATTGCCTGACGCTCTGGCTCACCAACTGGCGCATGCCGATGCACCCGGTGGCGGCCCCAGTTTTTGAGCCAAATCAGCCCGCAGGCCACGCCAGCATTGAGCCTATTGCTCTACTTTTGGAAGCAATTGCGGCGGCCCCCGGGCCCTTGGTGCTGGTTGGCAACGAGATTGGGCTGGGGGTGATTCCCATGGGCGCCGAGGTGCGCGCCTTTGTCGATGCCCTGGGCCGGCTTAACCAGCAGGTGGCCGAGGTGTGCGCGCGTGTCACCCTGATGGCCGCCGGCCTGCCACTCACCTTGAAGGCGCCCGCCTGATGCTGTGGCCAACATTCTGGCGCGGCCTGCTGGCGCTGCTCTGGCTGGGTGCCACCGCAGCGCAGGCGCTGCAGGTCACCGACGACCGGGGCGTGACGCTGAGCTTTGCGCAGGCGCCGCAACGCATCGTCAGCTTGCTGCCCTCGCTGGCCGAAACCGTGTGCGAGCTGGGCCACTGTGGCCGGCTGGTGGGGGTGGACCGCTATTCCAATTACCCGGCCAGTTTGCAGAAACTGCCCCAGGTGGGCGGCGGGCTGGATCCGAACATCGAGGCCATCGTGGCCCTCAAGCCCGATGTGGTGCTGATGGCCAAGTCTTCTCGTGCCGCCGAGCGGCTGGAGGCGCTGGGCATCAAGGTGGTGGCGTTGGAGCCCAAAACCCATGCCGATGTGCAGCGCGTGATGCTCAAGCTGGGCCAGCTGCTGGAGGTGCCCGATGCCCAGCGGGTCTGGCGTGCCATTGATGCCGGTGTGTCGGCGGCGGCCCAGTCGCTGCCGGAGCAGGTGCGCGGCACCCGGGTCTATTTTGAGGTGAACCAGGGCCCGTACGCCGCCAGCGAGGCCTCGTTCATCGGCGAGACCCTGACCCGCCTAGGCGTGAAAAACATCGTCCCGGCCAAGCTCGGCCCCTTCCCCAAGCTCAACCCCGAGTACATCGTGCGTGCCAACCCGGACCTGATCATGGTCGGGCAGGGCAGTGCCGATGGCCTGACCCAGCGGCCGGGCTGGCACAGCATCCGCGCAGTACGCGAGCGCCGGGTGTGCGTGTTTCCGGCCGAACAGGCCAACGTGCTGGTGCGGCCCGGCCCGCGCATGGCCGAGGCCGCGCGGCTGATGGCGCAATGCATGACCGACAAGGCCCCCCAGCTGGCGGCAGCGGGGGCCCGGCCTTGAACCTGCGCCCGTCCTTTTTGGCGGGGATGCTGCTGCTGATCAGCCTGGTGCTGGTGGGCTTGGGCGTGTGCGTGGGTAGCACCGGTTTGGAGAACCTGCTTGGGCCCCTGCTGGCACCGTTGCAAGACCCCGAGCAAACCGCCATGGCGCGCCAAATCGTCGGCGAGATCCGGCTGCCGCGCACCCTGGGCGCTTGGGCTGCCGGTGCCCTGCTGGGACTGGCCGGTGCGGTGGCGCAGGGCCTGTTTCGAAACCCGCTGGCTGACCCCTACCTGCTGGGCAGCGCCTCGGGCGCCTCGCTGGGCGTGGCGCTGGTGCTGGCCGCTCTTGGCGGCAAGGCCGGCATGCTGGGCGCCAGCATGATGAACGGCGGGCCGGTGGTGAGCGTGTTTTCCAGCAGCCTGCTGGTGCGCCTCGGCCTGACCGGCGCCGCCTTTGCCGGGGCGGTGCTGGCGGTGTTGCTGACGCTGGCGCTATCGCGCGGCGTGCAGCACACGCTGCGCCTGCTGCTGGCCGGCGTGGTGGTGGGGGTGGTGCTGGGCGCGCTGACGCAGCTGGTGCTGCTGCTGTCGCCCGATTCACTGCAGGCGATGCAGGCCTTCATGCTCGGCTCGACCAGCTTTGTCGGCTGGACCTCGCTGGCGCTGATGACATCGGTATGGTGGCTGTGCGTGCTGGCCGCCTGGCTGCTGGGCCGGGTGCTGGACGGCCTGAGTCTGGGCGAGGCCACGGCGCAAAGCCTGGGCCTGCCAGTGGCGCC
>SHXM01000144.1 GCA_009693325.1 Rhodoferax sp.
AGGCCGGCAACACCAGCACCCGGGTCACGCCTTCGGCCTTGAGTCTGTCCAATTGTTCGGCGATCGAGGTCTGGCCGTAGCGCATGGCGTAGCGCACCGTTACCTCGTGGCCTGCCTCGGTGAGCCAGCGTTGCAGGCCCAGGGTTTGTTTTTCGGTCCAGACCTTGAGCGGCGAGCCCTCAGGCGTCCAGATGCTGGCGTATTTGGCCGCCGACTTGGCCGGCCGCACGCGCAAAATGATGCCGTGCAAAATCAGCAGCCAGAGCAGGCGGGGGATTTCCACCACGCGGGGATCGCTCAAAAATTCGGCTAAAAAACGCCGCACGTCGGCCGCTGCGGGGCTCGCAGGAGTGCCCAGGTTGCAAAACAGTAAAGCGGTTCGAGAAGCCTGCCCGTGGCTGAAGCGCGGCTCCTGAGCAAAGGGGGCGGTTTGTTTCTCGGGCATGCGGTATTCTCCCTCACCTATGCTTGATATTTCAGCAATCAGGGCGATCAGCCTAGATCTGGACGACACTTTGTGGCCGGTCTGGCCGACCATTGCGCGGGCCGAGGTGGCGCTGGCAAACTGGCTCAGGCCTCGTGCGCCAGCCGCCGCCGCACTGCTGGCGCAGGCCCAAAGTCGGGCGGGTTTGCGTGAGCTGGTGACCCGGGCGCGGCCTGACCTGCTGCATGATTTGAGCTACCAGCGCCAAGCCTTGATTGAGCTGGCCCTGCAGCAGTGCAACGAAGACGCTGCCCTGGCGCCCGCTGCCTTTGAAGTGTTTTATGCCGAGCGCAATCGGGTGGAGTTTTATGACGATGCTTTGCCTGCACTGGCGCAACTCGCCTCCCGCTACCCTTTGCTGGCGCTGTCAAACGGTAATGCCGATTTAGCGCGGGTGGGTATTAGGCATTTTTTCACAGCCAGTGTCAGCGCCTTTGACGCGGGCGTGGCAAAGCCTGATGGGCGAATTTTTGCTGCTGCTTGTCGCCGGCTCGGGCTTGCGCCACAACAAGTCTTGCATGTTGGCGACGACGCAGCGCTGGATGTGCTGGGCGCATTGGGCGCCGGCATGCAGGCGGTCTGGCTGAACCGGGGGGCCGAGGTTTGGGAGCATGTGCCGCAGCCCCATGCCAAAGTGAGGCACTTAGGCGAGTTATGCCAAGCCCTAGGCTGCGATGACAGGCCTACATGTCCTTGACGGCAGCAATGGCGCTACGCACTGCGCCTTCAAGCGTTGCCGGGTAGGGGCCGGCAACATAATCGCCGCAGGCAAACAGGCCCGGGCCGATGCGCACGGGTGGGCGCTGCAGGCCAGGCGTACAGGCGAAGGTGGCGCGCTTTTCAACCACGGTTTGCACCGCCTGCAGATGCAGCCCAAGTTGCGCCTGTGCCTGCTGCAACACTTGTTGCTGCAGGCTCTGGTGCTCGCCTTGGCTGGCGCTGACCACAAAGGCCAGCAGGCCGGCCGGCCCGCCGAGCTGACCGCGGTCAAAAACAAACTGAGCTGGCGCGTTCGAACCCGCTTGGCTGCGTAGGGCCAGCATAGGCTGTGACAGGCGCGCCTGGGGAGCCCAGGCATAGACCGTGGTGATGGCCTCAAACTTCAGGGCCCGGCTCATGTCGCTCCAATGCCGCACCGGCTCGGCGATCGCCCCGGGCAGGCTAGGCGTCAGGTCGTCGAGCAGCCGTACTGCTTGCAGGGCAGCGGTGGCCAAGATCACGTTGTCAAACACTTGGCCTTCGATTTGCCAATGCTCATCCTGCTGCACCAAGCGCTTGACCCGACTGCCGAGCCTGATCGCACCACCCCGCTGCACCAGCCAGCGGGCCGCGGCCTGCGGAAAGAGTGTGCCCAAGTCAACCCGGGGTAGCAGCAGCCGAGAACCTCCCGCCACGCCAAACAGGGCGTCCCCCAGAACACGTAGAAATACGCTGGCGCTGGCCCGAGGCGACGGCGTGTTCAGGGCCGATACGCACAGGGGTTCGATCAACTCGGCCATTACCCGCGGCGTGAGGCCATGGCACAGCTCGGCCACGCTGAGCCCGCTGGCGCAATCAAAGCCGCGCCATTGCCAGCCCAGCACAGCGCGCAGCAATCCAGCTTTGTCTTGCCACTGCCAGCCTACGGCCGTGAGGAGCCCGACCAGAGTATTGAAAGGCGCCGGCAAGTTTGGCAGGCGCAGGCCATTGCCGTCGGCAAAGCGCAGGGTCATGGGCAGGCTGTGCAGGGCCTGCTCGATGGGCACGCCCACCCGGCGCATCAGGCGAAGGGTTTCGGTGTAGGCCCCAATCAAGATGTGCTGGCCGTTGTCCAAGTCAACCGCTTGGCCGTTACACACAACGCCCGGTAGCGCGCGGGCCCGGCCGCCGGTTTGGCGCGTCGCCTCGAAGACTGTCACCGCATGCCCGGCCTGCACGGCCTCTACCGCCGCGGCCATTCCAGCCCAACCGGCGCCAATGATGGCCAGCGCCAGCGGCTTGGCCTCGGGGGGCCTCAAAGCCGGCCCAGCGCCTGCACCCGCCAGGCCAGCCAAAATTTGCGCAGAGGTGTGAGGCTGATGCGTTGGTGCAGCACCCGAAAGTTGTCGCGCTCAATCTCGCCCAGCAGGGCACGGTAAATGCTGGCCATCATCAGACCTGGTTTTTGGGCGCGTCGGTCCGTGCTGGGCAGCAGTGCCAGCGCCTCGTCGTAGAGTTGCTGGGCGCGCTGCGCCTGAAACTGCATCAGGGCTGTGAAGCGGGGTGAATAGCTGCGCTGCAAGATATCCTGTGCCTTCACCTCAAACTGCTGCAACTCACTGGCCGGTAGGTAAATGCGTCCGCGCAGCGCGTCTTCGCCAACATCGCGCAGGATGTTTGTTAACTGCAGCGCCTGCCCGAGCTTGTGTGCGTAGGCCGTGGTTTGGGCCTGGGTGCGGCCAAAAATATTGGCCGCCACCTCGCCCACGATGCCGGCAACCAGGTGGCAATAGCGTTGCAGGCCAGGGTAGTCGAGGTAGCGGGTTTGCTCAAGGTCCATCTGGCAACCCTGAATCACTTTTTGCAGATGACCCTCTTCGATGGCATAGTCGGCGGCCAGCGGCATCAGCGCACGCATCACCGGGTGGCTGGGCTTGCCAGCAAAGGCCTGCGCCACTTCGGTCTGCCACCAGGCCAGTTTGCTGGCTGCCACACCAGTGTCAAGGGTGTCATCCACGATGTCGTCGACTTCGCGGCAAAAGGCATAAAAGGCGGTGATTGCGGCGCGCCGTGGCGCCGGCAAGAATAAAAAAGCATAGTAAAAACTGCTGCCCGAGGCGGCCGCTTTTTGCGCTACGTACTGCTCTGGGCTCATCTGGCTATTGTTACATCCAGAGCGCGCGCCAGAGCATCAGCGGCAGGTCGCCACGGCCCAGAGTGGGGCGTTGGCTGATGGTGGTAAATTTCATCGCTTCAATGCGCCGCACCATGCGCAAGCCACCCTGTACTACCAGCCGCAATTCCCAGCCGGCCCGCCCCGGTACCCGGTGCACCAGTGCTGCACCTTGCTGCATTCGGACCTCGGCCAGGTGCAGTTGCTGTGCAATCAAACGGGTGATCGGTTCGGTTTGCCGGCGGGCCAGCAGGTCGGCGCGGGCCACGCCATGCTGCTCGCAGTCGGCCTGAGTCAGGTAGAAGCGCCCGCGCGGTATGTCGACACTCAGGTCCTGCCAAAAATTGATCAGTTGCAGGGCGGTGCAGATTTGGTCGCTCTGCGCCAGGGCCAACGCATCTCTTACGCCGTAGAGGTGAAGTAGCAGGCGCCCGATCGGGTTGGCAGACCGAGCGCAGTACGACAGCAGTTCGCCCGGATCGGCGTAATCGGCACCATCGCGGGTTTTCTCGACATCCTGAACGAAGGCGTCAAGCAGGTCGTGCAGCAACTGCACAGGTAACCGGTGCGCCCGGATGGCCTGCTGAAGTGGGTAAAACACCCAGCCCCAGGGGCCGCTTTGGGGCAGTGGCCCATCGGCGCAGGCGCCAAGTAGCTCTTGCCGGTAGTCGCACAGCGCTTGTAACCGCTCTGCCGCGTGGGCATTACCCTCGTCGGCGATGTCGTCGGCAGTGCGGGCAAAGTGATAAATCGCGGCAATCGGTGCGCGCAGCCTGGCCGGGCAGAGCCAGGAGGCCACCGGGAAATTTTCATAGTGCCCTATGGCCGGGGCAGCGGCGCTTGCGCGGATTGCTGGCATGGGCTTATTTTGCCTGCAGCAGCGGTGGCTGCCGACCGCTCGATTGGCGTCCCTGCTGGTCCACTTGTCGCAAGTTGCGCGATTTTTCAAGTGCCGAGCCGGGCCCGTTGAACTTCACTCATTGGATCTCAGCCTGACAGTCTGTCAGATTTAAATTAAATTACTAACCAATTGGTCATTAGAGTTAGTAATGGCCTGTCAACCCCCACTTTTAACCGTTTATATGCTCCTGAAGTCAATTCAAACTGGCGCCGCCTTAGCCTGCGCCGCAGTGCTGTTGGCCGCCTGCTCCCGGCCCCTGCCCAGCCCGGAGCCGGTGCGCTCGGTCAAGCTGCTCACAGTTGGCCTGGAAGATATGGCCGCGAGCGCCGAGTTTGCTGGCGAGGTGCGCGCCCGGGTCGAGTCGCGTCTGGGTTTTCGGGTGGCAGGCAAGCTGGTGCGTCGGCAAGCCGAGCCAGGCCAACGGGTGCGGGCCGGTGATGTGCTAGCCCAGTTGGACCCGCAGGACTACCAACTGGCGGCCGATGCAGGTCGGGCCCAGCTCGCCGCGGCCGCGACCAACCGCGACCTGGCAGCGGCCGATTTCAAGCGTTTCAAGGAGCTGCGCGAGCAAAACTTCATCAGTGGCGCTGAGCTCGAGCGGCGCGAGGCCAACCTCAGGGCAGCCCAGGCGCAGTTTGAGCAGGCTCAGGCGCAACTGGCCGGGCAGGGCAACCAAACCGCTTACACCCGGCTGCTGGCCGATGTGACGGGCCTAGTCACAGCTGCCGATGCCGAGGTGGGGCAGGTGGTGGCGGCCGGCGCGCCGGTGCTGCGCATTGCCCAGGACGGCCCGCGTGATGTGCTGTTTTCGGTACCAGAGGACCGGGTGACCTCCATCAAAATCGGCTCGGAGGTCGAGGTACGCAGCTGGTCCGGCGGCGCCACCTTCAAGGGCCGGGTGCGAGAGGTGGGGGCCAGTGCCGATCCGGTCACCCGCACCTTTGGCATCAAAGTGGCGATTGACGGCGCCAGCGCGCCGCCCCTGGGCAGCACCGTCTCAGTGCTGCCCAAGGCCCTCGAGCGCAGCGGGGCAGCGGTGATCAAGCTGCCCACCAGCGCCTTTCGGCAAGACGGCCAAACCGCCGCAGTGTGGGTGCTGGAGGTGGCCACCATGACGGTGCGCCTGCAGCCCGTGCAGATTGCCACCGCCGATGGCAACGATGTGGTGGTGGCCGCGGGCCTACAGCCTGGCATGCAGGTGGTGGTAGCTGGGGTGCATGTGTTGTCCCCGGGCCAAAAGGTCACGGTTTATCAACAGAAACCCGCCCAGGCGCCGGCCGTCGTGACGAAGTGAGTCCGAGATGAACCAGCCCGTCAAGTCCGAGCGCTTTAACCTCTCCAAATGGGCGCTTGACCATGCCGCACTGACCCGCTACCTGATGGTGGTGCTGATGGTGCTCGGCCTCCTGGCCTATTTCCAGCTTGGCCAGGATGAAGATCCGCCCTTCACCTTTCGCATCATGGTGGTGCGCGCCATCTGGCCCGGAGCCACCGCGCAGCAGATGGCCGAGCAAGTGACCGACAAAATCGAACGAACCCTGCAAGAGGTCCCCAATGCTGACAAGATTCGCAGCTTTTCGAAGCTAGGCGAGACCACCATCTTGTTTCAGCTCAAAGACTCCACCAAGGCCGGCGATGTAGGCCGGCTTTGGTACACGGTACGCAAAAAGATTGGCGACATGCGCCAGTCGCTGCCCAGCGGGATTCAGGGCCCCTTTTTCAATGACGAGTTTGGCGACGTCTTTGGCGTGATTTACGCGCTCGAGGCCGATGGCTTTAATCAGGCAGAGGTCCGGACTTTTGCAGATTCGGTACGGCAGCAATTGCTTCGTGTGCCGGATGTCAACAAGGTCGAGTTGTTTGGCGCGCAGGACGAAAAAATCTACATAGAAATCGCGCAACGCCGTCTGGCCCAACTTGGTTTGGACATGAACCAGGTGCTGGTACAACTGGGCCAGCAAAACGCGATTGAGTCGGCCGGCACATTGCAAACCCCGCTGGATGTGTTCCAGGTACGGGTGGCCGGCCCGTTTACCGACCTCGAGCAACTCGCGGCCATGCCGATCCGGGGCAGCTCGGGCAAGCAGTTGCGGCTCGGCGATATTGCCGAAATACGTCGTGCCTACGTCGATCCGCCCCAAGTGAAGGTGCGCCATCAAGGCCGGCAGGTTATTGCACTCGGTGTTTCCATGGCCAAGGGCGGCGACATCATTGCACTTGGCGAAGCCCTGCAAACCGCCACCCGGCGCATAGGCAACACGCTGCCAGCCGGCTTGCGCTTGGTCAACCTGCAAGATCAACCGGCCGCGGTCACCAAGTCGGTCAACGAGTTTGTTGCGGTGCTGATCGAAGCCATTCTGATCGTTTTGGCGGTAAGTTTTATCAGCCTGGGCCTGCATAAACAGGGTGGCAGCGGGCCCTGGTTCAGGCGCTACTACCTAGACATGCGTCCGGGCCTGGTGGTCGGCATCACCATTCCCCTGGTGCTTGCCCTGACCTTTCTGGGCATGTACTTTTGGGATATCGGGCTGCACAAGATCTCTTTGGGCTCGCTCACCATTGGCCTGGGCCTGATGGTTGACGATGCCATCATTGCTGTAGAGATGATGGTGCGCAAGCTCGAAGAGGGTTATGACAAGGTGCGCGCGGCAACCTTCGCCTACGAGGTCACGGCCATGCCAATGCTCACTGGCACCTTGATTACCGCTGTGGGTTTTTTGCCGATCGGCATTGCCAAATCAGCCACAGGCGAGTACACCTTCGCGATTTTTGGGGTGACCGTGCTGGCCTTGGTGGTCTCCTGGCTGGTGTCTGTGTACTTTGTGCCCTACTTAGGAACCTTGCTGCTCAAGACCAAACCCCTTGGCGTCGGCGATCAGCCGCACGAGTCCTACAACACGCCTTTTTACAACGGCTTTCGGCGCACCGTGAACTGGTGCGTCGCGCACCGATGGATCACCATCGGCCTGATGGTCTTGACCTTCGCTCTAGGGATTGCCGGGATGGGACGGGTACAGCAGCAGTTTTTCCCAGACTCCAGCCGCCCGGAAGTTCTGCTCGACGCCTGGCTGCCCGAGGGCAGCTCGATTGCCGTGAACGAGCAGGTTGCCAAACGCATCGAGGCCCGGCTGATGCAGCTGCCCGGTGTGCTGAGCGTCAGCACTTGGGGGG
>SHXM01000145.1 GCA_009693325.1 Rhodoferax sp.
GCGGCCTGTTAGCCTGCTGCGCCAGAAACCAGCGGAAAACCAGCCGGATTTCGTATGGCCTGCACTGACAAATCGACGTCTAAACCGGGCCAATAGAGATGGTCAGTCGTAGGCCACTGAACATCTGAAATTTGTTCGATCGTCGCCTTTCGGAACCAGGGGAACTGATCGAAGGGCACGAGCAACTCCTCGTCCGCAAGTAGAATCCAAAAACCATGCCTCGAAACATGGGTAACTTCAGCCGCCAAAGTGGTGGTTCCAGGCATCTTGGATCTCCTTCAAGTGCACATTCACGACTGCCTGCGCTTGTCGAAGCTGCGTGGCAGAAAGACCGGTATGGTCGGCCAAAACCACCTGTGGTGTGAGCCAGAACTTCGCTTCGCCGTCGACATGTGCAACATGTACATGGATGCGTGGTTCCTCCCGGGAAAAGACGAACAGGCGAAATTGGCCGTCACGAACAATGGTTAGTGCCATAGCGACACTGTAACCAACTCCAAAGAGTTGCGCACCCTGTGGTCGCAGACGGGGTGCAGCAATGGGTTATCGCAATTTTGCCACTCGGTTGCGTCGATTGCAGTTGAAATGCCGTGACCCAATTCAGGAATGGACTCGACACAGCAGACCGATGCCAGCTTTTTGAGCCCGCTTCTGGTTGGCCTTCTGGATTGCACCGCCACATCGCCGATGCCCCGGCTGTCTTGGTAGTTTCCTACTTGGGAACTATCGTCATTCCCATAGGCGCCAGGGCCAGCACGGCAAGCTTCAGGTGCTGTACCCCAAACGGGATGCCAATGATGGTCAGGAACAGCGCCAGCGCGGTGGCCACGTGGCCGAGGGCTAGCCATACTCCGGCAAAGAAGAACCAGACGATGTTGCCCACCATGCCTAAGGCACCAGTGCCGACGTCGTCTTTGCCCGTGACGAGGCCCCGGCTGACGGATTCCTTGCCAAAGGGCAGGAACGCAAACTGACCAATCACGAAACATGCCTTCGCCCAGGGCAGGCCCACAACGGTTATGACGCAGAGGAGTCCTGCCAGCCACCAGCCCAGACCCATCCAAATTCCGCCGAAGATGAACCAAAGAATGTTGCCGAGTGTGCCCAATTCAAAATCTTCAGGGTTAAACGACCAACCGCAAATAACCATCGACCTCCAGAACTCTCGACAAGCTCTTTAGCTTTTCGACTGCAAGCAAGACTCGGCCCTCCGCATCGGCCTTAGCCTTGGCCATGCCGATGAGTCGACAAACCGACCGGACAACGTCTTGACCGGGTCCACTGCCAGTCTGATGTAGAACCTGGATAACAAGGGCCGCAATCTCCTCAACGCAGATGTTGTCAATGTGTCGCTTCGATTCGGCCATTTAATCTGCAATTCGGAAGAAAGTCAGGCTCTTGTGGTCGACACCTTTGGGCCAGTAAAACGTGTTGGAACCTTCATATGTCTTGCTTGCCGATTGCGGCGCCAAGGCCCGCAGTCTGTCGACGATTTGTGAAGCTCTATAGCCTCAAGACCCATCTGGCATGACTTAACTGTGCCCGTTTTTTGCGCTCAAGCGGGCGCGAAGAAACAATGCACCATGGGCGCGATGCCAAGTTGCTTGAAGCGACTCCACAACGCCACCCTATCGCTCAGCTTGCCGTCCACGAGCGGCCCTGCATGGCGGGGCGGCAGGGCAGGGCCTCAGCCGATAATGGTGATTTCCCATGACGATTGCCGACTCCAATCCCCTCTGCCACTAACTTTTGCCCATACCAAGTACCACCATGATCCAACTCCATTACCTGCCCGGTGCTGCCAGTATGGCGCCCCACATCGTGCTCGAAGAACTCGGCTGCGGCCACACCTTGCTCAAGGTGGATAAGGCGGGGGGCCAACTCGGCTCGCCGGCCTACCGCCAGCTCAACCCGAACGGTTTGGTGCCGGTGCTGGTTGATGGCGACCTGGTGCTGTACGAGTCAGCGGCAATCTGCCTGCACCTGGCCGATAGCCACCCGGCCGGCGGCTTGATGCCGGCGCTGGGCACGGCTGAGCGAGCCCATGCCTATAAATGGATGGCCTGGCTCGCCGGCACCTTGCAACCGGCCACCAACATCTACTTTTACCCCGAGCGCTGGGCCGACAGCGCAGAGGCCATTGCCCAGGTCAAGGCCCACGCCGAGCAACGGGTGATGACGCTGGTGCAGCAGATTGATACCCAATTGGCCACGCAAGTGGGTCCCTGGCTGCTGGGCCAGACCTACAGCCTGCCCGACATCCACGCCATGATGGTGTGCCGTTGGACCCGTAATTTCGCGGGCTCCAAAGCGCGCGACCTGCCCCACATCGGCCCCTGGCTGCAACGTGTTTTTGAGCGGCCCGCTGTGCAGCGGGTGTATGGCGCCGAGGCGCTGCAGGCGCCCTGGTTCTGAGCAGGCGGGTGGGGTGACCCTGAGCCCGATCGAACACCAGCACTGGCACCCGGTGGCTGGTGCCGATGAGGTGGGGCCGCAACCAGTGGCGGCTTTGCTGCTGGCGCAGCCGCTGGTGCTGTGGCGCGATACAGCTGGTGTCATCCAGGCCTGGGCTGACCAGTGCCCGCACCGCGGGGCTCGTCTCTCCTTGGGGCGAGTGTGCGAAGGTCGGCTGACCTGCCCCTACCACGGTTGGCAGTTCGATGCTTCGGGCCAGTGCGTGCAGGTGCCGGCCCTGCCGGCCTTCACGCCGCCGACCTCACATCGGGCCCAGGTGTTTGCGGCCTGCGAACAGGGCGGGCTCATCTGGGTTTGTCTGGACGCCGCCGGGCCGGCCTCGAGGCGGGCATTGCCGGTCTTTGAGGCAGAGGCCGACGCCCAGTTGTACAAGCTCAACTGCGGCCCCTACGAGGTGGCCACCAGTGCCGGACGGATTGTGGAAAATTTTTTGGACATGGCGCATTTCGGCTTCGTGCACGAGGGCTGGCTGGGCATGCGCCAGCTGCCCGAGGGTGTCGCGGGCCATGCCACTGAAATCCCGCCGTATGTGATTGCGACCACACCGCAGGGCCTGCGCGCCACCGGCTGCCGCGCCTGGCAACCTCGCTCCAGCGTGCATGCCACTGCCGCCGCGCAAATTGATTACAACTACGAAGTCATTGCGCCTTTTACTGCAGTGCTGTGCAAGGTGGCGCCTGCACACAGCGTGGCGCTGCCAGCGTTTCGCGAATCGATCGCCCTGTTTGTCTGCCCGCTCACGCCGAGCAGCAGTCGTGTCTGGTTCCGGCTGGCGGTGGCTGATATGGCGCCCGATGAGGCCGCACTGCGCGACTTCCAGCACAGCATCTTCATGCAAGACAAGCCGGTGCTGGAGTCGCAATTGCCCAAGACCCTGCCGCTGGCGCCCCGTGCCGAGCTGCACACAGCGGTCGACAAGGCCTCGGTAGCTTACCGCCGCCACTTGAGCCAACTGGGCATCACTTTTGGAGTCAGCTGATGCAAACCCTACCTTCATTCGTTCACCACATTCCGACCCAACGCCTGCCCGAGCTGCTGCAGCGCATGCCCAAGGCCGAACTGCATATGCACATCGAAGGATCGCTTGAGCCCGAGCTGATTTTTGCCATGGCCCAGCGCAACAAGGTGGCGTTGCCCTACCGGTCGGTACAGGCCTTGCGCGACGCCTATGTGTTTGACAACCTGCAAAGCTTTCTTGATATCTACCATGCTGGCACCCTGGTGCTCAAGACCGAGCAAGATTTTTATGACATGGCCTGCGCTTACCTGGCCCGCGCCCAGGCTGACAACGTGCTGCATGCCGAATTGTTTTTTGACACCCAGACCCACACCGGCCACGGCCTGAGCGCCGAGGTGGTCATCAACGGCCTGCACCGGGCCTGCACCGATGCGCCGGATCGCTTTGGCATGACGGCCTCGCTGATTCTTTGCTTTTTGCGCCACCTGAGCGAGGCCGAGGCCTTTGAGTGCCTGGAGCAGGCGCTGCCCCTGCGCGACAAGATTCTGGGCATCGGCCTGGCGTCCAGCGAGGTCGGCCACCCGCCGGAAAAGTTTGCCCGGGTGTTTGCCCGCGCGCGGGCCTTGGGCTTCCGGCTGGTGGCCCATGCTGGCGAGGAGGGACCGCCGGCCTATATCTGGAGCGCGCTGGATGTGCTCAAGGTCGAGCGCATTGACCATGGTGTGCAGGCCATCCATGATGCGGCCCTGATGCAGCGCCTAGCGCAAGACCGCATACCGCTCACCGTGTGTCCGCTCTCCAACCTCAAGCTCTGCGTCTACCCCAGTTTGGCGCAGCACAGCCTGCACCGCATGCTGGAAGCCGGCATCGTGGCCACGGTCAATTCGGATGACCCAGCCTACTTTGGCGGCTACCTCAATGAGAACTTCAGCCAGACTTTTGCTGCCCTGCCGCTCTCGGCGGTTCATGCCTATCAGTTGGCGCGCAACAGCTTTGAGGCGAGCTTTATCGGCGCCCCCGAGCGCAGCGCCCATGTCGCGCGGCTGGATGCCCTGTTTGAATCTTTTACCTGAGCCACATGCTGCCATGAAGGCCTACCGCGCCGCCCTGCTGCGCTTTGACCCGGCCGCAGACCCGCGGCAGGCTGCTGTCTATGAGGCCGATGGCCTGCTGGTGCTGGGCCCCGATGCCAGCGGCGCTGAGGTGGTGCAGGACGTGGGCGCCTGGGCAGCGCTGGCGCCGCGCTATCCTGGCCTGGCCGTGGAGCACCTACCAGGCCGTCTGATTGCGCCCGGTTTTATCGACATGCATTTGCATTTTCCGCAGCTCAATGTGATCGGCTCGCCCGCCGATGGCCTGTTGCCCTGGCTGGAAAACCACACCTTCCCTGAAGAGCAACGCTTCGAGTCACCCGCCTACAGTGCAGCCGAGGCGGAGTTTTTTCTCGACGAGCTGCTGCGCCACGGCGTTACTACAGCGCTGGCCTTTGCCACCTCGCACCCGGCCTCGGTGCAGGCCCTGTTTGCCGCGGCGCAGCAGCGGGAAATGCGGCTGATCACCGGCCTGTGCCTGATGGACCGCCATGCGCCGGCGGCTTTGCTGAACCGGGCCGGACCGGCTGGTACCGACGCCACCGAGCAAAGCCTGATCGATTCTGAAACCCTGCTGCAGCAGTGGCAGGGGGTGGGGCGGCTGGGTTATGCCATCACGCCGCGTTTTGCGCCCACCTGCAGCGCGGCGCAGCTGCGCGGTGCCGGTGAACTCGCGGCCCGCTACCCGCAGGCCTGGATCCAGTCCCATGTGGCAGAAAACCATGATGAGATCGCCTGGGCCAGGTCGCTTTTTCCGCAGTCGCGCAGCTACCTTGCCACCTATGCCGACTTTGGCCTGATGCGCGAACGTGCCGTCTATGCCCATTGCATTCACTTTGACGCCGAAGACCGGGCGCTGATGCACGCTACTGGCGCCGCCGCCGCCCTGTGCCCCACCAGCAACTTGTTTTTGGGCAGTGGTTTTTTTGATTACGCCAGCGCACAGCAGGCCGGTTTCCGCTACGGCTTGGCCAGCGATGTAGGCGGAGGAACCTCGGTGAGCCCGTTTCACACCATGCTCGGCGCCTATGTTGTAGGCCGCGATGGGCGGGGCAAGGCCGGGCTGTCGCTGACACCGCAGCACCTGTGGTGGCAACACACGGCCGGGGCTGCGCAGGCCCTTGGTTTGGACGGCCGCAGTGGGCGGCCAGCGGTGGGCAATTTGCTGCCCGGCTGCGAGGCCGACTTTGTCCTGCTCAATACTCGGGCCACCCCGCTGCTGGCCCGGCGCACCGCCCGCGCTGCCAACCTGGACGAACTGCTGTTCGCCCTGATTGTTTTGGGTGATGACCGGGTGGTAGAGCGCACCGTGATTGCGCGCAGCGCAAGGGCCAGGCCGGTAGGCCCGAGCTGAATCGGGCAGCGGCTGCCGGGCTTGGGGGCTGGGCCAGGAACAGCCTGGCAACTGGGCCTAGCCCCCCTACAATTGTTTGACAGGAGCCTGATTGACATGAGCATCAAAAGCGACAAATGGATACGCCGCATGGCCGAGACCACCGGCATGATCGAGCCCTTTGAGCCTGGCCAGATTCGTGAGTGCGAGGGCAAAAAAATTATTTCTTACGGCACCAGCAGCTACGGCTATGACATCCGCTGCGCGCCCGAGTTCAAGGTGTTCACCAACATCCACAGCACCGTGGTCGACCCGAAGAATTTCGACGAAAAAAGCTTTGTTGATTTTCATGAGGATGTCTGCATCATCCCGCCCAACAGCTTTGCACTGGCACGCACGCTGGAATACTTTCGGATACCGCGCAATGTGCTGACCATTTGCCTGGGCAAAAGCACCTATGCCCGCTGCGGCATCATTGTCAACGTGACTCCCTTTGAGCCCGAGTGGGAGGGCTTTGTGACCCTCGAATTCTCCAACACCACGCCCCTGCCGGCCAAGATTTACGCGGGTGAGGGTTGCGCCCAGGTGCTGTTTTTTGAGAGCGACGAGGTGTGTGAAACCAGCTACAAGGACCGGGGTGGCAAATACCAGGGCCAGCGCGGCGTGACGCTGCCCAAGGCCTGAAGCCCCGTCTCACCCGCCCGGGCCTGGTCGGATGGCCGATAATCCTGCGCTGCCCCGATTTCCAGGGCAATATCGGCTATCGGATCGATAGCACTTGACTGCGGCTTTGAAGAGCCGATTTTGATGACCGATTTGACCCCTGATTTGATCCTCGACCCGACGCCCGAGCTGGCGTCCGACACCCCGGTCATGGCCTTTGCCCAGTTACAACTCGCGTCTCCCCTGGCCCGCGCCGTGGCAGAGTTGGGCTACACCGTCATGACGCCGATTCAGGCCCAGGCCATACCCGTGGTGCTACAGGGTCGTGATGTGATGGGTGCGGCGCAAACTGGCACCGGTAAAACAGCCGCCTTCGCCTTGCCCCTGCTGCAGCGCCTGCTCAAACACGAAAACGGCTCCACCTCGCCGGCCCGCCACCCGGTGCGCGCACTGGTGCTGCTGCCCACCCGGGAGCTCGCCGACCAGGTGGCCCAGGCCATCAAGGCCTACGCCCAGCACACTCAGTTGCGCAGCACGGTGGTGTTTGGCGGCATCGACATGAAGCCGCAAACCCTGGAGCTCAAAAGGGGCGTCGAGGTGCTGGTGGCCACCCCCGGGCGCCTGCTCGACCACATCGAGGCCAAGAATGCGGTGCTGGGGCAGGTCGAGTATGTGGTGCTAGACGAGGCCGACCGCATGCTCGACATCGGTTTTTTGCCCGACCTGCAGCGCATCCTGAGCTACCTGCCCAAACAGCGCACCACCCTGCTGTTTTCGGCCACCTTTTCGCCCGAGATCAAACGCCTGGCCAAC
>SHXM01000010.1 GCA_009693325.1 Rhodoferax sp.
AGCATGGCGGCCTCGGCAATGCTGAGGCTCTTGAGGTCTTTGCCAAAGTAGGCCTCCGCGGCCGAGGCAAACCCGTAGGCGCGGTTACCCAGAAAAATCTGGTTCATGTAGATCTCAAGGATTTGGTCCTTGCTGAGCAGATGCTCGAGCTTGAAGGTCAGCAAAATTTCGTAAATTTTGCGCGTGTAGGTTTTCTCGGAAGATAGGTAAACATTGCGCGCGACCTGCATGGTGATGGTCGAGGCGCCCTGGCTTTTGACCCGCCCCAGGTTGGCAACGGCAGCCCGCAGAACGCCTTTGTAATCGATGCCGCCGTGCTCATAAAAACGCGTATCTTCGATGGCCAGTACGGCGTCGGTCATGACTTTAGGGATTTGCGCAATGGGCGTGAGCTGGCGCCGCTCCTCACCAAATTCGCCAATCAAAGAGCCTTCAAGCGAGAACACCCGCAGCGGCAGCTTGGGCCTGTAGTCGGACAGCTCGGAGATATCTGGCAGGTTTGGATAGGCCACCGACAAGGCCACTGCCACCAGCACCAAAACCGACAGTACGCCGGCTGTGGCAAGACCCAGGCTCCACAGGGCAACACGCAGCACCCAGCGACCCAGCCAGGCGCCTGATGAGGGTGTTTCTGGCGCTTCTGGAATCAGCTTTTTAGGGGGCATAAATTACTTTTCGAGGCGGTCTGCGCATTATAAAAAGGCCTGGGCAACATGCCCGCAGGGAGCAGCGCCGCCTGACCCCACCCACAAAAAAATTGTGGCCGATTGGCTGTAACTGGTCGGCCTTGCTGCTAGCATGTTACCGAACGTGCCGATGAGCATGCGATTGAGATACGCGCCCAAGCGGCGAGTCTAAGGGGGGTAGTCGTGTGGTCTTTTGGATCGGTATTCGCTCGTGCAGCCCTGCCTTTGCTGGGTCTGGACATCGGCACATCCCAGTCCAGGCTGGTCGAGCTCGGGCGCCTGGCGAGCGGCCGCCTGCAACTGCGTTGTTGTGCCACAGAGCCACTGGAGCCGGGTTGGGTGCATGCTGGCCAGGTTGAGCAGTTCGACCCGGTGGCGCAGGCCCTGCGCAGCCTGCTCCTGCGCAGCCGCAGCAAGTTGCGGCAGGTCGCCATGGCCCTGCCTGCGTCGGCGGTGATCACCCGGCAGATCAAGTTGCCCGGGGGCTTGAGCGAGGCTGAGCTTGAGCTCGAAGTTCAAGCCGAGGCCAACCAATACATCCCCTTCCCGCTCGACGAGGCCAGCCTCGACTTTTGCCAGCTGGAGCCCGAGTCCACAGCCGGCCAGCAGCAGGCGGTGTTGATGGCCGCGGCGCGTAAGGAGCGGGTGCAAGACCTGCAGGGTCTGGCTGAGGCCGCCGGGTTGACACTGGCGGTGCTGGACATCCAGCCCCATGCTGCACGCCGTGCCGCTGCACGCCTGCTCGACCATGCGCCAAGCCCGGCCCCGGCGCGCGAGCAGTTGCTGGTGGCATTGTTCGAGATCAACAGCCGCAGCACCAGCCTGCAAGTGTTTCAAGGCGAGACACTGCATTACGAGCGGGACCAGGATTTTGGCGCCGACGGGTTGATCCAGGGCATCATGACCCAGTACGGCTGGTCAGCCCAAACCGCTGAGCGCCGGGCCCGGGCCAAGGCCCTGCCTGAGGACTACCCGGACACCGTGCTGGCTTATTTTTGTGAAAAGGCGGCCGGAGAGCTAGGGCGTGCGCTGCAGTTCTTCTTGAACAGCACGGCGCACAACCAGGTCGACCGCGTGCTGCTGGCCGGCTGGGCGGCGGGCCTGCCCGGTTTGATCGAAGCGGTGCGCGCGCAGACCGGCGTGGTCTGTGCCCTGGCCAATCCATTTGAGGGCATGGACCGCTGCGAGCTCGCCTCTGTGGGCAGTGACCAGCCCGAACACCCGGGGCTGGCTTACCTCACGGCCTGTGGCCTGGCACTGCGCAGCTTTAGCCCATGATCGCCTTCAATTTTTTGCCGCACCGGGCTTTGGCCCGGCAGCACCAACGCGAGCGCTTCCGGCGCAAACTGGGTTTGGCCGCTGGCCTGGGCTTGCTGTTGGCGCTGCTGGGCCTGGTTGGGCTGCAGCGCCAAATTAGCGTGCAACAAGAAAAAAACCAGCTGCTGGAAGCTGACATCGCTGGTTTTGACGCAGGCATCAAAGCGCTGGCCGTGTTACAGGCCGAGATAGGTCTGCTGCAGGCGCGGGAGCAGGCGCTGCAAGCCCTGCAGCTCGAGCGCCGGCTGGCGCTGCGGCTGTTCACGGAGTTGCCGCGCCATCTGCCCGAGGGATTGGTCATCAGCAGCCTGCGCCAGGATGGGAAAACCCTCAACCTGAGCGGCTTTGCCTTGTCCAATGAACGGGTGTCTGAATTCCTACGCCAACTGGCCCAAGGCTCTGACTGGTTCTCCGGCGCCGAGTTGGTGGAGGTTGTGGCGGCCAACCTGGAACTGCCCGGGCGCGCACCGAGTCGGGGCGCGAATTTCACCATTCGGCTGCGCCTGGAGCCAGCGCCACCTGGCAGCGGGAACGGGCCAAAAGCTGGAGCGTCGCCCGCGCCCCTGCGCAAGACGCTTGAGCCTGGCGCCTGAGCGCAAAACCCATGTTGCCCCGCCCTGCCCACCACTTCACGCTGGCGCGGCTGCGTGCTGCCCTGCAGGCCCAGCGTGTCGGCCTTGAGCTGCGTAAGCCTTGGGCCTGGCCCCTGGCCCCTGGTGCCGCAGCTGGCGCTGTTGGTGTTGGTGTTGGTGAGCGCCCTGGTGCTGGCGCTGGTGTGGATTGTTTTGCTGCAGGGCTATTGGCAGCAGTGGGCCGCCGAGCAGTCCCGGGAGGGCGATTTGCGCCAGGACTATCAGCGCAAGCTACTGCGGTCGGCGGGCTTGGCCGCAGTCAGCACCCAGCGCGAGCAACTCGGCCAAGCGCTTGCCGCACTGGAAAAAAATCTCTCCGGCCAGGCCGAGCAGGAGGCCCTGTTGTCAGACATCAACCAGGTCGGCTTGCGCCGTGGCCTGCAATTTGAGCTGTTGCGCCCGGGCAAGCCGTTAGCGCAAAATTTTTATGCCGAATTGCCGGTGGCTGTGCGGATGGTCGGGCGCTATCAGGACATGGGCGGGTTTTTGGCTGATGTCGCGGCCCTGCCGCACTTGGTGACCTTGGGCAACATCAGCCTGCAAAGACATGGGTCGGGCGAGGGTCTGCTGAGCCTGGACGGCACGGTCAAAACCTTTCGGCGTCTTGATCCGCAGGAGTTGGCTGCGCAGGCTGCAGCCAATAAAAAGGCAAACCAATGAGCCGCCTGCACGCCCTGCTGTCTGGCCCTGTGCTGCTGCTTGCTGCCCTGCTGGCGGGTTGCGCTGACTCGGCACACCCGGAGTTGCAGGCCTGGATGCGGCAACAAAAGAGTCAGGCCACGGCAGCCGCGTTGCCCAGCGTGGCGCCCAGCTCTTTGACACCTCCAATGCCGGCACCGGCAGCTTTGCTTGACCCCTTCAGCCTAGAGCGGCTAGGCCAGGCCTCCAAGGCAGCGCCGCTGAGTTTGCTGCGCGCGCGCGTTGGCCTGCTGCCAGAACCTGGGCGCCGCAAAGAGCCGCTGGAAGCCTGGCCCCTGGCTGTTATGGCCTTGGTTGGCACACTGGCCGAGCCGGGTCAGGCGCTGGCCCTGGTCAGGGTTGACAAACTGCTCTACCAGGTTCGCCCGGGCCAGTACCTGGGGCCAGACTTTGGGCGGGTGGTGCGTATCAGCGAGTCCGCAGTGACGCTGCGAGAACTGGTTCAGGATGGCAGCGGTGCCTGGGTTGAGCGCACCGCGACATTGCACTTGCAGGAGACAGCGAAATGACAGGCAACTGGTTTGGGCTTGCGGCGATGGCCGCTGTGGGGCGCGGCATGCTGACCGCCCTGAGCATTCTTTCGGCTACGGCCGCGCTGGGGCAAAACAGCCTACAAGGGCTCAGCGCTGCCATGCAGGGGGGGCAGGAGATGGTCACGCTCGACTTGGCGCAGGGCTTGAGCGAACTGCCCCCTGGCTTTGTGCTGCAGTCGCCTGCGCGCATCGCGCTGGACTTGCCGGGCATGCTTAACCAGGCCGGCCGGTCGAGTTTCGAGTTTCGTTTGGGGCGGCTCAAATCAGCCAGCCTGGTGCAGTCGGGCGAGCGCCTGCGCCTGGTGCTCAACCTGCAGGAGTCAACTGGGTACAGCCTGCGCCTCAATGGGCGCTCGCTGGTGGTGCTTTTGTTGCCGCCGGCAGGTGCCGCGGGTGCTGTCGGCAATGTAGGCGCTGCGGGAACGGTGCTTGCGGCGGCTGCGCCTTTGCCGCCGGCCGGCAGTCGCACCCTTGAGGCCCTGAGAGACCTTGACTTTCGGCCTGGCACAGATGGCGCAGGGCGCATTATTGTGGCTCTCGCCAATGACCAGGTGGGGGTTGATGTGCGCCAGCAGGGGCAGACCCTGGTGGCCGAATTTTTGCAATCCTCACTGCCGGAAGGTTTGCGCCGGCGCATGGATGTGACTGACTTTGCCACTCCAGTGCAAACCGTCAGCCTGAGCCAGGCGGGAGATCGGGTGCGCCTGGTCGTGGAGGCCAAGGGCGCCTGGACCCACACCGCCTACCAGGCCGAGCGCCAGTTTGTGCTGGATGTCGCACCGCTGCGGGCCGAGGGCGCACGGGGGTCTGCCGCTGCGGCCTTCAGCGGAAAAAAATATCGCTTAATTTTCAGAACATCGATGTGCGCGCCCTGTTGCAGGTGATTGCCGATTTTTCCAAGTTCAACATCATCAGCTCTGATGCTGTTGCTGGCTCGGTGACCCTGCGACTGCAAGAGGTGCCCTGGGACCAGGCGCTGGACATCATCCTGCAAGCCAAGAGCCTGGCCATGCGCAAAACTGGCAATGTGCTGTGGGTGGCGCCCAGAGAAGAAATCGGTGTCCGGGAAAAACTCGACCTCGAGGCCGCCGCTGCCTTGCAGGGCTTGGAGCCGCTGCGTACCCAGTCTTTCCAGCTCAATTACTCCAAGGCGGCGGAGGTTGCAGCGCAAATCACGGGCCGCGGCTCTGCGGATGCGACAGCGTCAGCTGCCCCGCCCACCTTGGCCGGCGCCTCACGCCTGCTCAGCCCGCGCGGCAGTGCCATTTGGGAAACCCGCACCAACCAGTTGTTTGTGACCGATGTGGCCACTAGGCTCGAGCAGGTGCAGCAGCTGATCGCCAAGCTCGACATCCCGGTGCGCCAGGTGCTGATCGAGGCGCGCATCGTCGAAGCCTCGGATGCTTTTGGTAAATCGCTGGGCGTGCGCCTGGGTGGCAGTGACCTGCGCGCGGCGCGCGGCGGCGAGGCCGGTTTTCCCCTGGGCGGTGACAGCCGGCTGGCCTTTGGCAGCAGTTATGGCAATGCGGTGGCGAGCAGCGGCGCCGGGGGCACGGTTGACCTGAGCAGCAATTTTGTCAACCTGCCAGCGCTCGGTCAGGGCGGCTACAGTGCGGCGACCTTTGCTGTGTCGATTTTCGGTGTGGCCGCCAACCGCTTCTTGAACCTCGAGCTCTCGGCGCTGGAGGCTGATGGCAAGGGCAAGGTGGTGTCGAGCCCGCGGGTGGTGACCGCCGACCAGATCAAGGCCCTGATCGAGCAGGGCACTGAGCTGCCCTACCAGGTGGCATCGGCCAGTGGCGCGACCTCAATCGCTTTTCGCAAGGCCAACCTCAAGCTCGAGGTCACGCCGCAAATCACCCCCGAGGGCAGCATCATCCTGGACCTTGATGTCAACAAAGACAGTGTCGGCCAGTCCACTGCGGCGGGCTTTGCCATTAACACCAAGCACATCAAAACCCAGGTGCTGGTGGAGAACGGCGGCACCGTGGTGATTGGCGGTATCTTCGAGCTCACCGAGTCAGACACCGAGACCAAAGTGCCCCTGCTCGGCGACCTGCCGTTGGTGGGCAATTTGTTCAAGAGCCGCTCGCGCGTTTCCAACAAGCAGGAACTGCTGGTCTTCATCACGCCCAAGGTGTTGGCGCAGCGAACACTCTCGCGTTAGCGCCGCGGCAGGCCCGCAGGCCTTGCCAGCCCAGCCGGTGATAATTCTTTCATGATCAGTCTTGTTGGCCTGCCTGGCTCGGGCAAATCCACCGTTGGGCGGCAATTGTCGCGTCGGCTGGGCCTGGCCTTTTCTGATTCTGATCTGGTCATTGAGCAGCGCATCGGCTGCTCGATTCGCGAGTATTTTGAGCATGAGGGCGAGGAGCGCTTTAGAGACATTGAGTCCGCGGTGCTCGACGAGCTCACCCAAACACCCGCACTGGTTCTGTCGACCGGCGGTGGCTCGGTGCTGCGGGCGGTCAACCGGCAGCATTTGCACGAACGCGGGCATGTCATCTACCTCAGATCAGACCCAGACGAGTTGTTTCGCCGCCTTCGCCACGATGGTAAGCGGCCCCTGCTGCAAGTCGCCGATCCCTTGACGCGCCTGCGTGATTTGTACGCCGCGCGCGACCCGCTGTACCGGCAAACCGCGCACTTTGTGATCGAGACCGGTCGCCCGTCGGTGGCCACCTTGATCAACATGATCATCATGCAGCTCGAGCTGCTCGGGGCGTTGCCGGGCCAAAACCCCTGAGCTGGGCCGGTCTGGGCGGCGCCCGCGGCCCCGGCAGCCCCTAAACTCGCTGACATGAAGCATGCACCCGCCCAACTTGTCAGCATCGACCTGGCGCAGCGCAGTTACCCGATCCTGATTGGCAGCGGCCTGATTGGTCAGCCGCAGACCTACGCCGACCTGCCAGAGGCCAGCCAGGCCTTGATCGTCACCAACGCGACGGTGGCCCCGCTCTACCTGCAGGGCCTGCGCGGCGCGCTGCAGGGCAAGTACCGGCAAATTCAAGAGGTGGTGCTGCCCGATGGCGAGCAGCACAAGACCTGGCAAACCCTGAACCTGATTTTTGACGCGCTGCTGGGCCAGGCTTGCGACCGCAAGACGGTGCTATTTGCCCTGGGTGGCGGTGTGGTCGGCGACATGACCGGCTTTGCCGCGGCCAGTTTCATGCGCGGCGTGCCTTTTGTGCAACTGCCCACCACGCTGCTGGCGCAGGTCGATTCGTCGGTAGGCGGCAAGACCGCCATCAACCATCCGCTGGGCAAGAATATGATCGGCGCCTTCTACCAGCCCCAGTTGGTGGTGTGCGACCTGGAGGTACTGCGCACCCTGCCCGAGCGCGAACTCAGCGCCGGCCTGGCCGAGGTTATCAAGTATGGCCCGATAGCAGACCTGGGCTTTTTGGACTGGATCGCGGCCCACCTGGATGCGCTGCTGGCCCGTGACCCGGTGGCCCTGGCCCATGCGGTCAAGCGCAGCTGCGAGATCAAAGCCCAAGTGGTGGCGCAGGACGAGCGCGAATCTGGCTTGCGCGCTGTTTTGAACTTTGGCCACACCTTTGGCCACGCTATCGAAACCGGTCTGGGTTACGGGCAGTGGCTGCACGGCGAGGCGGTGGGCTGCGGCATGGTGATGGCGGCCGAGCTGTCCTGCCGGCTCGGCCTGATAGAGCCGGCTTTTGCGCAGCGCCTCACCGCGCTGATTGCCAGGGCCGGCCTGCCGGTGCGTGGCCCACAGCTGGCTGCAGATGACAACGCCGGGCGCTACCTGGGGCTGATGCGCCTGGACAAAAAATCTCAGGCCGGGGAAATTCGTTTTGTGCTGATCGACGGGCCAGGCCGGGCCACAGTACGCCCGGCGCCAGATGCGCTGGTGCGTGAGGTGATCGAGGCCTGCTGCGCCTGATATGAGCCTGGCCCCCTATGCCTGCCACCCAGACCATTCGCGTGGCCGGCGCTTTGCCCAGGCGCCAGCGCCCACGCGCACCGAGTTTCAAAGGGATCGCGACCGCATCGTGCACTGCACCGCATTTCGTCGGCTGGTGTACAAGACGCAGGTTTTTCTCAACCACGAAGGCGACCTGTTTCGCACCCGGCTGACACATTCGCTGGAGGTGGCCCAACTCGCTCGCTCCATGGCCCGCGGGCTGCGCCTTAACGAGGACCTGGTAGAGGCGATTGCCCTGGCCCATGACCTCGGGCACACCCCGTTTGGACACGCCGGGCAGGACGCACTAAATGCCTGCATGCAGACCTTTGGCGGCTTTGAGCACAACCTGCAAAGCCTGCGCGTGGTCGATCGGCTGGAGGAGCGCTACCCCGAGTTCGACGGTCTGAACCTGTGTTTTGAGACGCGCGAGGGCATCCTCAAACACTGCTCGCCCAAGCATGCACAGGCGCTCGAGCAGCAGGAGCCGGGCGGGGTGGGCCAGCGCTTTCTGGTGCACAGCCAGCCCAGCCTGGAGGCGCAGTTGTGCAACCTCGCCGATGAGATTGCCTACAACGCGCATGACATTGATGACGGCGTGCGCTCTGGCCTGATCACCCTGGCGCAGTTGCAGCAGGTGCCGCTGGTGGATGATTTTCGGCGGGAAATTTTGTTGGAGTTCCCGGGCCTGGCCGAGCGCTCGCAGGGCCGGCGCCTGCTCTACGAGACCATCCGGCGCATGCTCAATGCACAGGTGTACGACCTGACCGCCGCCAGTGCGCAGGCGCTGCGCGAAGCTGAGCCGACAAATGTGGCGGCGGTGCGCCAGCTGCCTGGCCTGGTTCGGTTCAGCCCTGGCATGGCCGAGCGTTCCCAGGTACTCAAGACCTTTTTGCTGCACCAGT
Organism: Rhodoferax sp.; assembly: GCA_009693325.1. Lineage (GTDB taxonomy): Bacteria > Pseudomonadota > Gammaproteobacteria > Burkholderiales > Burkholderiaceae_C > Rhodoferax. Next base: position 8,701 of record SHXM01000010.1, read on the forward strand.
TGTACCGCCATACGCGCGTCATGGACACCACCCGGCTGGCGCAGCAGGTGGTGCAAGAGCTGTTTGCCCTGTACCTGGCGCAGCCGCAGGACATGGCTGAGGGCTTTGCTGCGCGCAGCAAAGCTTTGGTCGGTTCGCCCGGTGCGGCGGCCAGCATGGCCCGGGTAGTCGCTGACTACATTGCCGGCATGACCGACCGCTTTGCCACCCGAGAGCACGAGCGGCTCAGCGGCCAGCGCCTGCTGCCATGACGCACCGGCCGGCCCATCCCGACGCCGCCCGTGTGCAACTGCAGATGCAGCGCTGGTTGGAGCGGGCCGTGATTGGCCTGAACCTGTGCCCCTTTGCCAAAGCGGTGCATGCCAAGGGCCAAATCCACTATGCGGTGAGCGCGGCCAGCGATGCCACCGAGCTGCTGGATGCGCTGCGCCAAGAATTGTTCGATTTGCAGCAGGCCGACCCGGCCCTGCGCGACACCACGCTGTTGGTGGCGCCCGAAGCGCTGGCTGATTTTTTAGAATTCAACGCCTGTCTGGGACGGGCCGACCGGCTGCTGCGCAAGCTGGGGCTGGACGGCGTTCTGCAGATAGCCAGTTTTCACCCGCGCTACCAGTTTGCCGATGCCAGCCCCGAGGACATGAGCAACTGCAGCAACCGCGCGCCTTATCCCACGCTGCACCTCTTGCGTGAAGACAGCATCAGCCGCGCTCTTGACACCTTTCCCGATGCTGCCGACATTTACCAGCGCAACGCCCAGACCTTGAACGCGCTTGGCGCGTCCGCCTGGGCCAAGCTTGGCCTGGACCAGCCGGTATGAACCGAGATTGTCCGGACAATCTCTTATGAAAGACAAGCAGTCCAAAGGCGCTATCCGGGCGGGCGACTCGAAGCAGCCATTGGCAACCGGCGACTTGCCGCCCGAGGTCCGGCCAGGCCAGTCGGTCGAACTATTGCAAGCGCTGCACATCCTCACCCGGGAGCGCAAGCTCAACCAGGACTCGCGTCGCAAACTCAAGCAGGTCTACCACCTCTTCCAGTTCATCGAGCCACTGTTGCTGGCGCTGGGTGAGCCGGCCGGCGGCATCACCCTGGCCGACCATGGCGCGGGCAAATCCTACCTGGGCTTCATTCTGTACGACCTGTTTTTCAAGGCGCGGACCAGCGGGCGTATTTACGGCATCGAGAGCCGCACCGAATTGGTGCAAAATTCGCGCGAGCTGGCGGCGCGGCTGGGTTTTGGGCGCATGTCGTTTCTGAACCTGAGCGTGGCCGAGTCAACCCATGCCGCCCAATTGCCAGCGCAGATGGACATGGTCACCGCGCTGCACGCCTGCGACACCGCCACCGACGATGCCATTGCCTTCGGCCTGGCCAAACAGGCCAAATATATGGTGCTGGCGCCCTGCTGCCAGGCCGAAATTGCCCGCCTGCTCGGCCAGAACCGGGCCCTGTCGCTGTCACGGACCCCGCTGGCTGAGCTGTGGCGCCATCCCCTGCATACCCGGGAGATGGGTAGCCAAATCACCAACGTGCTGCGCTGCTTGTACCTGGAAGCCCGTGGCTACCAGGTCACCGTGACCGAACTGGTGGGCTGGGAGCACAGCCTGAAAAACGAACTCATCATCGCCCGCCACACCGGCCAGCCCAAGCAAAGCGCCGCCGACCACCTGCGCGCCATCCTGCAAGAGTTCGGTCTGCCCAACCTAATTGGGGTCAGATTCCAATTAAATTAGTTGGGGTTAAATTAATTGGGGTCAGATTCTAATTATCATCTGGGCCTTGCTTGGAGATGCTATGGCCCGACTGCCCAGACTCACGCTGCCCGATTACCCGCACCATGTGATTCAGCGTGGCAACAACCGCCAGGCGACTTTTGTGCGGGCGGCCGATTACCAGCGTTTACTCGACCTGCTTGACGAAAACGCCCGCCTGTTCGAGGTTGCCATTCACGCCTATGTGCTGATGAATAACCACTTCCACCTGCTTGCCACACCGCAGACGGCCGAGGGCCTGCCGCTGATGATGCAGGCGCTTGGCCGGCGTTATGTGCGCTATTTCAATGATGCTCAGGGCCGCACCGGCACGCTGTGGGAGGGGCGCTACAAGTCCACGCTGATCCAGACCGATCGTTACCTGCTGGCCTGCATGGCCTACATTGACCTCAACCCGGTGCGCGCCGGCATGGTCGCCCAGGCCGCCGACTACCCCTGGTCCAGCCATGGCCACTACATTGGCCGCGGCACCGACAAGTTGGTGACGCCGCATGCCCTGACCTGGACTCTGGGTAACACCCCCTTCGCACGGGAGGCCGCCTACGCCGAATTGGTGCAATCGGGCGTCAATCCTGTGCAGCAACTGGCTTTGACGGCTGCAACCCTGCGCGGCTGGGCCTTTGGCGAGCCTGATTTTGTTGCGGATTTACAAAAGAGAACCCAGCGCCGGGTGAGCAAAGGGCAGGCCGGCCGTCCAGCGGCGGCGATCAAACCATGATCAAAAACCCATGTATGAGCAGGGTTGCCCCTTTAGCTCGCCCTAATTTATGATCTGTCCCCAATAAAATAGGTTTTTGATTTAATGCCATTTAATTGGAATCTGACCCCAATTAAAGGGCTTGGTGTTTTTGTTGCAATGCAGTAATCTGCTCGCCCCGAGCTGTATTTAGGAGTGGGCCATGACGACGGCGGCAGAGATTGAGTTTGTTAAAAACCAGGGTTTATATGACAGTGCGTATGAGCATGACGCCTGTGGCGTTGGTTTTGTGGCGCATATCCGGGGCGAAAAGAGCCATTCGATTGTCAAGAACGCGCTCAAGATTCTCGAAAACCTGGACCATCGCGGCGCGGTGGGGGCTGACAAACTGATGGGGGATGGGGCGGGTATCTTGGTGCAACTGCCTGATGCCCTGTACCGGCAAGAGATGGCGGCGCAGGGCGTGGCGTTGCCGCCGCCGGGCGAGTATGGCGTTGGCATGATCTTTTTGCCCAAGGAGCATGCCAGTCGGCTGGCCTGCGAGCAGGAGATGGAGCGGGCCATCCGAACCGAGGGCCAGGTGCTGCTGGGCTGGCGCGATGTGCCGGTCAACCGCGAGATGCCGATGTCCCCCACTGTGCGCGACAAAGAGCCGGTGCTGCGCCAGGTGTTTATTGGCCGCGGCAACGACGTGATCGTGCAGGACGCGCTGGAGCGCAAGCTGTATGTGATTCGCAAGACCGCCAGTGCCGCCATCCAGAACCTGCAGCTCAAGCACAGCAAAGAGTATTACGTGCCCAGCATGTCCAGCCGCACCGTGGTTTACAAGGGTCTGCTGCTGGCCGACCAGGTGGGCACCTATTTCCGCGATCTGGAAGACCCGCGTTGCGTCTCTGCCCTGGGCTTGGTGCACCAGCGCTTTTCCACCAACACCTTCCCCGAGTGGCCGCTGGCCCACCCCTACCGCTACGTGGCGCACAACGGCGAGATCAACACCGTCAAGGGCAACTACAACTGGATGAAGGCCCGGGAAGGCGTGATGTCCTCGCCGGTGCTCGGCGCCGACCTGCAAAAGCTCTACCCGATCAGTTTCGCCGGCCAGTCCGACACCGCCACTTTTGACAACTGCCTGGAACTGCTGACCATGGCCGGCTACCCGATCAGCCAGGCGGTGATGATGATGATTCCCGAGCCCTGGGAGCAGCACAGCACCATGGACGAGCGCCGCCGTGCCTTCTATGAGTACCACGCCGCCATGCTGGAGCCCTGGGACGGCCCGGCCAGCATTGTCTTCACCGATGGCCGCCAGATCGGCGCTACGCTGGACCGCAATGGCCTGCGCCCCTCGCGCTACTGCATCACCGACGACGACCTGGTGATCATGGGCTCCGAGTCGGGCGTTCTACCCGTGCCTGAGAACAAAATCGTCCGCAAATGGCGCCTGCAGCCCGGCAAGATGTTCCTGATCGATCTGGAGCAGGGCCGCATGATCGACGATGAGGAACTCAAGGCCAACCTGGCCAACAGCAAGCCCTACAAGCAGTGGATCGAGAACCTGCGCATCAAGCTCGACGACCTGGCCTTTGTGGAGCGCCGCCTGGATGGCGCAACCGCCGATCTGCCCGCAGCATTCCTGCCCAAACGCCTGGCCGACAGCGTCAGCCTGCTCGACCGCCAACAGGCTTTTGGTTTCACCCAGGAAGACCTCAAGTTCCTGATCGCACCCATGGCCGGTGCCGGTGAAGAGGGCATTGGCTCGATGGGCAATGACAGCCCGCTGGCGGTGCTGTCCGACAAGAACAAGCCGCTCTACAACTATTTCAAGCAGTTGTTCGCCCAGGTGACCAACCCGCCGATCGACCCGATTCGCGAGGCTATCGTGATGAGCCTGGTGTCATTCATCGGCCCCAAGCCCAACCTGCTCGACATCAACCAGGTCAACCCGCCGATGCGCCTGGAGGTGAGCCAGCCGGTGCTCAACTTTGACGACATGAGCAAGCTGCGCGACATCGAGCGCCATACCCAGGGAAAGTTCCGCAGCCAAACCATCGACATCACCTACCCGCTGGCCTGGGGCCATGAAGGCGTGGAGGCCAAACTGGCCTCGCTCTGCGCCGAGGCGGTGGACGCGATCAGGGGCGCCAAAAACATCCTGATCATCAGCGACCGCGCCATCAGTGCCACTCAGGTCGCCATTCCGGCACTGCTGGCCCTGTCCGCGATCCACCAGCACCTGGTGCAAGCTGGGCTGCGCACCTGCGCCGGCCTGGTGGTTGAGACCGGTTCGGCGCGCGAGGTGCACCACTTCGGGGTGCTGGCCGGTTATGGTGCCGAGGCCGTGCACCCTTACCTTGCCCTTGAAACCCTGCACAGCATGCACCAGGACCTGCCGGGGGAACTGAGTGCTGACAAGGCCATCTACAACTACATCAAGGCGGTGGGCAAGGGCCTCTCCAAAATCATGTCCAAGATGGGCGTCTCCACCTACATGAGCTACTGTGGCGCCCAGTTGTTTGAGGCTATCGGCCTCTCCAGCGCCACTGTGGCCAAGTATTTCAGCGGCACGCCCAGCCGGGTCGAGGGCATCGGTGTGTTCGAGATTGCCGAAGAGGCGATTCGCATGCACCGCGCCGCCTTCAGCGCCGACCCGGTGCTTGCCACTATGCTTGACACCGGCGGTGAATACGCTTGGCGGGTGCGTGGCGAGGAACACATGTGGACGCCTGATGCCATCGCCAAGCTGCAGCACAGCACCCGTGCCAACAATTGGAGCACCTACAAGGAATACGCTGAGCTGATCAACGACCAGAGCCGACGCCACATGACGCTGCGCGGTTTGTTTGAGTTCAGGTTTGAGCCGAGCCGGGCTATTTCGGTGGATGAGGTGGAGCCGGCCAGCGAGATCGTCAAGCGCTTTGCCACCGGCGCCATGTCGCTGGGCTCGATCAGCACCGAGGCGCATGCCACTCTGGCCGTTGCCATGAACCGCATCGGCGGCAAGAGCAACACCGGCGAGGGCGGCGAAGACCCGGCGCGCTACCGCAATGAGCTCAAGGGTATCCCGATCAAGCAGGGTGACACGCTCAAGAGCGTGATCGGCGAGGACGTGGTGGAAGTCGACCTGCCACTGCGCGACGGCGATTCGCTGCGCTCACGCATCAAGCAGGTGGCCTCAGGCCGTTTTGGTGTCACCGCCGAATACCTCACCAGCGCTGACCAGATCCAGATCAAGATGGCGCAGGGGGCCAAGCCGGGCGAGGGCGGCCAGCTGCCCGGCGGCAAGGTGAGTGACTACATTGGCAAGCTGCGCTACTCGGTGCCCGGCGTGGGCCTGATCTCGCCGCCGCCGCACCACGACATCTATTCCATTGAAGACCTGGCGCAGCTCATCCACGACCTGAAAAACGTGGCGCCGCATGCCAGCATCAGTGTCAAGCTGGTGAGCGAGATCGGTGTGGGCACCATTGCCGCGGGCGTGGCCAAGTGCAAGAGCGATCATGTGGTGATTGCCGGCCATGATGGCGGTACCGGCGCCTCGCCCTGGTCCAGCATCAAGCATGCCGGCAGCCCCTGGGAGATAGGCCTGGCAGAAACCCAGCAGACTCTGGTGCTCAACCGGCTGCGGGGCCGCATCCGGGTGCAGGCCGACGGCCAAATGAAAACTGGCCGCGATGTGCTGGTAGGCGCCTTGCTGGGCGCTGATGAGTTTGGGTTCGCCACGGCGCCGCTGGTGGTCGAGGGCTGCATCATGATGCGAAAGTGTCATCTCAATACCTGTCCGGTTGGCGTTGCCACGCAGGACCCGGCACTGCGCAAAAAATTCGCTGGCAAGCCAGAGCATGTGGTCAATTATTTCTTTTTTGTTGCCGAGGAGGCGCGCCAAATCATGGCGCAGCTCGGCATCCGCAAGTTCGACGACCTGATTGGCCGGGCCGACCTGCTCGACATGCGCCAAGGCATAGACCACTGGAAAGCCAGCGGTCTGGATTTTGGCCGTTTGTTTGCCATGCCGCCGGTCGGCCCCGAGGTGGCCCGGCACCAGATCGAGAGCCAGGACCACGGCCTGGAGAAGGCGCTCGACCAGCGGTTGATCGCCAAAAGCCGCCCGGCCATCGACCGCGGCGAGCGGGTGCAGTTCATGGAAGTGGCGCGCAATGTCAACCGCTCGGTCGGTGCCATGTTGTCGGGCGCGCTCACCCAGGTTCACCCCCTAGGATTGCCGGACGACACCATCCGCATCCAGCTCGAAGGCACTGGCGGCCAGTCCTTTGCCGCCTTTTTGGCCAGCGGCATCACGCTCTACCTGATTGGCGACGCCAATGACTACACCGGCAAGGGCCTGTCGGGCGGCCGCGTGGTGGTGCGCCCCAGCATCGATTTTCGGGGCGAGGCGGTGCGCAACACCATTGTGGGCAACACCGTGATGTATGGCGCCACCAGCGGGGAGGCATTCTTTAGCGGCGTGGCCGGCGAGCGCTTTGCGGTGCGCCTGTCTGGTGCCACCGCAGTGGTTGAGGGCACTGGCGACCATGGTTGCGAGTACATGACCGGCGGCACCGTGGCCGTGCTGGGAAAAACCGGGCGCAACTTTGCCGCCGGCATGAGCGGCGGTATCGCTTATGTGTATGACGAAGACGGACAGTTTTCCGGACGCTGCAACACCGCCATGGTGGCGCTGGACAAGGTGTTGCCGCAGACCGAGCAGCGGCAAAGCCTGCCACCGGCACTGTGGCACCAGGGACAGAGTGACGAGGCGCAACTGAAAAAACTGCTTGAAGACCACAACCGCTGGACCGGCAGCAAACGCGCCCGTGAACTGCTCGACAACTGGGAGCAGTCCCGCCTGAAATTCGTCAAGGTCTTTCCGCTCGAATACAAGCGCGCCCTAGGCGAAATTCATGCCAAAAAAACGGCGTCAGCCCTGGCCAGTGCCGGCGCTCATGCTGCCAAAAAAGAGGTCGTCGATGTCAAGTAGGCCGACACATTGCCGTAGATCCCCGGTCGTAGCCAGAGATGCCATCCACCCCGTCATTCCCGCGCACGCGGGTATCCATACACCGATCGTCATTTGAGCTCGCGGCGCCACCGCCAAGGAAAAAAATATGGGAAAAATCACTGGTTTCATGGAGTTTGAGCGGCTTGAGGAGGTCTACAAGCCCGTGCCAGAACGGCTCAAAAACCACCAGGAATTCGTCCTAACGCTCGATGACGGGCAGGCCAGGCAGCAGGCCGCGCGGTGCATGGATTGCGGCACACCTTTTTGTAACAGCGGCTGCCCGGTCAACAACATCATTCCCGATTTCAATGAGCTGGTGTTTCGGGGCGACTGGAAAAACGCCATCGATGTTCTGCACAGCACCAACAACTTTCCCGAGTTCACCGGCCGCATCTGCCCGGCCCCCTGCGAGGCCGCCTGCACCCTCAATGTCAACGACGAGGCGGTAGGCATCAAGTCGATCGAGCATGCCATCATCGACCGAGCCTGGGGCGAAGGCTGGGTACAAGCTCGCCCGGCTGTGCAGACCAGCGGGAAAAAAGTGGCGGTTGTGGGCTCTGGCCCGGCTGGCATGGCCGCAGCACAGCAACTCGCGCGTGCCGGCCACGCGGTCACCCTGTTTGAAAAAAACGACCGGATCGGTGGCTTGTTGCGCTACGGCATTCCCGATTTCAAAATGGAGAAAACGCACATTGACCGCCGTGTGGCGCAAATGGAACAAGAGGGCGTGACCTTCCGAACCGGCGTGCTGGTGGGGGCGCTGCCAGACGGCTCCAAGGTCACCAACTGGGCCCACGAAACAATCTCTGCGGTGCGTTTGCAGCAGGACTTTGATGCGGTGCTGCTCACCGGCGGCGCCGAACAGTCCCGCGATCTGGCAGTGCCGGGCCGCGACCTGGACGGGGTGCATTTTGCGATGGAGTTTCTGCCCCAACAGAACAAGGTGAATGCTGGTGATTTGCTCAGCGCGCAACTGCGTGCCGATGGCAAGCGCGTGATTGTGATTGGCGGCGGCGACACCGGCAGCGACTGCGTGGGCACCAGCAACCGGCACGGGGCGCTCAGCGTCACCCAGTTTGAACTTATGCCAGAACCGCCGGTTGAAGAAAACCGGCCCCTGACCTGGCCTTACTGGCCACTCAAGCTGCGCACCAGTTCCAGCCATCAAGAGGGCTGCGAACGGGAATTCGCGATCTCGACCAAAGAGTTTTTGGGCCGCAATGGCCGGGTCACCGGCCTGAAGACGGTGCGTCTTGAATGGCGCGACGGCAAGCAGGTCGAGGTAGCTGGCAGCGAGCAGGTCCTGCCCGCCGATTTGGTGCTGCTGGCCATGGGCTTTGTCAGCCCGGTGGTCACGGTGCTCGACGCCTTTGGGGTGGAGCGCGACACCCGGGGCAATGCCAGAGCCAGCACCGAGGCCATTGGCGGCTATGCCACCAATGTGCCAAAAGTGTTTGCCGCAGGCGATATCCGGCGCGGCCAGAGTCTGGTGGTGTGGGCGATTCGCGAAGGCCGCCAGGCTGCGCGCGCGGTTGACCTGTTTTTGATGGGCGCCAGCGAATTGCCGCGCTAGTACTAAGCCCCGGCGGAGGTACCGGGCCGCCCCAATCGGCGGGGCTGACGCCCTGCGAACAGGGGGCAGAACCGTCAAGACAATCCCTTATCATTGGCGCTCGGCGGGTATGCCCCGGCGACTGCTATATGCCCGTTTACACACCGCAACCCCTTGTTGAATTAAAGAATCTAAGCTTTGGCTACGCAGAGCGGCGCATTCTGGACGACATCTCCCTGGTGGTGCCACGCGGCAAGGTGACTGCCTTGATGGGCGCCTCGGGCGGCGGTAAAACCACCTTGCTGCGTCTGATTGGCGGCCAAAACCGGGCGCAACTGGGTCAGTGCCTGTTTGATGGCCAGGACATCGGGGGAATGGGTCGACGCGAGTTGTATGCGGCGCGCCGTCGCATGGGCATGTTGTTCCAGTTTGGCGCTCTGTTTGCTGACCTGTCGGTGTTTGAGAATGTTGCCTTTGCATTGCGCGAGCACACCGACCTGCCCGAGGCCCTGATTCGCGATATCGTGCTAATGAAGCTCAATGCCGTGGGACTGCGTGGTGCGCAAGCCCTGATGCCCAGCGAACTATCAGGCGGCATGGCCCGGCGCATTGCACTTGCGCGGGCCATCGCACTTGACCCCGAGCTCGTGATGTACGACGAGCCGTTTTCTGGGCTCGACCCGATCTCTCTGGCCATCGCGGCCCGCCTGATTCGCCAGCTCAATGACGCCATGGGCCTGACCAGCCTGTTCGTGTCGCATGAGCTCGAACAAACCTTTGCCATTGCTGACCATGTCATTATTTTGGCCAACGGCAAACTCGCAGCACAGGGCCGGCCTGAAGACCTGCTGCAAAGCGAAGACCCGCGGGTCTACCAGTATGTCAATGCGCGCTTTGACGGTCCGGTGAGTTTTCATTACCCCGGACCCGCGGTGAACGCTGACTTTGAGGTGCCTGCATGAGTGGCGGCCGGCTCGCTGGTGTCGGTTTTGCCCTGCGCCGCCAACTCGCTGGCCTAGGGCTGGGCGCGCGACTGTTTGGCCGCCTGCTGCTTACGCTGGGCCCAAGCTTCAGGCGGTTTGGCTTGGTACGAGACCAAATGCATTTTTTGGGCAATTATTCGCTGGCCATTATTGCTGTGTCGGGTCTGTTTGTCGGTTTTGTTTTTGGCTTGCAGGGCTATTACACCCTGCAGCGCTACGGCTCTGCCGAGGCACTGGGCCTGCTGGTGGCGCTCAGCTTGGTGCGCGAACTCGGGCCGGTGGTGACTGCCCTGCTGTTTGCCGGGCGTGCCGGCACCTCGCTGACCGCTGAAATTGGCCTGATGAAAGCCGGCGAGCAAATCAGCGTGATGGAAATGATGGCGGTGGACCCGGTGCAGCGCATCCTGGCGCCGCGTTTTTGGGCCGGTGTGATCGCCATGCCCCTGCTTGCAGCGGTGTTCAGCGCCACTGGCATCATTGGTGGCTGGGTGGTGGGCGTGCTGATGATAGGGGTGGACGCGGGCTCCTTTTGGAGCCAAATCCAAGGCGGTGTGGATGTTTGGAAAGACGTTGGCAACGGGGTTATCAAGAGTCTGGTGTTTGGCTTCACCGTGACCTTCATTGCCCTGCTGCAAGGCTTTGAGGCCCAGCCCACACCTGAGGGGGTGGCCAGTGCCACCACCCGCACCGTGGTGGTGGCCTCGCTCTCAGTGCTGGGGCTGGATTTCATCCTGACCGCCTTGATGTTCACGATTTAGAAAGACTTTTGCCATGCAACGCTCAAAAAATGATGTCTGGGTGGGTTTGTTCGTGCTGGTCGGGGCCGTGGCCCTCCTGTTCCTAGCGCTGCAGTCGGCGAATTTGCTGAGCCTCAGCTTTCAGGACACCTACCGCGTGGTGGCCAAGTTTGACAATGTGGGCGGCCTCAAACCCAAGGCGGCGGTGCGCAGCGCGGGCGTAGTGGTAGGGCGGGTTGAGAAAATTGTGTTTGATGACAAATCCTTTCAGGCCCGGGTCACACTGGCGCTGGAGAGCCGCTATGCGTTTCCCAAAGACAGCTCCCTCAAGATACTCACCAGCGGGCTGCTCGGTGAGCAGTACCTCGGCCTTGAGGCAGGGGCCGATGGCAGCAACCTGGCGGCTGGCGACACCATCAGCAGCACCCAGTCGGCGGTGGTACTGGAGAGCCTGATCAGCCAGTTTTTGTACAGCAAAGCGGCTGATGCCAGCCAGCCTGAGGCGGCCAAGGCCAAACCATGAGCTTGAGCGTCCGACGCTGGTCCGGCTTGGGCCCGGAGCCCAGTTTTTGGGCCTGGTTGGCGGCTCTGCTGCTCTGCCTGTCTGCTCTGGGCGGCTGTGCCGGCGGCGCGCCGTTGGTGGCCCATGACCCGCTGGAGCCGCTCAACCGCCAAGTATTCAAGTTCAATGACGCGCTGGATGCGGCAATTGTCAAACCGGTGGCCATCGCCTACCGCGACCATGCCCCGACCCCGCTGCGCCAGGGGATTGGCAATGTGTTCAACAACCTGCAGGACAGCTGGTCGGGGGTCAACAATTTGTTGCAACTCAAAATGGTTTCTGCCTACGACAGCCTGGCCAGGGTAGCGATCAACACCCTGCTGGGTGTTGGCGGCGTGGTTGATGTGGCCTCCGAAATGGCCATTGAGCGCCACACCCAGGACTTCGGCCATACCTTGGGCGTGTGGGGCGTGCCGCCGGGCCCCTACCTGGTGCTGCCGATTTTGGGGCCCTCGTCGCTGCGCGATGCGCTGGCCCTGAGCGTTGACTGGCAGGGCGACCCGCTTGGCCAGTTGCCGAACGAGCCGGCGCGCAACGCGGCCAGTCTGCTGCGCGGGCTTGACACCCGTGCGAGCCTGCTCAAAGCCACCAGCATGCTTGAAGAAGCTGCCCTTGACCGATACACCTTTGCCCGTGATGCTTTTCTGCAAAGCCGGCGCAACAGCATTTTTGACGGCAACCCGCCGCAAGACGATGTCATGCCGGGGCAGTAAGATGCGCCCAAATCAGAAAGCCCCGTCATGAACCGCCGCCACTTCAACTATTTTTCGCTCGGTGTTCTGCTGCCCGGCAGCCTGTTGCCACTGGGTGCTGCCGCCGCCGAGGAGGGTGCGGACGCCTTGATCAAACGACTGTCGGGCGAGGTGCTTGAGCTGATTCGGGCCGACAAGGCCATACAGGCCGGCGATGTGTCGCGCATCATCGCGCTGGTCGACAGCAAAGTCATGCCCAGCGTCAACTTTCAACGCATGACTGCCTCGGCAGTCGGTCCGGCCTGGCGCACGGCCACGCCAGAGCAACAAAAACGCCTGCAAGAAGAGTTCAAGACCCTGTTGGTGCGCACCTATGCCGGCGCCCTGACCCAGATCGTGGATCAGCAAATTGTCATCAAGCCGATGCGCGCCGCGGCAGACGACAAAGAGGTGATTGTGCGCACCGAAGTGCGAGGCCAGGGCGATGCGCTGCAAATCGATTACCGGCTCGAGAAAATCAGCGGCGAGGGGGCTGGCTGGAAGATCTACAACATCAATGTGTTGGGGGTTTGGCTGGTGGAGACCTACCGCAGCCAGTTTGCCCAGGAAATCAATGCCAAGGGTTTGGGGGGCTTGATCACCACCCTGAGCGAGCGCAACAAGGCCAACGCCAAAAAAGGCTGATGGTGTTGGCATTACCGGCGCAACTCACCCTGGCCGAGGCCAGCGCCTGCCTGCGCCAGCTGGCCCAAGGCCTGTCCGAGCAATCGACCGGGGTGGCGCTTGACGCGAGCGCGCTGACGCGTTTTGATTCAGCCGCACTCGCTGTGCTGCTCGAGTTGCGCCGGCAAAGCCTGGCCCGAGGTCTGGGGTTTTCGGTTTTGGGCTTGCCAGCGCCCCTGGCCAGCTTGGCAGCCCTGTATGGCGTCTCTGATCTGCTTGGCCAGGCCAGCGCGGCCAAACGTTAAACTACGCGGCTCCTATGCCCGCGATCTCGTTTCAGTCGGTCTCCAAAAGTTACCCCTCACCGCGCGGCCCCAAGGGCAGTAATTTTCTCGCGCTCGATCAGGTTAGCCTAGACATCGTGGAGGGCGAGTTTTTTGGACTGCTAGGCCCCAATGGTTCGGGCAAGACCACCATGATCTCCATACTCGCCGGCCTCACCCGCGCCACTGCCGGGCGGGTCGAGGTGCTGGGCAGCGATGTCCAGGCCGACTATGCCCAGGCCCGGCGCAAACTCGGCGTGGTGCCGCAAGAGCTGGTGTTCGACCCGTTTTTCAATGTGCGCGAGGCGCTGCGCTTTCAGTCGGGCTACTTCGGCATCCGCCACAACGATGCATGGATTGACGAGCTGCTCGACAGCCTGGGCCTGGCCGACAAGGCCAACGCCAACATGCGCCAGCTCTCGGGCGGCATGAAGCGCCGCGTGCTGGTGGCCCAAGCGCTGGTGCACAAGCCGCCGGTGATCGTGCTCGACGAGCCTACTGCGGGTGTGGATGTGGAGTTGCGCCAGAACTTATGGCAGTTCATCGCACGGCTCAACAAGCAGGGCCACACCGTGCTGCTGACCACCCATTACCTCGAAGAGGCTGAAGCCCTGTGCGGCCGCATCGCCATGCTCAAGGCCGGACGGGTGATCGCGCTGGACCGCACCAGCGAGCTGCTCAAGGCGGCCTCGGGCAATGTGCTGCGCTTCAAGATCGATGGCGAATTGCCCCCGGCCCTGGCTCAGCGGGCCCGCATCACCGGGCGCATCGTGCAGTTTCCGGCCCATGATGCCCTTGACATCGAAACCTACCTCGCCGCGGTACGCCAGGCCGGTCTGCTGGCGCAGGGCATCGAGGTGCGCAAGGCCGACCTCGAAGACGTTTTTCTGGCGCTCATGGGCCAGCAGCACGAGGGCGGGACTGCGGCTGCGCCGGCACTATCATGACCGGCTGGCGCGCCCTCTTGTACAAAGAAGTGCTGCGTTTCTGGAAGGTCAGCTTCCAGACCGTGGCCGCCCCGGTGCTAACCGCCGTGATGTACCTGCTGATCTTCGGCCATGTGCTGGAGAACCATGTCAAGGTTTATGACAGCATCAGCTACACCGCCTTTCTGGTGCCCGGGCTGGTGATGATGAGCGTGCTGCAAAATTCATTTGCCAACAGCTCCTCCTCGCTGATCCAGAGCAAGATCATGGGCAACCTGGTGTTTTTGCTGCTCACGCCGCTATCGCACTGGAGCTGGTTTTTTGCCTATGTTGGTTCCTCGGTGGCGCGCGGCCTGGTGGTTGGCTCGGGCGTGTTTCTGGTCACTGCCTGGTTTGCAGCACCTGGCGTGGTGGCGCCGCTGTGGATCGTGGTGTTTGCGCTGCTGGGCGCCACGCTGCTCGGCACGCTGGGGCTGATTGCCGGCCTGTGGGCCGAAAAATTTGACCAGCTCGCCGCCTTTCAGAACTTTGTCATCATGCCCATGACCTTTCTCAGTGGCGTGTTTTACTCCATCCACTCGCTGCCCGCGTTCTGGCAAGGCGTGAGTCACCTGAATCCCTTTTTCTACATGATTGACGGCTTTCGTTACGGCTTTTTTGGCCAGAGCGATGTCTCGCCCTGGCTCAGCCTGGCCATCGTGGCGGTGGCCCTGGTGACAACCAGCACGCTGGCGCTACACCTGCTGCGCATCGGCTACAAGATGCGCAGCTGAACTCCTCCCACCGGACTTGCACCCCATGACAGCAGACCAACTCAAAACCCTGATCGCCGCCGGCCTGCGCTGCGAGCACCTCGAACTCGAAGGCGACGGCCGTCACTGGTATGCCACCATCGTCTCGCCCGAATTTGAAGGCCAGCGCCCCATTCGCCGCCACCAGAAGGTCTATGCCACACTGGGCGCCAAGATGCACACCGACGAGGTGCATGCCCTGTCGATGAAAACCCTCACGCCGGCCGAATGGGCCGCGCAAACTGCCACCTGAAGCGTCAGACCATGGACAAACTTTTGATTCGAGGCGGGCGCAGCCTACAGGGCGAGGTAGACATCGCCGGTGCAAAAAACGCCGCCCTGCCCGAGCTGTGCGCCTGCCTGCTGACCGCCGAGCCCGTCACCCTGCGCAATGTACCGCGCCTGCAGGACGTGGCCACCATGCTCAAACTCATCCGCAACATGGGCGTGCAGGCTGAGCGGGGTGAGGACGGCCTGCTGCGGGTCAACGCTGGGGCTCTGCACAACCCTGAGGCCCCCTATGAACTGGTTAAAACCATGCGAGCCTCCGTGCTTGCACTGGGTCCCTTGTTGGCGCGTTTCGGCCATGCCAAAGTGTCTTTGCCGGGCGGCTGCGCCATTGGCTCGCGGCCGGTAGACCAGCACATCAAAGGCCTCACCGCCATGGGCGCTGAGATCGCGATCGAGCAGGGCTATATGGTGGCCCGTTTGCAACCCGGGCGCTCCAAGCTGCGTGGCGCGCGCATTGCCACCGACATGGTCACCGTCACCGGCACCGAAAACTTTCTGATGGCCGCCTGCCTGGCCGAGGGCGAGACGGTGCTTGAAAACGCCGCCCAGGAGCCCGAGATTCCAGACCTTGCAGAGATGCTGATTGCCATGGGCGCCCGCATTGAGGGGCACGGCAGCAGCCGCATCCGCATCCAGGGGGTCGAGCAGCTCCAGGGAGCCAGCCACCAGGTGGTGGCAGACCGAATTGAGACCGGTACTTTTTTATGCGCGGTGGCCGCCGCCGGTGGCGATGTGCTGCTGCGCAATGGCCGTGCGGAGCACCTCGTAGCGGTGATTGACAAGCTGCGCGATGCTGGCGCGCAGGTCACCGCCGTGGCCGGTGGCATCCGGGTGCAGGCCGCCGGCCGCTTGCGTGCGCAGAGCTTTCGCACCACCGAATACCCGGGTTTCCCCACCGACATGCAGGCCCAGTTCATGGCGCTGAACTGCGTATCGGTGGGTACAGCCAAGGTCACCGAGACGATCTTCGAGAACCGCTACATGCATGTCAACGAACTGGTGCGCCTGGGTGCCAACATCCAGATCGATGGCAAGTTGGCGCTGGTGGCGGGCGTGCCCAAGCTCTCTGGCGCCACCGTGATGGCCACCGATTTACGCGCCTCGGCCAGCCTGGTGATTGCCGGCCTGGTGGCCCAGGGCGAGACCCTGGTCGACCGCATCTACCACCTCGACCGTGGCTATGACCAGATGGAGGCCAAGTTGCGCGCCCTGGGCGCCGACATCGAGCGCATCAAATGATCACCTTAGCCCTGTCCAAGGGACGTATTTTTGAGGAAACCCTGCCGCTGCTGCGCGCCGCTGGCATTGAGGTGCTGGACGACCCGGACACCTCGCGCAAGCTGATTCTCGACACCAGCCAGCCCGGTGTGCGGGTGCTGGTGGTACGCGCCTCCGATGTGCCCACCTATGTGCAACAGGGCGGGGCTGATCTGGGCATCACCGGCCGCGACACCCTGATTGAGCACCTTGCCCAGTGGGGCGGCAGTGTTGGCGCAGCAGGCCTCTACCAGCCGCTGGACCTGGGCATCTCGCGCTGCCGCATCAGCGTGGCGGTGCGATCTGACTTTGACTACGCCTTTGCGGTGCGCCAGGGCGCGCGCCTGCGCGTTGCCACCAAATACCTGGCCATCGCGCGCGAGTTTTTTGCTGCCAAGGGTGTGCATGCAGACCTCATCAAGCTCTACGGCAGCATGGAGCTCGCGCCGCTGGTGGGCCTGTCGGATGCCATTGTCGACCTGGTCTCCACCGGCAACACCCTGCGCGCCAACCAACTTGTGGAGGTAGAGCACATCATGGACATCAGCGCCCGCCTGATCGTCAACCAGGCTTCGCTCAAGCTAAAACAGGCGCCTATGCGGGCCATCATCGACGCCTTTGCCAGCGCGGTCGCGGCCTGAGCCGCTGCGCCAATTGCAATGAACTTGGTGGCCACGCCCCTATACCTGTCAACGATTGACGCCGGTTTTGAGGCAGAGTTTCAGGCGCGGCTGCACTGGTCGGCGCAGGCTGATGCTGCCATTGAGCAGCGTGTGGCCGACATCCTGGCCGACGTGCAGCAGCGCGGCGACGCCGCCGTGCTGGACTACACCCGCCGCTTCGATGCCCTGGACGCCAGCAGCCTGGCCGAGCTTAGCGTTACCCCGGCCGAGCTGCAGCGCGCCTTTGACGCCATACCCGCCGCCCAGCGCCAGGCGCTCCAAGTCGCCGCGCAGCGGGTGCGGACCTACCACGAGGCGCAAAAGCAGGCCACCGGCCGCAGCTGGCAGTACCGAGACGCCGACGGCACCCTGCTGGGCCAGAAGGTCACGCCGCTAGACCGGGTAGGCATTTATGTGCCAGGTGGCAAGGCAGCCTACCCCTCGTCGGTGCTGATGAACGCCATACCCGCCCAGGTGGCCGGCGTGGCCGAGATCATCATGGTAGTGCCCACCCCGCAGGGCGAGAAAAACCCGCTGGTGCTGGCGGCCGCCCATCTGGCCGGGGTCAGCCAGGTGTTCACCATCGGCGGCGCGCAGGCCGTGGCCGCGCTGGCCTATGGCACTGCCACTGTCCCCAAGGTGGACAAGATCACCGGCCCGGGCAATGCCTATGTGGCGGCCGCCAAGCGGCGCGTCTTTGGCACCGTGGGCATCGACATGATCGCCGGCCCGAGTGAAATCCTGGTGCTGGCCGACGGCAGCACGCCGCCCGACTGGGTGGCGATGGACCTGTTCTCCCAGGCCGAGCATGACGAGTTGGCGCAAAGCATCCTGCTCTGCCCCGACCCGGCCTATATTGCTGCCGTGCAGGCCAGCATCACCCGCCTGCTGCCCGGCATGCCGCGCGCGGTCATCATTGCCCGCTCTCTCAACGAGCGCGGCGCCCTGATCCTCACCCGCAGCATGGAAGAGGCCTGCGCACTGAGCAACCGCATCGCGCCCGAGCACCTGGAGGTAAGCACCCGCGAGCCCCAGCGCTGGGAGCCCTTGCTCAAACACGCCGGCGCCATTTTTCTGGGTGCCTTCAGCAGCGAGAGCCTGGGCGACTACTGCGCTGGGCCCAACCATGTGCTACCCACTAGCGGCACGGCCCGCTTCAGCTCGCCGCTGGGCGTGTATGACTTTCAAAAGCGCAGCAGCCTGATCGAGGTCACCCAGGCTGGCGCCCAGGTGCTGGGTCCCATCGCCGCCGAGCTGGCCTATGGCGAGGGGTTGCAGGCCCATGCGCGGGCGGCGGAGATGCGCTTGCTCAGGCCTTGAGGGCGAACACTTCAATGGTGGTCTGAGTCCCCCTCAGTGACAGCGAACCCAACGATACTGTACGGTGTTGGCACAGCCGACCATTTGCAACCGGCCCGATCAACAGGCTGTTGGGGTAATCTTTGGCGGCGGCTTCCAGACGGGAGGCGAAATTGATGCAGTCACCCACAGCCGTGTAGGTGCTTCGAAAAGTTGTACCCAAATCACCGACCAGTGCTTGGCCACTCTCAATGCCGATGCGCACCCGCAAGGGCGGCAGCTTTTTGAGCGCCCGGGCCTGGTTGAATTGAGCTACCTCTTCGATGACCTCCAGCGCTGCGCTCACCGCGCGGTCCGATTGATCCGGACAAGCCAATGGCGCGCCCCAGAAAGCTACCAAGCCATCGCCACTGTATTTGTCAAGGGTTCCGCGCCACCCCAGTACGGGCCGCGTCAAGCAGCCCAGGAAATCTTTGGTCAGATCTGCCGCTTCATTGAGCGATAAAGACGATGTGGTCTGTGTGTAAGCCTCCATGTCGGCGATCAGCACGGTCACATCACAAAGCTTTGGCTTCAGGCTGTGAGCGAGCCCCAAACGCACAATTTCATCCAGCACGGGTTGGGCTACATAGTGAGAAAAAGTGGCCAGCAGGCGTTTTGATTCACGTTGGGCCTGCCACCACTCATAGGGAACAGCCGTAATGAGTAGCAAAGCGTAGGCCCAAAGCGGTGCCGTCACCGACCACTCAGCCTGTCGCGTTACGCCGAAAAACGCCAAAATCAGCCACCCCAGCGCTAAGCCCAACAGCAGGGCAATCCCGCGCCATGCGGACAGTTTGGCGATACCGAAAAGTGCCAGCGCAAGACTGAGCGTGGTCCAGGCGATCATGCCTGCGCGTCCGGACCACGACGGCCCTGTTTTCCCCTCCGCAAGATCGAGCATGCCAGACACACTGGCTGCGTGCACCATGAAGCCTGAGCTAAGTGGCGACAAAGGGGTGCTCACCCGGTCGCCCAAGCCCAGAGCAGATGAACCTACCAGCACATGCCGCCCGGCAATCAGTGACCTCGGTGCAGTCTCATCAAGCACATCCGCGGCAGAAATGACGGTGTAGGATTCGGGCGCATATCGGTAAGGGACGCGCCACTCCCCTTGCCTGTTGACCGACAGTGCGGTCGCGCTCGAGCCCTGTATGCTGCCTGCCTGGGGCAAACGCTGGGCACAGGCCAGCAGCGCCTCGGCGAAGCTGGGGTAGAGTTGTCCGCCAAATCTTATGTAAGCCGGGGTGTGGCGGAGTACGCCATCGGCGTCCGGTTGGTAACCAATATTGCCGACGCAGCGTGCGTTGGAAAGCCCCGAGTGGTTGGCAATGTAGCCGTACGCTGCGACGCTCGCTGCACCTGGGACCAGGTTTTTACCCCCTGCTACTTGTCCCTGCTCGACTGCGCTGTCTCGTTGCGTGAAATCAAAAATCTGTGCCAATGCCAGCGGCCCATTCATTGCCAATGAGCGCAACCTCGCCTCACCCGGCCCATCAGTGCTTTCAGGGAAAACGATATCAAAGCCAACACTGCGCGCCCCATAAACTCCGAGCAATATTTCTGCCAGGTCGGCCAACCTGGCTCGCGGCCAGGGCCACAGCCCAACTCGCTGCAATGCTTGTTCATTGATGTCGACCACCGTTAAGCGATTCTCGGGGCTGGTATCAACCACGCGTACCAAAAACTGGTCTCGCAAGCCCTCATCCAGACGTGTTCCGAATTCAGAGCGGTACCATTCGGCCCCGATGGTCAGCATCAACGCTGCCAATCCAAACCCCAGACGGGCCAGCCATTTGTTGTCCCAGTCGCTAAGCATCGACGCCAGCCATGAATATCTATGCACGCAAGCGCGCTTCCTGCGTCAAAATGCCAGCCCTCTTAACATTGGCCACGATCAGTTTTTCATAAAGATTTTTGTAGGCCTGTCCCACAACAACAGGTGTGAAATACCGTTGCCAGCGTGCCCGTGCGCCTTGTCCGAGTTTCAGGCTCAGCGCATCATCAGTCATCAATCGGTTGATGGCCTGTGCCAATGAGGCC
Source organism: Rhodoferax sp. (assembly GCA_009693325.1). Classification (GTDB taxonomy): domain Bacteria; phylum Pseudomonadota; class Gammaproteobacteria; order Burkholderiales; family Burkholderiaceae_C; genus Rhodoferax. The sequence continues at coordinate 28,986 of SHXM01000010.1, forward strand.
GGATCGCTAGGCGGTACTACCAATCCGGTTTCAAGATGCAGATTGATCGCTGTTGTGCCTGTGGCGATTTCGCAGCAGATCAAGGGCTTGGACGCACGCGCACCTTCTAAAAGTGTCATGCCGAAGGCCTCGGAGCGCAGGTGGGACGGTAATACGACTGCCCGGCACAGTGAAAACAAGGCGTTTTTGTCGGCATCCGGCAACGCTCCAACAAAGTGAATATTTTTCAACCCCATCCGTTGAACTGCCCGGCGCAATCTGCTCCCTTCCGGACCCTCGCCCAGTATGACGATATCTGCCTTGGTGTGCCGGGCTGCTTCGAGCAAGATGCTCAAGCCTTTGTAGTATCGCAGCACCCCCACAAACAACAGGAATCGATTACCCAGCCGCGCCTCCCAATGTCGGAGCAATTCCGGGTCACTCGTCGGCGCATCCTCAAGGCAGTGAGGAATCACGTCCAGCTTATCCTCATACTGCTTCAGGATGTCGCTGCTGCTCGCGTAATTGGCAGATGAGGCAACGATGCTGTCCGCATGCCCGAGCAGCTTTTTGCGCAGCGGTGCATATAGGTGTCCTAAGCCCTTCTGCCTGACGATGTCTGACACATAGGTAACCACCACCGCTTGCCCGCGCCTTCGAATAAAGGGCAGCATCAGGTCTGCGAAGGGCCATGGGAAATGGATCTGAATGATGTCGCACTGGTCTGCCGCCTCTCGGCAGCGTAAAAAAGAATCTCTCCCGCCGACATCACAAGAGGCGACTTCCAACCAGGCCCGTGACCGAATTAGCCTACCTTCTGGCAAGACCATCTCCGGTGGTGTTGGATTGCGGGCCAGTGTAAAAATGGTATTTTCAATGCCCAAGTCTCGCGTCGCCAATGCCAGCTGGCGGATGGCCTCCTGCCCACCGCCCTGTGTCTCAGGAAAATAGGTGCGGTAAATGTGAAGGACCCGCAGCTTAGCCAACGCGTACTCCTCTGCCGGCAACTGCAGCTTCGTAAACAGCCAAGGTCTCATCTGCGCAACGCGCCCAACTGAAGGTTTGTGCCCGAGCCAAGCCTAGCCCGCCCAATGTTGCGGCAGCGACGCGGTCCTCCAGCAATTGCTGTAGCCGATCGGTCAGGCCCTCAACATCGTCGGGGTCCAACATGACCCCTGCATCGCCCACCACTTCAGGCAAAGACGTGGTGTTGGAAGTGATTACAGGCACACCCGATGCCATGGCCTCCAGTACGGGCAGGCCAAAGCCCTCATAACGGGACGGATAACAAAAAACTGCTGCGCCAGCAAACAAGGGCGGTATCAGGGCGTCGGGCACATAGCCCAGGAGCCTGATCTCTTGTCGCTTCAACATATCTTCTGCCGACTTGAGTAATTGCCCTGTCAGCCAACCGCGCATGCCCCCTACGATCAGCGGATAAATCGCTCGGAGTCTGGCAGGCAACCGGCCGTAAGCTGCAAACAAGGTCCCCAGGTTCTTGCGGGGCTCCAGCGTGCCCACGCTCAGAATATATTGCCCGGGCGCTAGCCCTAACCCCGCCAATGTTGGAACAAGCGCAGCAGCGTCACGAGGCCGAAAACGCGCATCAGCCGCAAGATAGGTTGTCGTGATGCGCGATGGCTCAATACTGAACCAGCGTTGCAGCGCATCTCCGGATGCCTTCGAAATCACAATAATCTGGTCCGCTCTTTGCAACGACTCAGGCAAATGCTTTTCCATCAGACGCACGCGGTCCTGCGGATGGGTTTGTGGATGATCGAAGCAGGACATGTCGCAGACAGTCAAAACCAGCGGACCATGGTAGGGCAGGGCGAGGTAGTTGGGCTCGTGGTACAGGTCGGTCTTTGCCTGCCAGCGACTGTGGTGTGCGAACATTAGTTTCTCTGCCACCAGGCGCAGGCCGCGAGGCTTGGGAACCAAGCGCTGCAGCCAGCCGTAACCGCGCTGCCGTTTGGCGCTTTCGCCCTCTGGCGGCAGGGTCACCCGATCGGCGCAGCTCAAACCCGAATACAAACGCAGTTCGGTTTTGCCAGTTTTCTGCAAGGCCATGAACAGGTGCCGGATGTACTGCCCGATGCCCGTCAAGGTTGTCAGCAGTGGTGTCGCGTTGACCAGCACTCTCATAAGATAGGCAAGGCAGCAAGCACCGAAAGACCGAATCCCAGGCCAGCTAAACTGCCAATCAGGTTGCCCGCCATGTCATAAAAACAAAAGCCGCTGCCAAATCGCAAATCCCAGCACTCTTTGGCCAGTCCGATAAGAAATACGGCGGCAAAAGCCTTTTCCGGAGGCCATAACAAAAGGGCAGCCAGAGTCAGGAAAAAACTCCAGACCATGTGTTTGACCTTGTCTTCCTCACGCAACTTGGCTGACAAAATCAGAAAAAAACTACCAAATAACCGGTTCATGAACTTCTAATAAACCTCAAGGAAGAAAATTTAATCCGCAATACCTGAGAACTCATGCACGGAGTTCACCATCCGAGCTCACTGCCTGCCGCAGACGGTCAGGCAAACGTATGATTAGGCGCCGCAAATCCTTCTCGACCACGCCGTTTTGAATCAAAATATGAAGAGCTCGAGACACCGTCTCCCGACTGGTGTTGACCATGATGGCAATTTCCTGCTGGGTCGGCATATTGTCGATGACCACCAAGCCACCGGGTGCCACCTTCGAAAATTGGTTCAACAGGGCAAAAATCCGCTGGGGGGCGCTGGGCATGCCAAGAATGGTGCGATAGTTGGCCGCCATGCGAACGGTCGCAGCCATGCGCTTGAGCAAGCGCTCCGCAACCAGCGGACAATGGTAGATCAGGTGGAGGGCTTGGCTGCGCGGCAGAGATGCCACCAATGACCTTTCGCATGCCACAACCGAAGCTGACCGTGGCAAGCCATCAATGATTGACAACTCGCCAAAGTAGTCCCCAGCGCCCAGAAAATTGAGCCCAATTTCCTTACCATCTACAGTCAAATCCACCACCTGCAACCGGCCCGAAAGGGTAAACAGCAAATGCTCGCCGGTGCCTCCCTTCTCCAGCACACGGCCACCCCTGGCGAATTCGCTAACCCGCAAAAAAGACGCCACCATGTTCAGCGTCTCCTGATCCACCCCATTAAGCAAGGGAATTCGGTCCAAATGGACTGAGACGCTTGGCCCTGTTGATTCTGTAGTGCGCACAGTCACTTTCGGCTCAGACGTGCCATGTCGGCTTCCACCATGATCTGGCACAGTTGTTGTAGTTTGGTCGTGGCTTGCCATCCTAACTGCAACTTTGCTTTGGAGGCATCCCCTACCGCGAGGCCGGCCTCTAAAGGACGGTAAAAGCCGGGGTTGACTCTGACCACGATTTGCCCGGTGTGTAAGTTGGAAGACAGGTCTGGAAAACCTTCTAAAAAATCAGTGACCACCGCAATCTCTTGTTCGCCGCACCCTTGGAAAGCTAACCCGATGCCTGCGCTTGCAAATGCCAGGCGCACAAAATCTCGTACTGATTGGCTGTTTTGCGTGGCAAGGACAAAGGTATCCGCTTGTTTGGCCTGCAAAATTCGCCACATTCCTTCCACATAGTCTGCAGCGAAGCCCCAGTCTCGCCTGACCTCAAGATTGCCCAGCTCCAGCACTAGCTCCTGCCCCTTCGCGATGCAGGCCGCTGCACTCGTGATCTTGCGTGTCACAAAGCGCTGGTCACGCAGGGGGCTTTCATGGTTAAACAAAATCCCTACGGACCCAAAGACATTAAAGCTCTCGCGGTAATTGACGGTCGTCCAGTAAGTACTTAGCTTGGCAAGACCATAAGGGCTGCGTGGGTGCAGCGCGGTCAGCTCGTTGTACATTGCTGAATCCTTGTGGGAAAAAATTTCCGACGTACCGGCCTCAAAAAACCGCGTTGTCGGAGTGACCTGCCGAATGGCCTCCAGCAGATTCAGGGTGGCTTGCTGAATGCCGTTCACCGTGGCATGCGGTTCTTCAAAACTTTTGGCTACCGAACTTTGGGCCGCCAGGTGATAAACCTCCTGTGGCTGCAATCGGTCCATCAGGGCCAGGCTGTCCGCCAGGCTGCACAGGTCATGCTGTAGCAAATGCAAGTGCGGGTGATTGCGCAGGCCCAAGCTGTCAAGCCGCCACAAATCGGTGCTGCCATCCGGCCGCAGGGTACCGTGCACTTGGTAGCCCTTATCCAGCAGCAAACGCGCCAGGTAGGCGCCATCCTGCCCAGCCACGCCAGTGATCACTGCGGTTTTCATAGTCGGAGTGCTGCTATCGTCCATTTAAGTCACGTCAATTCAATTCAAGTCGTGTCAGCAGCATGTCTGTGCTTTGCCGCCAGGTCAGCCAGGGCATCTGGGCAGATGTCGGCGCTTGCCCGGATTCTGACAGCCTCAGCCAGTCCATCACTGCATCCGCCAGATCCTCGGGCGCCAGACCGTCAAAGAAATGGGCATGGCCACCTGCTACCTCCCGGAATATGGGGATATCCCGTGCCAGGATCGGCATCCTCCTCTGGGCGGCCTCAATCAAGGGCAACCCAAAGCCCTCTCCTTCAGAGGCGGCAATCAGGCACGTGCTGGCAGCGTAAGCCTGCTCAAGGTACTCGTCACTGGCATCCTCCAGCCATAGCAATCGCTTACCCAGCTCGGCATGGCTGCGCAGGCATGCCATCGTCTGCGGTATGCTGCGTCGCGCGTCGTCTGGCACACCGCGCCAACCTTCACGGCCGACCACCACCAGATTGACATCCTGCCCGGCCTGCCAAAGCCGGGTGAAGGCCTTGATGGTCTGCAAATGACCCTTGCGTGGCTCAATGGTGCCGACCATCAGAAAACTGGGCCGCGCTTTGATTCGGGCCAACACGCTCCCGGCATTTTTCGGCAGCCCCTTGGACGGAACCGAATTTTCGATGTCCGCGCCCAGATGAAACCAGTCAATGCGGACCGGTCGCGCGCGGTTCGCGTCTGCGCTCGATACCCATGCTGCCAAATCATCAGCCACAGCCCTTGAGATGCAAATCGCACCATCAGCCACCCGCACCACCGTCTTGATCCAATCCAAAAATCCGAACTGATCCGGAGGGAAAAACTCCGGGCGCTGTATCGACAATAAATCATAAACACAAAAATACAGGCCGATACCGTCCTGCTTCAAAGCCGAGAAAACCCCTGCCTTTTCTGCTTCCACCGCGTAGGCAGAGGTAAGGTCTGCTACCAGCACTACGTCTCCAGCCCAGCGATCAACCGGCTCGTCCGGCAGCAACTCAGGTGGCAGGCCCATTGCCTGTGCAGTCCATGCCCGCGCGTAGCGGTAGTGCCAGGCGCCACCCTGCTCCGTCAGGTAGACCGGCTCCACCCGAAAACCCGCCGGCGGTTTGTTGATCAGCTCCTTCACCAGAGCCCGCACCACGCGCTGTATGCCTGTCTGCAGGTCCTGACGTGCGGTAGCCGATACGTCCACCAACAACTGCCGGTGCGCCCTCGCACAAGACCGTGTCTGGACAATTGCCCTGGCCAGGCACCGGCATTCCAGGTC